>DBRF01000005.1 GCA_002305795.1 Ruminococcaceae bacterium UBA1375
CAGCTGGCCAAGTGGGCGGACGCGGATTTGATTATCTATATCGGCTGCGGGGAGCGGGGCAACGAGATGACCGACGTGCTCCAGGAGTTTCCCCAGCTTCACGACCCCCGCACCGGCCTGCCGCTGATGAAGCGGACGGTGCTGATTGCCAATACCTCGGATATGCCGGTGGCGGCACGGGAAGCCTCCATCTACACCGGCATTACCATTGCGGAGTATTTCCGGGATATGGGCTACCGGGTGGCGGTGATTGCCGACTCCACCTCCCGCTGGGCGGAAGCCCTGCGGGAAATGTCCGGGCGGTTGGAAGAGATGCCGGGGGAAGAAGGCTACCCCGCCTACCTCTCCACCCGTCTGGCGGAGTATTACGAACGGGCAGGCAGCGTGGTTTGCCTGGGGAGCGAAGGGCGTCAAGGCGCCATCACTGCCATCGGAGCAGTTTCCCCGCCCGGCGGGGACACCAGCGAGCCGGTGAGCCAGGCCACCCTGCGGATTGTCAAGGTGTTCTGGGGGCTCAGCGCCGATTTGGCCTACCAGCGGCACTTCCCCGCCATCGACTGGCTGAAAAGCTATTCCCTCTACGAGGATCGGCTGGGGGATTATTTCGACACCCAGGTGTCCTCCCGCTGGCGCAGTCAGGTAGCCCAGACCAGGGCGCTGCTGCAACGGGAAGCGGAACTCAACGAAATCGTCCGGCTGGTGGGCTTTGACGCCCTGGGAAAACGGGAACAGCTGATTCTGGAAGCGGCTCAGATGATCCGTGAGGACTTTTTGCAGCAGGACGCCTTCCGGGAGGTGGACCGGTACACCTCTCCCCAAAAGCAGGCCCAGATGCTGCAAATCATCCTGACCTGGTATCAGCAGGGGGTAAGCTCCCTGCAAAACCGAGCCTTGTGGGAGCAGCTTCACCAGGAAGAGATGCGCACCGCCATTGCCGGCATGAAGTACCGGCCGGAAGACCAATGGGAAGAAGATTTCACTGCATTGCTGCATCAACTGGAGACCCTGTCCCAGGATGAGGAGGAAGGACTGTGAAGCGAGACTATAAAATCATCCGGGAGATCGTGGGCCCCCTGATGCTGGTGGACCGGGTGGAAGGGGTCACCTACGATGAGCTGGTGGAGGTGCGCACTTCCGATGGTTCCCTGCGGCTGGGCCGGGTGCTGGAGGCCCAGGGGGACACCGCCCTGGTGCAGCTCTTTGCCGGCACCCAGGGTTTGGAGCTTACCGGAACCAAAGCCCGGTTTTTGGGCCACGGTTTGGAGCTCACCGTTTCCCCGGAAATTCTGGGCCGGGTGTTTGACGGCCTGGGCCGCCCCATCGACGGAGGCGGCGCTCTGATCTCCGATACCCGCCTGAACATCAACGGCGCCCCCATCAACCCCGCCGCCCGGGACTACCCGGCGGAGTTTATCCAAACCGGCATCTCCGCCATTGACGGGCTGAATACTTTAGTCCGGGGGCAGAAGCTGCCCATCTTTTCCGGCTCCGGCCTGCCCCACGCCCAGCTGGCGGCCCAGATTGCCCGGCAGGCCAAGGTGCGGGGGGAAAACGAAGCCTTTGCGGTGGTGTTTGCCGCCATCGGCATCACCTTTGAGGAAGCGGAGTTTTTCCGGGAGGATTTTCGGAACACCGGCTCTTTGGAGCGTTCGGTGCTGTTTTTGAACCTGGCGGACGACCCGGCGGTGGAGCGGATTGCCACCCCCCGGATGGCCATTACCTGCGCCGAATACCTGGCCTACACCCTGGGGATGCAGGTGCTGGTGATTCTCACCGATATGACCAACTACGTCGAAGCGCTGCGGGAGGTGTCCGCCGCCCGGAAAGAGGTGCCGGGACGGCGGGGCTACCCCGGCTATCTCTACACCGACCTGGCGTCCCTCTATGAACGGGCGGGGCGCATCCGGGGGTGAAGGGCTCCATCACCCAAATTCCCATCCTCACCATGCCGGAGGACGACAAAACCCACCCCATCCCCGACCTTACCGGGTACATTACCGAAGGGCAGATTATTCTCTCCCGGGACCTGTACCATAAAGGAATCCAGCCCCCCATTGACGTGCTGCCTTCTCTGTCCCGGCTGAAGAACAAGGGAATCGGCAAGGGAAAAACCCGGGAGGACCACGCCGACACCATGAACCAGCTCTTTTCCGCCTACGCCAGAGGCAAGCAGGCCATGGAACTGGCGGTGGTGCTGGGGGAATCGGCGGTGTCCCCCACCGACCGGATGTACGCCGCCTTTGCCCAGGCCTTTGAGGAGCAGTATGTCTCCCAGGGCTACCACACCGACCGGAGCATGGAAGAGACCCTCTCCATCGGCTGGAAGCTGCTGGCCATGCTGCCCAAGTCGGAGCTGAAGCGAATCCATCCGGAATATCTGGAACAGTATCTCCCCAAGGAAGGTGATGCCTTATCGCCACCGTAAACCCCACCCGGCTGGAGCTGGACAAAACCAAAAAGCGCCTGGCCACCGCCAGGCGGGGCCATAAGCTGCTGAAAGATAAGCAGGACGAGATGGCCCGGCAGTACATGGAGTACCACCGCCGCTGGCTGAAGCTGCATCGGGAGATAGAAACCGCTTTGGGGCAGGCTTCCCGCTCTATGCTGCTGGCGCAGGCGGAGATGGGGCAGGCGGCCCTTACCGAAGCTCTGCTGCTCACCGCCGCAGGGCAGGAGCCGGACTGCGCCACCACCCATTTGATGAACCTTCAGGTGCCTGCCATCTCTTATCCAGCGCCACAAACCGGCATCGGTTACGGCTTTGCCTTTACCTCCCCGGAACTGGACGGGGCGGTGCAGGGATTGCAGCAGCTTCTGCCCAAGCTCTATGAGCTGGCCCAGGTGAACAAAATCTGCGAGATGCTTTCCGATGAAATGGAGCGCACCCGGCGGCGGGTCAATGCCTTGGAATATGTGATGATTCCCGAAATGGAACAGACCATCCGCACCATTTCCATGAAGCTGGAGGACAACGAGCGCTCCAACCTCACCCGCCTGCGGAAGGTCAAGGAAATGCTGGCCCGGCAGCGGGCTTAATCCAAAAAGAACAGCCACCGGAATCAAATCTTCCGATGGCTGGATTTTTTATGTGGAATTTATTTACCTATAAAAAGTCCGTTGAGTTTCCCTCGATTTTTGCGAAGCAAAATGGCCGGCCGGACATTGGACGGCCAAGAGGGGAACTGTAATGATTGCCTTCGGTAATCATTATACAACGGTAATGCCGTATTCCGGGTGGGTGCGCAAAAATTCCATGGCACGGGTGATGAATTTGGGGTGGTCGAAGGCAATGCCTTGGTTGTCCAGCTCCACCACCGTATGGCGCTGCATCCGTCCCCGGCGCTCTTCCACCAGCTTCACCTGTGCGGTGAGGGTTTCCGGTCCGGTGAGGCGGATCAGGTGCTCCGATTCCGTGACGGTAATTTCCCCTTCCGTTTTGGTGGATTGGGTCAAATCCAGATATTCCAGGGTAAACAGGGCGGCATCGTCGGCATCGTCCCCCGCTACGGCGGGAAGGGTTTCCCCCTCCACCACCGCCAGGTAGGCACAGCTCATCACCCAGGTCCGGGGGTCCCGGCCGGGGTCGGAGAAAAAGTACAGCTGGGTGGGGAGCAGGCCGGACAGGCCGGTTTCTTCCTCCAGTTCCCGGAGCACGGCGGCTTCGGTGTTTTCGTCGGGGTTCACAAATCCCCCCGGCAGCGCCCACATCCCCAGGCAGGGATGGCCGCCCCGGCGCACCATCAACAGTTTGGGCAGGCCGGTTTTGGGCTTGAGCAGCAGCAAAATGTCTACGGTGACCGAGGGACGGGGGTAGTCCCCGGGACGGTAGGCCGCCAAAAATTCCGCTTCGGTCAATCCGTTTTTATCACGCAACTCCATGAGAATCCTCCTTTGCCGGTTGGGCTTGATGTGCATCGGTTTCCCCGATGGTGTTGACGAAACACACCTTCTGGTCTTCCAAAACCCGGATTTCCCCGTGGCAGGAAGGCAGGCTGTTCACCGCCAGCTCAAAGTGGAGGGTGCCGATGCCGGTGCTCACTTCCTGGCCGGGCTGGGCGGTGAAGAAAGCGGTTGTGTCCTTTAGCCGGATGGCCTCCTCGTACCGGTTGGCGTTGCCGGGGGCCTTGTGAAAATATTCCAACCCCAGGTGGAACCAGTAGGGAATGTCCAGCCGGTCGGAACGGAACATTTTGTCAAAGGACTTGCTGTGGAGCTTGCGCATCTGGTGGATGGTGCCTTCCCGCAGGCTGCGGATGGGGTTGACCCGTCCGAACAACAGCACCGCCAGGGGCTTCTCTTCGCTGTCCGGAAACAGCAGTTCCGCCAGTTTTTCCCGGTCGAACCGGTCCATTTCCCAGCAGCAGCCCAGCCGCAGGGAGGTGAGATACAGCGCCAGCTGCTGGCCGAAGTACCCGGTTTTGCCCCGGTTCATGGGGGTGTCCTCCTTGGCGCTGATAACGTAGTAGTAGTGGGCGAAGCGGAAAAAGCCCTTGCCCCGCTTGAAACTCTCAAACAGCAGCTTGGGCTGGTCGAACCGGGTGAAGGTCAAACCGGACTGTGCGGCCAGTTCCTCCGCCGCCTGCTGGACCAGCACCAGCTCTTCCTGGGAAGGAAGCTGAGGGGAAAAGGTCCGCCGGGACTGGAACCCAGGGACATAATCCGCTAATTTATTTTTATCCAACATGGAACTCGCTCCTTTGAAAACTAAATCGTCATAATGGTTACGATTCGTTACTTTTAGTATACCATGGTATTCCAGTTTTGTAAACTGCTTTCACAGAAAGTTTGCAAAAACAGCCCGGCGCTTTTTCCTTGCATCCGCTTTGGAATTTGTTTATCATGGAAGGAGAAATTGGGGCAGGAAAGGAAGAAGGTGGTTTTTTTGCTGCGGCAGCTTTGGCATGGGAGATGAAACAGGCCGGAACAGGGGTGCGCATGGGATTGCCGCCGGCGGGTATTTTTGGTACAATAAAGGAAAGAGACGGCGCAGCGGGAGCAATTCCGCTGCCTTCCTGAAAAAACGTCCCTCATTTTCACCCATATTGCAAGGAGGAACCGGATATGGAAAGCTATTTTGGAGAAGCCACCCCAAAACTGGGCTTCGGCTTAATGCGGCTGCCCAAAACAAAAGATGGCAAAATCGACTTAGAACAAACCAAGCAGATGGTAGACCGGTTTATGGAGGCCGGACTGACCTATTTCGACACTGCCTACGTTTACGATGACGGCGATTCGGAACGGGCGGCCAAGGCGGCGCTGGTGGACCGGTATCCCCGGGAAAGTTTCACCCTGGCCACTAAACTCTGTGCCTGGATGGGAGCCCACGATGAAAAGAGTGCCAAACAGCAGTTTTACACCAGCCTGGAGCGCACCGGAGCCGGGTATTTTGACTACTACCTCCTCCACGCTTTGCAGGCGGGAAACTACAAAACCTACGACAAATACCACATCTGGGATTTCGTCAAGGAGCAGAAGGAAAAGGGCCTGATTAAGCACTGGGGCTTTTCCTTCCACGCCACCCCGGACATTCTGGATAGGCTGCTCACCGACCATCCCGATGCGGAGTTTGTCCAGCTTCAGCTCAACTACGCCGACTGGGAAAACCCAGACGTCACCGCCCGGGAAAACTATGAGGTTGCCCGGAAACACGGCAAATCCATTGTGGTGATGGAGCCGGTGAAGGGAGGGGCTTTGGCCAATCCCCCCACCAAAGTCCAGGAGATTTTCCGCCAGGCAGACCCCAAGGCTTCCTTTGCTTCCTGGGCCATCCGCTATGCCGCTTCCCTGGACGGCATCATCACCGTGCTGTCCGGGATGTCCAACCTGGAGCAGATGGAGGACAACCTTTCCTATATGAAGGACTTCCGGCCCCTGAATGCCCACGAGCAGCAGGCCATCCGCAAAGCCCAGGAGGCCATCAACGGGGTGAAGTCCATCCCCTGTACCGCTTGCCACTACTGCACCGGCGGATGTCCCAAGCAGATTCCCATTCCCGAAATCTTTGCCGCCCGGAACCGGCAGCTGGTGTGGGGACAGCTTCAGGAAGGCCAGGCGGCCTACGATCAGCTGGCGGCCAAAGGAAACGTGGCTTCTGACTGCATCGGCTGCGGCCAGTGCGAGCGGGCCTGTCCCCAGCAGATCAAGGTGATCCAGCGGCTGAAGGAATGTGCCGCCGCATTGGAAAAGTAAAGTTTCCATTTTCTGATCGGCTTTTTTCATCTTTTTCAACAAAAATCCCGGAGGCAGAAGAAAAACTGCTTCCGGGATTGGTTTTTCCCAACTGTTCTCCGAGATAGGTTATCGCTGCCACAGTAAGGTCAGCTTTACTTCGTTGCTGTCTCCGTCCAGGCTGCGGCGGCAGATCTGAAAGCCTTCCCGCAGGTAAAAGGCCAAGGCCCGCTGGTTTTTGCTGTATACCTGAAGCCACAGCTGAGGGCGCCGCTGCTTTAGGGTCTCCAGCAGCCTGCGGCCGATACCCTGTCCCTGGAAGTCCGGGAGGACAAACAGCCCGTGGACCCAGTCCCGGCGAAGCCCAATCAATCCCACCAGTCTGCCTTCTTCCACTGCCACATAAACCTCCTGCTGCTGCAATGCGGTTTTGATTTGGGCACGGCGCTGTTCCCAAAAATAAGCGGGCAGAAAACCGTGAGCCTGTCGGTTGGCTTTTTGCCAAACTTCTATTGCGGCTTCCAAATCCTGGTATTCCATTTTCCGAATCATCGCGAAGGACTCCTTTTGTTCTCCAACCGATACCCTTAAGTGTCCGTTGGGTTTCCGTTGGTTTTCGCCGTCAGGCGAAATGCCGCCCTTACTTTTTGGGCGGCAAAACGGGAACCGTAATCGCAGCATTTGCTTTCGGCAAAAGCTGCTGATTCCTACCTTTGNNCGGTAGAAATCTTGGCTTTGCCAACCATTATACCATAAAAAACCCGTTTGGTTTCCGTTGGTTTTCGCCGTCAGGCGAAATGCCGCCCTTGCTTTTTGGGCGGCAAAACGGGAACCGTAATCGCAGCATTTGCTTTCGGTAAAAGCTGCTGATTCCTACCTTTGNNCGGTAGAAATCTTGGCTTTGCCAATCATTATAGCACAGCTTTTGACATCTGTCTGCAAAAAAGCTACAATAAGGTCAAAGAAATGGAGGGGAAATTTTATGCTGCAAAAAATAAAACCGGACCTGCCTCACCGCAAGGGAAAAATCCTTCTCTTTCTGCTGCTGAGCCTGGGGATAATCGCCTTTATTTTCACCCGTTCCTTGCAGCCGGGAACGGAATCGGAGCAGGAAAGCGGTTTTTTTGTCTGGCTGCTCCAGCTGATGGGTTTGGGGGGAAGCGACACCGGCTGGCTGGAATACCTGGTGCGGAAAACCGCCCACTTTGTGGAATACGCCTGTTTGGGCGGGGTGCTGGCCTGCTTTTGGCGGGCGATGCTGCTGCGCTATGGGTGGGCAGGACTGCTGGCCGGGATCACGGCGGCAGCGGTGGCAAGTGTGGACGAGACCATCCAGCTTTCGGTGCCGGGGCGCACCGGGCAGTTTTCCGACGTGCTGCTGGACACCGCCGGGGCGGTCACCGGAGTGGCCATGGTGCTTCTGGTTTTTTGGCTGTGGGGGAGAAGGCAGCGGCGAAAATCTTAAACTGCAATCTTAGCGTCCTGGACATCATGACCTTCGCCCAGCTTCTGGTCAACCAATAAACGAACTCACCCCGGAACCTTCCCTTGGCTCCGGGGTGTTTTTGCGTCAAAAAACGGGACTCCCTTTTGGAAATCCCGTTGTCCGTTTATTCCTTCACCGCCGCCACCAGCAGCATCATGGGCCGGCGCATCTCATCTTTCATTCCCGGCAGATCCATCATGGACGCCGGAGGCTGGGGCTCCACCACCCGCCGCAGCCGGAACCCGTTTTGCAGCAGGGTGTCCAGGTAGGTGGTGAGGGTGCGGTGGTACTTGGTCATCCTTTCCCCTAAAAACACCGCCTCCCGTTGTCCTTGGTAAAAGTAGTTGTCTACCGGGAAGTACAGGATTTCCCCCTCCGGGCCGTATACCCAGTCCTGGGGGCCCTGGGCGGTAAAGATGGGGTGTTCCACCGAAAAGACAAAATCCCCGCCGGGCACCAGCCAGTCTTTCACCTGCTTGACCAGTCCCGGGTAGTCCGGCAGGTAGTGGATGGCCAGGGAGCTGAACACCATATCAAAACTTTCATGGGGAAACTGCAATTCCTGAATGGAAGCACAGCGGTATTGGATTTGGGGAGCGGGATTTTTCTCTTGCGCCACCTGAAGCATCTTTTGGGAATTGTCCACGCCCAGCACCTGAGTGGCGCCATTTGCAGCAGCGTAGCCGCAGTGCCAGCCGTAGCCGCAGCCCAGATCCAGCACCCGCTTTCCGGTAAAATCCGGCAGCAGGGGTTGGAGAGCAGACCATTCTCCCGCCCCCGCCAACCCCTGCTGGGAGCGGTACATCTGGCTGTATTTTTGGAAAAATTCCGGGTTGTCGTACAGTGTTTCCATGTTGCATTTCCTTCCTGAAAGGATTTGTCATTCCACCCCGCTTTGCCAGTTCACCAGCCCCGTCAGCAGGGTAAAGGCCACCTGGGCCTGGTAGTCCGCCCCGGAGAGCTTTTCGCACTCCTCTTCGTTGGAGAGGAAGCCGCATTCGCTGAGCACAATGGGGATGGGGGACTGGGTGAGCAGGTACACCGAGGAATCCCCCCGTTTGATTTCCCTGGTGTTGTCCGGCTGGAGCAGGGAAGTGAAGGCGGACTGCATGCTTTTGGCCAGTCCCTCGCTTGCCGGGTCCAAAATGCCGTAGAACATCTGGGAGCCGTGCTGCTCCGAATCGGTGAATTTGTTCTGGTGGATGCAGATACAGACAGCGTTTTTCTGCCGCTCTAAAATGGCCAGCCGGTTGTTGATGTCCTCCACCTTCTGCTGGCGCAGGCTGCCGGTGATTTCCCCGCTGCACAAAGCGGTGTCGGTGTACCGGGTCATAATGGTGTCGTAGCCCATAAACATACACAGCTGGTTGAACACCTTGGCAATGCTGAGATTGATGTCCTTTTCGTACACTCCGTTGACCCCGATGCAGCCCCCGTCAAACCCGCCGTGTCCCGGGTCTATGACCACCGTTTCCCAGGTTTGGGCCGGGCCGGACACCTGGGTCACCAGGGGCTGGAAGAACACCGCCAGTCCCCCCAGCAAAAGGCAGAGCCCCAGCACTCCCAGCCGGATGGCCGTCATCTTTTTGGAACAGTTTTTCATATCCCCGCCCCCTGTGCATTCTTTCTAGGGAATGAATATGGGGGGCGGGGGATTTTTATGCCTCCAACTCCACCGCCAGCGCCAACGCCAGTTTCATCATTCGGGTAAACTGGGTCTCCCGCTGGGCGGGGGTAGAGTCTTCGTCGCTAAACATCCCGTCGCTGACGGTGAGGATGCTTAGAGCCTGTTTGCCGCACCAGGCTGCCGTGGCGTAGAGGGCGGCGGTCTCCATCTCGGTGCCCAGCACCCCCATCCGCCGCCACCGGCGCAGCTGTTCCATGTCGTCCATGTAAAACCGGTCGCTGGTGAGCACGTTTCCGGCATAGTAGGTATACTCCATCTCCTCCGCCAAGGCCATGGCCCGGCTCACCAGCTTGGGGGTAGCGATGGGGGCGAAACCGGTAACCTTCCAGTGGGCCAGAAAGTTGGTGTCGGTGCAGGCTCCGGCGGCGAGGATCAGGTCCCCCACATGGATGTGGTCCTGCAAACTGCCGGTGGTGCCGATGCGCAGAATGGTGTCCACCCCGTACTGGTCAAACAGCTCCCGGCTGTAGATGCCCATGCTGGGGGCTCCCATGCCGCTGGCCATGACGCTGACGGGATGGCCCCGGTAGCTTCCGGTGTACCCTTGGATACCCCGGACGTTGTTCACCAGCTTGGGGTTTTCCAGAAAATGCTCTGCAATGAATTTGCTCCGCAGGGGGTCGCCGGGCATCAGAACGGTTTTGGCGAAATCCCCGGGGCTGGCTTGGTTGTGAACCGTTGACATGGTAACACCTCCGTAGTGGAATATTGAAGAGTGAATAACAAATCATTATGGCTGATTTGACCTTCGCCAAATCTTCCATGGAAACACGAAACTTCTCAGCTCACCGCACCTCGTCCAGAAAGTAGGTGGCTTCCATATCCGCCGTGCTCAGGGCGAAGGCCAAAGGAAACATCTCAAAGGCCTTGCCCACGTTCCGGGCTTCTTCGGTGCCGGAAAACCCCATGTGGTAGCGGATGGCAAAGGCTTCCTCCCGGCTCAGCCGCAAAAATCCGGAAAGGATGTAAACGCTTTTTTCCCCGTGGCCGTAGGGCAGGCTGTCCTCAAATTCGTACCAGGGGACCTGCTGCCAGTTGCCCTGCTTGTCCTTGACATTCCGGGTGGACTGCTTGTAGCAGTTGACTTTGCAGATGTCGTGGAGCAGGCTGACCACCGCCACTGTTTCCTGGGTGTAGTTTCCCATGCGGTACAGCTGTTTGGCTCGCTCTCGGCTCAGATAGTCGGTAAGGCAGTGGTAGACGTGAAGGGAGTGTTCGCACAGCCCTCCGGGGTAGTTGCCGTGGAACCGGGTGGAGGCGGGGGCGGTGAAAAAGTCGCTTTTGTGGAGCAGGTAGTCCAGCAGCTCCTGGCTGCCGGGGCGGGTGATGTGCTCCCGGTAGAGGGAGAGAAACTCTTCTTTGGGTTCCATGGATTACTTCTCCTTTCGCCGCTGCATCCGCCAGGCCCCTTCCAGCAGCAGGGAGTCCGGGGTGATTTTGCCCAGCACTGCCACTACCTTGGCTTCCCAGCCGGGCAGAATCACCCGCTTGCCTTTTTCCAGCTGTTCCAGGGCGTAAGCCGCCACCCAGAAGCTGCTGCGCCCCGGAATGGCAAACTGCACCCCCGCCCGGCGGTTGAATCCGGTGTCCACCGGCCCGGGGCAGAGAGTGGAAATCTGCACCCGGCTGCGACGCTTTTTCAGCTCCTTCCAGATGGCCAGATCCAGCCGCAGCAGGTAGGCTTTGGATGCGTAGTAGGTTGCCATCAGCGGGCCGGGCAGATAGCCTGCCACCGACGCCACATTGAGGATGGCGCCCCGATCCTGCTTTACCATGTCCCGCAAAAACAGCTTGGTGAGGATGTGTACCGCCCGGACGTTCAAATCCAGCAGGTTCAGCTCGGTGTCTAGTTTAGTGCCGGTAAATTCCCCGAACAGGCCGAAGCCGGCGTTGTTGACCAGAAGATCCACCTGACCCCGACACTGGCGGTAAAGCTGGGAGCAGTGCTCCTCTTTGGATAGGTCCAGCGCCAGAAGCTGCACCCGCCTGTGGCTGAGCTTGGGCAGCACCGTTTCCAGACGGGACAGGCTCCGCCCCACTAAAATCAGGTTGTATCCCCGGCGGGAGAGCAGAATGGCCAAATCCCGGCCGATGCCGCTGCTGGCACCGGTAATCAATGCAGTTGCCATAGAGAAAAGCCTCCTTATTTCATGGATTTTGGAGAATGGATAGAAAAAAGCAGCCGCATACTGCGGCCGCTGGAAGATCAAATCTGGGAATGGTAATCGTTGAGCCCGTCCACTTCGCTGCGGACATAACGGGCAGAGTAGGTTGATACCAGGTAATCCACCGCAACCTGGATTCCCTTTAACACCAGTACCGTACCTGCTGCGATTCCCATTAGTTTCATGAAAGTTTTCATGGAGCGGTTTCTCCTTTCTTTCAGGCTGTTTGTCCCCTTTATTATACCAAATCTCAGAGCTCCTGGCAAGAGTTCCGGGGCGGAAGAAGGGAAAAAGGCCCAAAAGAGTTTGCCGGGTTACATTCGATCCACGGCAAAGATGCGTTTGTACACGTTTTTGGCGTACAGGGCCCCCATCAGCAGGCAGCCTCCTACATAGCAGACCACGGCTTCGCCGATGCCCACGGAAATTCCCTGGAACAGGAAGATTTCCCAGAAGCTCCCTTCGCCGCCGAAGACAAAGGTCAGCTCCATGCCCACAATCACGGCGTTGAACAGCACCGGAAACAGGGGGGCCAGGAGATACTTGGGCAGCTTGGCCGGGAGTTTGCCGACATAGTAGGTGCAGATGGCGGCCAGCAGGGTGGCCAGGGTGCCGAACACGGCGTCGATCAAGCCGGTGGGGTTGGTGCCCAGCAGCACGCCCAGGAGGTTTGCCAGGCAGCAGCCGATGCTCAGCCCCGGCACTGCTAGGCCGGTAAACACCGGCAGCACCGTTAAGATTTCGCTGACCCGGAACTGCACCGTGCTGAATGCGATGGGGGCAAACACCAGGGTCAGCACCACATACAAGGCGGCAATCAGGGCGGTTTTGGTAATGGCGGCTGTTTTGGAATAGGTTTTGGACATAGGTATCCTTCTTTCGTAGTGTTTTTTAAGGTCAGGAGGTTGCGACTGACCGCTGGAAAAATCGCAGCGTCCCTACTATAACACAATTCTACGAAAAAGGCAATCCTCAGAAAAAAGCACCGGCCGCCCAAATCAGGCGGCCGGAACAAGAAAATCAAAGGAGACGGGGCAGGCAAACTCAGTAGTTTTCCGCCTTGATTTGGAAATAGGACTGGGGATGGGCGCACACCGGGCAGACTTCCGGGGCTTTCTTCCCAATCACAATGTGGCCGCAGTTGGAGCACTGCCAAATCTGATCTCCGTCCCGGGAGAAGACTACGCCGTCTTCGATGTTTTTGAGCAGTTTGCGGTAGCGCTCTTCGTGTTCCTTTTCGATTTTCGCCACTTGTTCAAACAGGTAGGCAATGTGGTCAAAGCCTTCCTCTTTGGCGGTTTTGGCAAAGCCTGCGTACATGTCGGTCCACTCGTAGTTTTCCCCGGCGGCGGCGTCCTTCAGGTTGTCCATGGTGCCGGGCATTTCTCCGCCGTGGAGCAGCTTGAACCAGATTTTGGCGTGTTCCTTTTCGTTGTCGGCGGTTTCTTCAAAGAGCTTGCCGATCTGGACGTAACCGTCTTTTTTGGCCTTGGAGGCGTAGTAACGGTACTTGGTGTTGGCCTGGCTTTCGCCGGCAAAGGCGGCCAGCAGGTTGGCTTCGGTTTTGCTTCCTTTCAATTCAGGCATGGGGGAATCCTCCTTGTTAAGATGGTGGGGGACAGGGGGCTGTCCCGAAAACTGGAAATAGTTTGCACTAATTTACTCTTATTATACCGGCGAAGTCTGGAAAAGTCAATGTGAATCTCTTGCAAAAAAGCATCCGTCCCAGGGAGCCTTGCCGTCCTGCGGGAGTGGTGGCTGGGGAGCTGCATAATGCCGGGCGGCATAGAGATACTGCTGTTCAAAGGCACGGGCGGCCTGCTTGCTGATAGAGCGAAAGGGCAAAAGCATATCAAAGGCGTGGGTGCTGCTGTGGTAGACGTCTGCCTTTGCGGGGATTCCGGCCTGCTGCAAGTGACGGATGTAGGCCAGGGTTTCGCAGTAAAAGGGTTCCCCATCCCCCACAAAGGTGTAGGCCGGGGGAAGGCCGGTATAACAGGTTTGCCGGGCGGGGGCGGCGTAGGGGGGCACTTCTTTGCCGTAATTCTTCCCTAAATAGGCCTTCCAGCCCCAGTGGTTGCGCTTGGTGTTCCAAACATGGCCGTGGTTGTCCCGGGAAGAATCGGTGTCCCGATCATCCAGCATGGGGTAGAGGGGCATTTGAAAGGCGATGTTTACCTCCCCCTTGTCCCTGGCGTACATACAAAGTGCCGCAGCCAGCCCTCCCCCGGCGCTTTCGCCCCCCACCATCAGTTTGGCGGGGTTGACGCCCCACTGCTCCGCATGGGCTTGGAGATACTTTAAGGCGGCGTAACAGTCTTCCAAAGCTCCAGGATAGGGAGCTTGCTTGGCCAGACGGTATTCCGGGGTAAGCACCATCCCGCCGTACCGCTTCACCAGAGGGAAGGCACGGGAAATGTAGATCATTTTGGCCATTCCCAGCACATATCCCCCGCCGTGAATCCAAAGGATTCCCGGGGTTTGCGCCGGGGGCTTTTGGTTTTTGGTGGGGCGGAAGAGGTAAACTGCCAGGTTCCTTCCGGCCATGGGAAGGAGGATTTTTTCTGAGGTGTAGTGTCTGCCCATAAAAGTTCCTTCTTTGGTTTGGAGTGGAACAAAAAGCGCCCCGAATCGGGGCGCAAAATGGGAAGGGATTCTTACTCCAAAGTAATGGTGACGCTTTCACCCAGCACCACGGTGGAGCCGGGCAGGGCGTAGGTGGGTTGGCCCTGGGTCAGCCGCATACCATTGACCACGGTGCCGGTGGCGGAGTAGTCCACCAGCAGGTACTGGCCGTTTTCAAACCGCACGCCGCAGTGCAGGGAACTGACCCGTCCTGCGGGATCGGCAAACTGGATGCCTGCCTGGGCGGGATCGCTGCCCAGACGGATTTCCTGGCCGCCTACCGGATACCGGGCGCCCTGGGCGGTGCGCAAAAAGCCCTGTTCCTGGGTGTTGGGAACATATTTGTTGGCGTTTTGCTGCATCATTTTGTCGATGGCAGCTTTGTAATCCGGGGCCTTTTGACCGGCCACCTGGGCGGAAATCCGCTGGAAAGAGAGCATTCCGCAGAAATAACCGGCTGCCAAGAACAGGCTCATGATAAAGGCGGCCACGGCATAGCCGATGTCCAGTTGGGTAAAGCCGCAGAAGAAAAAGCTGAGAATGCCGAAAATCAGGCTGCCTCCGCCCAATACCAGGGGCTGGGTTTTCAGCTTCTGATCCATGGCATAGGCGGCATAGCCCATCTGGTGCTGATGGAACGAAACCACAGCCTGCTTCTGCCCACGGAGATAGGTCAGGCAGATCAGAACCAGCACGCCGGTCAGCAGCAGGGTGATGATGTTATGGACCAGCAAGGAGGGCAGCGGGGCTCCATCCAGATAGTTGCTGTAGCTTGCCATAAAGACAATCACGCTGATCAGATAGCCAATGCTGGCCAAAAACGCATCGGCAAGAACCAGCAGATTGGCATAATTGCCGATCTGCATAAAGGTAGCGGGCAGGCGGCTCTTTTTATGGAACAGCAGGCCGTTGATCAGTTCCCCGGTTCCGTAAATAATCGGAACCAGCCATACCAGGATCAGGGCAATGGCGGCCCAGACGCTGAATCCTCCGATTGCATTTCCAAGCCCGTAGTTGTTCAGCATGGAAAAGCTGTCCACCAGAACATAGAAGGGGTTCATGCAGCAGGTAACAATAAAGCCGATCAAGCCGCCCAAAATCAGCAGCCCGCCGGAAATCAGGCTCATCATCTCCAGCTTCATGGGCTGACGGGGCGCCGCAGCGGGAGCAGCGGGAGCCGGGGCCGCATAGGTTTGCTGTTGGTAAGCGGGCTGGGCTGTTTGAGGCTGCGCCGCCGGTGCGGGCTGCGCTGCCGGAGCGGGTTGGGCAGCCTGGGGCTGCGCCGCCATGGGTTGACCGCACTTGGTACAAAATGCAGCACCGGGAGCGTTTTCCGTGCCGCAATGGGTACAAAATGCCATAATGATTCATCCTTTCAAAATCCGATGATGGAAATTTTTTCGCATTCCGGACCATATTCCGGCCTGCATTGCTTTCATTATATCAGCTTTCGGAACATTTGACAAGAAACCCAACGCAAAATTTACAAACCCTTCCCGTTTCCGGGCGCTTTTCGGTTGCAAAACGGGGCCAAACAGGGTAAACTAGAAGCCAGAGAAGGAAGTAATCGAGGAGGAAGGTTATGAGAAGACTGTTGCATTTCCTGTCCGGTTATCAGAAAGAGTGTATCTTAGCGCCTTTATTTAAGTGCCTGGAGGCCTGCTTTGATTTGCTGGTGCCTTTGGTGACGGCAGACATTATTGATACCGGCATTGCCAATCAGGATGTGGGCTATGTGATGACCATGTGCGTGGTGCTGATTGTGCTGGCGCTGGTGGGGCTGAGCTGCTCCATTGTGGCCCAGTACTTTGCGGCCCGGGCGGCGGTGGGCTTTTCCGGCCGGCTGCGCCAGGCCCTGTTTGCCCGGATTCAGGGGCTGAGCTACACCCAGCTGGACCAGCAAGGAGCCCCCACCTTAATCACCCGGATGACCAGCGACATCAACCAGGTGCAAAACGGGGTGAATATGTTTTTGCGGCTGTTTATGCGCTCCCCCTTTGTGGTGTTCGGCGCCATGATTCTGGCCTTTTTCATCGACTGGAAAACCGCCCTGATCTTCGCCGGGGTAATCCCCCTGCTGGGGGCGGTGGTGCTGGGGATTTTGTATCTGACCATGCCCCGGTATAAAAAGGTGCAAGGGGGCTTGGACCAGGTGCTGTCCATTGTCCGGGAAAACCTCACCGGCGTGCGGGTGATTCGTGCCTTCAATAAGGAGCCGGAGCAGCAGGCCCGGTTTGACGGGGAAAACCGGCGCCTGACCAAACTGCAAATCGCCGTGGGACGGATTGCTGGGCTGATGAACCCT
Source organism: Ruminococcaceae bacterium UBA1375 (assembly GCA_002305795.1). Lineage (GTDB taxonomy): Bacteria > Bacillota > Clostridia > Oscillospirales > Ruminococcaceae > Egerieicola > Egerieicola faecalis. The sequence continues at coordinate 16,437 of DBRF01000005.1, forward strand.
TTGACCTACGGCTTGATCAACCTGGCCATTGTGGTGCTGCTTTATGTGGGCGGCATCCAGATCGACGCCGGGGCCTTGACCCAGGGCCAGATCATCGCCCTGGTGAACTATATGAACCAGATTTTGGTGGAGCTGGTGAAACTGGCCAACCTGATTGTCACCATCTCCAAGGCGTTGGCCTGCGCCAACCGGGTGGCGGACATGCTGGAGGTACCCCAGGATATGGAGCAGCCTCAGCACCCGGTGACCCCCGAAAGCCTGGGCACCGTGGAGTTTCAAAACGTGGGCCTCACCTACCAAGGCGCCGGGGGAGCCAGCCTTTCCGGCCTGTCCTTCTCGGTGCAGAAGGGCCAGACGGTGGGCATCATCGGGGGTACCGGCTCCGGTAAAACCAGCCTGATCAGCCTGATTCCCCGGTTTTATGACGCCACCCAGGGCAGGGTACTGGTGGACGGGGTGGACGTGAGAGAGCAAAGCGCCGCCCAGCTGCGTCAACGCATCGGCATTGTGCCTCAAAAGGCGGTGCTGTTTACCGGCACCATCCGGGAAAACCTGGAGTGGGGCGCGCCCCACGCCCGGGAGGACCTGCTTTGGGAAGCCTTGAAGCTGGCCCAGGCGGAGGACGTGGTGAAGAACAAGCCCCTGGGCCTGGAAGAAAAGGTGGAGCAGGGAGGACAGAACCTCTCCGGCGGCCAGCGCCAGCGGCTGACCATCGCCCGTGCCTTGGTGAAGCAGCCGGAGATTTTGATTCTGGACGACTCCGCTTCCGCCCTGGACTACGCCACCGACGCCGCCCTGCGCACTGCCATCCGGGGGATGAAGAATCCCCCCACCACCTTTATCGTCTCCCAGCGGGCCAGTTCGGTGCGCCACGCCGATTTGATTCTGGTGCTGGAGGAAGGCCATGTGGCGGGGATGGGCACCCATGAGCAGCTGCTGGAAGGTTGCCCGGTGTATCAGGAAATCTATTGGTCCCAGTTTGAAAAGGAGGGGAGCGGCCATGGCCAACAAAAATAAACTCAGCGCCCACCAGCGCAGCATGGCCTTAAAAGGGGTGCTGAAGCGGTTAAAGCCCTATCGGCTCTGGGTGGGGCTGAGCCTGTTCTGCGCCGCCGTCTCCACCGTCCTCACCATCTGGCTGCCTTTGCTGGTGGGGGACGGGGTGGATCTGATGCTGGGTCCCGGCCAGGTGGACTTTGCCCGGCTGATTCCCTTGATTGTGTTCCTTTTCATTGTCATTGTGCTCACCGGGGTGAGCCAGTGGCTGATGAACCTGTGCAACAACCACATCACCTACTGCGTCACCCGGGACATCCGCCGGGAGAGCATGGAAAAGATTCAAACCCTGCCCCTCTCCTATCTGGACGCCCACAGCCACGGGGACATGATTAGCCGGATTATCGCCGACGTGGACCAGTTTGCCGACGGCCTGCTCATGGGTTTCACCCAGCTGTTTACCGGGGTGCTGACCATTTTGGGTACCTTGATTTTGATGTTCTGCGTGGATGTGTGGATTTCCATTGCGGTGGTCTGCCTGACCCCTTTGAGTTTGTTTGCCGCCTGGTTTATCGCCAAGCGCACCTACCGCAAGTTCCAGGAACAGACCCGGATTCGGGGCCGCCAAACCGCTTTGGTCAACGAAATGGTGCAAAACCAGAAGGTGGTCCAGGCTTTCGGCCGGGAAGAGACGGTGCAGCAGGAGTTTGACCGCATCAACCACCGGCTCACCCGGTGCAGTTTAAAGGCGGTGTTTTACAGCTCCCTGACCAACCCCACCACCCGGTTTGTGAACAACCTGGTGTTTGCCGCCGTCTGCATTGTGGGGGCGTTTGTGGTGATTGCCGGGGGAATCAGCGTGGGGCTGATGTCCTCCATGCTGATGTACGCCAACCAGTACACCAAGCCCTTCAATGAAATTTCCGGGGTGGTCACCGAGCTGCAAAACGCCCTGGCCTGCGCCGCCCGGGTGCTGGAGCTGGTCAACGACCCCGCCAAGGTGGAGGACGCCCCGGATGCAGGGGAGGTTGTCCCCGACGGCCGGGTGGAGATGCAAAACGTCTCCTTCCGCTATGTTCCCAAACGGCCCTTGATTCAGGACTTTAACCTGAAGGTGTCCCCCGGCCAGCGGGTGGCTATTGTAGGCCCCACCGGCTGCGGCAAAACCACCCTGATTAACTTGCTGATGCGGTTTTACGACGTGGACGCCGGCCACATACTGGTGGCGGACAAGGATATTGAAACCATCACCCGGAAAAGCCTGCGGGCGGGCTACGGCATGGTGCTGCAAGACACCTGGCTGATGAAGGGCACTGTCCGGGACAACATCGCCTTCGGCAAGCCGGAAGCTACCCTGGAAGAGGTAGTGGCGGCGGCCAAGGCCAGCTACGCCCACGGCTTCATCACCCGTCTGCCCAAGGGCTACGATACGGTGCTGGGGGAAGACGGCGGCGGTTTGAGCCAGGGTCAGAAGCAGCTGCTCTGCATTGCCCGGGTGATGCTCTGCCTGCCTCCCATGCTGATTTTGGACGAAGCCACCTCCTCCATCGACACCCGCACCGAAAAGAAGATTCAGGACGCCTTTGCCAAGCTCATGGAAGGGCGCACCAGCTTCATTGTGGCCCACCGGCTGTCCACCATCCGGGAGGCAGATGTGATTCTGGTGATGCGGGACGGCAGGATCATCGAGCAGGGCACCCATTCGTCCCTGCTGGAAAAGAAGGGCTTTTACCATAAGCTGTACTACAGCCAGTTTGCCAATTAAATTGCTGTAAAATTCCGGTTACCCACCGGAAGGAGGTCTCCCCATGAAACCAAAGCCAAATCAAGAGCAAAATATCCCTTCCGTGGTGCAGGACGGGGGAGCCGCCGCTGCTTCCGGGTTTTCCATGGGGAAAAGCCTGTTTGCGGACAAGCCGGAATCGCTGTACCAGGTGAAGCGGATTCGCTGCGGGAATGTGAACTGCTGGCTGGTGTCCGGCAGCAAGGCCCTGCCCATCAATGGCAGCGTGCTGGTGGATACCGGCCGGAAAGAGGACTTCCCCAGGCTGGAACAGCTCTGCCGGGAAAACCGGGTGAAGCTGATTTTGCTCACCCACGGCCACCCGGACCACGCCGGAAGCGCCGCCCTGCTGCGGCAGTCTTTGCATATCCCGGTCGCCATGGGAAAGGCGGACCTTCCTCTGCTGGGGCATCCCGCCGCCCGCCCCCTGTACGGCCGGGGCCTGATGGGGAAGGCCCTGCTTGCCATGAGCCGAAAAAGCCTGTCCCAGCCCGGAACGGATTTCACGCCGGAACTGCTTTTGGAAGGCGGGGAGGATTTTTACCGCTATGGGTTTTCCATCCGGGTTCTGGCCCTGCCCGGCCATACGGCGGGGAGCATGGGGTATGAGATCAACCATCGCTATCTCTGCACCGGGGATGCGGTGATGAACCTTCCCTGGCCTGCCCCGGCGCTGCTGTTCGAGAAGGAAGAGCAGGCCGCCGCCAGCACCGCCAAAATCGCCGGATTGGGGAAACGCATTCTGTGCCCGGGGCATGGTTCTCAATTATGGAACCGTCAGTGGTAGAACAGACAGGCCGAAGGCCTGTCGCATGGTGCAGCATTGTGGAACCATCGGTGGTAAAAAATTCCCACAGTCAAATGGACTGTGGGAGGCAAGAGAAAAATGAAGTTGTCAGCGTCAGAAGCAAAATTCTATGACTGCACCACCGCCACGGCCTGGCTGCCCATCTGTTCAAACCGCAGCTGGAGCAAATCTTCCGGCAGAGATACCGTGCCGTGGCTTTCGTAGGGGTCCTGGCAGAGGTAACGATCCCCTTGCCTGCCGGTGAGCACCATACAGTGTTCGTTCTTCTTCCAGGTAAAGAGGCTGCCGTCTTCCAGCTGCCATTGGGTGCCGGGGGTTGGTTCCACCAGGTCGATGGTGACCCAGATCAGCACCGGCGCGCCTTGTTCCACTACATAGTTTTGGTAAAGCTGGCGGATGGTGCAGCCGTATTCTAAAGTGACGGTATATTTTGGGGACAGCTGTTCCTCCAGCGCCCCGGCAATCACCGGGGCGTAACAGCCGTAGCCGGTTTCCTCAAAGGGGGAGCCCACAAAGAATTCGTCTGGGTTTGGGCCGTAGAGCTGTCCCCCCAGCTGGTAAAGGGGAGCGCAGGGCAGCATGGAAGCCACCTCCTCCGGGGTCACATCCACGCCCCAGTATTGCAGCACCATGGCGGCGCTGACGGCTTCGCAGCCGGTGGGGAGGATGTCCTCCTGGGAAAGATAGGGTACCTCCAACTGTACCTCCTGCGATGCGGCAGTCTGCCGAGGGGAGTCCGGTTGGGCTGCGGTGGGGGAAGCGCACCCGGCCAAAAGGGATAGTGCCGAAAGGATGGACACTGCCCCCAACAGCAGAAACCTGAAGCGCTTTTTCATGTTGCGTTCTCCTTTCACTGAACATACACCGAATCATCTCAAAGAAGTTTCGTTGGTTTCAGGATAACGCCTCCCGGCATCCGCCGGGCTTTGTTTTTGCATCCGTTTTCCCATTGTTTTTCATCCAATCTTCATCCTGCCAAAAGGGGGACGCCATGGACAAATTGCAAGCATTGGAACAATATTTCGGTTACACTTCCTTCCGTCCCGGCCAGGAAACCATTGTGGACGCCCTGCTTTCGGGGCAGGATGTGCTGGCGGTGATGCCTACAGGAGCAGGGAAGAGCCTTTGCTTTCAGCTTCCGGCCCTGCTGCTGGGTGGACTGACCTTGGTAATTTCCCCCCTCATCAGCTTGATGAAGGATCAGGTGGAGGCCCTGGGGCAAAACGGCATTTCGGCGGTGTGCCTGCACTCCCAGATGGAAGAAAAAGAGCGCACCGCCGCCTGGGAATTGCTCCGCCGGGGAAGGTGCCGCCTGCTGTACATCGCCCCGGAACGGCTGGAATCCGCCAGCTTTTGCAGCTGGATCCAGCGGCACCCGCCCAAGCTGGTGTGCGTGGACGAAGCCCACTGCGTCAGCCAATGGGGCCAGGACTTCCGCCCCGGTTATCTGAAGATCCGCCCCTTTTTGGACACCCTGCCCGCTTGTCCCGTGGGGGCCTTTACCGCCACTGCCACCGCCCAGGTGCGGCAGGATGTGGTCCAGCTGTTAGGGCTGCGCCAACCGGTGACGGTGTCCACCGGATTTGACCGGCCCAACCTGTACTTTGAAGTCCGCCGCCCCGCCCATAAGTGGGAGGAGCTGCGAAAACTGCTTCAGCCCCGCCGGGATGTGACCGGGATTGTCTACTGCTCTACCCGCTCCCAGGTGGACGACGTGGCGGGGCGGTTGAAGCAGGCGGGGTTTTCCGCCGCCGCTTACCACGCCGGGATGGAAGCCCAGTACCGCCGACAGGCCCAGGAAAAGTTTTCCCGGGACGAAGTGCGGGTGATGGTGGCCACCAATGCCTTCGGCATGGGGATCGACAAATCCAACATCCGCTATGTGATTCACTACAATATGCCCGGCGACCTGGAAAGCTACTACCAGGAAGCGGGCCGGGCAGGACGGGACGGGGGCGAAGCGGACTGCATCCTGCTGTTCGGCCAATCCGATGTGATGACCCAGCGGATTTTGCTGTCCAAGGACCGGGAAAACGAGACCCTTCCCCCAAAAGAAGCGGAGCAGGTGAAGCAGCGCAGCCTGTACCGGTTGCAAAAAATGCGCAATTACTGCCTCACCGACCGGTGTCTGCGTCAGGTGCTGCTGGAATACTTTGGAGAGCAGGCCCCGGAAAAATGCGATCACTGCTCCAGCTGCCTGTCCGGGGCGGTGCCGGTGGAATTTACCTCCCAGGCCCAGATGTTTCTCTGCTGCGCCCTGCGCACCGGACAACGGTTCGGCAGCAGCCTGCTGATTTCGGTGCTTCGAGGCAGCCGTTCCCAGCAGGTGCTGGAGCGGGGCCTGGAAACCCAGTCCACCTACGGGATGTGGCGGCAGCTGGAACCTTCCCTGGCCCAGCGGCTGGTGCAGAAATTGGAGGAGCAGGGGTACATTCGCTTCACCCAGGGGGAGTACCCGGTGGTGAAGGTGACTCGGAAGGCCAAGCCTCTGCTGGCGGGGAAGGAAAAGCTGTTCCTCGCCCTGCCCAAACAGGAAACCCAGCCCCTTCCGGTGCGCAAAGACGGGTTAGATGAGGTGAGCCGGCGGCTGTTTGAACAGCTTCGGCTGCGGCGCAGGGAGCTGGCCGGGGCGGCGGGGGTGCCTCCCTATGTGGTGTTCAGCGACGCCACCTTGCAGCAGATGGCCCGGCAGCGTCCGGTGAGCCGGGAACAGATGAGAAAAATCCCCGGAGTGGGGGCGGTGAAACTGGAACGGTACGGGGATGCCTTTTTGGAGGTGATCCGAACCTTCCAGCAGCAGCGCTACCGAAAAGGAAATCAGACAGAAAGTAAGGGTGTGCGGTGACGCACACCCTTTTTGCATGGAAAAAATCAGTTGGGGAAAATTCCAAAGGCCGGTTATGCGCCCAGGGAAGAGGGAAGCTGGGGGATGGTATCCCGTTCCATTGGCTCCACCTGCTGGGCCAGTTCCAGCAGGATTTCCGGGGTGGTGTTTCCGTCTATGGATAGGGAAAGGCATTGGTATCCTTCCGCCACCCAAAGGACTACCCCGTAGTTGGCGTCGCAGAACAGGTAGCCGGGATTGCCCTTTACCGTTACCTGCTGCACCGCTTCCTCACTGCTTGCCCGGAAGTAATTGCGCATCTCCTGGGTCCCCAGCCAGCAGTTCAGGTAAAGCCGCCGGGTGCCGCCCTCGCTGCGCAGCTCCTGGGCAAGATAGTTGCAGCAGTTGTATTCCACACGGATTTCACTGGCTTCTAAACTGTATCCCGCCGGGGGCTGGGAAAACCCGGCAAAGCGGTAATCCTCCGGGATTTCCGGGTTGCCCTGGACGGTATAGCTGCCGGATCCGTCCTGGCCTTCCCTCCATTGAAAGGTGATGGGGGCATATACCGGTTGGCGAGGAGTGCTGTAATCCACCTGCCGGAAAAATTCCAGCATCTGGTTTTCCGACAGGTGTCGGTCGCAGTGGATGGTCAGCAGGGAAGGGCCCTGGATCCAGTAGATGTCCGTGTTTTGGTAGGCGCCGTCGGTGGATTCTCCCTGGGAAAATAAAATCAGGGTGTCCCCCTCCGTGAGGGTGCTTCCGGCGGGGAGCTGTGTTCCGGTGATGGCCATTTCCTGGGTAAAGGTGAGGGTGGCTCCCTGGTCATTTTGGTACACATCTTCGTAGTAGAAGCTGAGCCGGTTGGCGGTTTGGGCGGCGTCCTGGGTTTGGGTCCATTCCGGGCCGGGGGTGAAGGAGTACAGCGGCAGGGGCAGGTCCCAGTCCAAGGGCATCCCGTTGACGCCGCCGTTGACGCTTCCGCCCATCAAGGTGTTGTCGGGACTGTTGGTGATAAGGGTAAAGGGGGCGTTTTCCGGCTGGCTGGTTTCTCTGGGCTGGAAGGCAAGCCGCCAAATGACCCCCACCGCCAGCAGCACCAGCAGAACCACCGCAATCAGCACCGCCAGCCGTTTTTTTCGCCCTTTGGTCATCCTTTCCATCTCCTTTCCTGTTGTAGCTGATTTTCGACAGCATTCTTTCTAATTTTAGTATAATGGAGATGGTTTGGGGTGTAAAGTAGAAAAAATGGTTTCACTTTTGTAACATTTGACAAGCATTTACTTGTTCCGGCTTGCTCCATATACTGTCTATGCTTGAAATGCGCAAGGGTTCCTTTTTCAGGCGGCAAAGAGTCCTACACAGCAGGAAAGCCGCAGCCACAAAACAAAAAGGCACCTGCTTTCACAGGTGCCTTTGGCTGTATTGAATGATTATAATGCCTGCAATGCCCGCTGGCCGATGTCTTTTCTCAGGTGCATCTTTTCAAAGGTCACCGTTTCGGCAGCCTGATAGGCTTTTTCCAGGGCTTGGGGCAGGGTCTTGGCGGTGGCGGTCAGGCCCAGCACCCGTCCGCCGCTGGTGAGAAACTGCCCGTTCTCGTATTTGGTCCCGGCGTGGTACACAGTAACTCCATCGCACTGGCCGTTTTCATCCAGCCCTTGGATGACCTTGCCCTTTTCGTAGTTCTGGGGATACCCGCCGCTGGCTTCCACCACGCAGGCAGCGTATTCGTCCTTGGCAAACTCCACCGGCACGCTGTCCAGCTTGCCCTGGCTGACGGCCACAAAGATGTCCAGCAAATCGCTCTTTAACAGGGGCAGCACCACCTGGGTTTCCGGGTCGCCGAACCGGCAGTTGTACTCAATGACCTTGGGTCCCTTGGGAGTGAGCATCAGCCCGAAGTAAAGGCACCCGGCAAAGGGGCAGCCCTCCGCTTCCATGGCTCGGACGGTGGGCAGGAAGATGGTTTCCATGCACTCCTTGGCCACGGCATCGGTGTAGTGGGGGTTGGGGGCCACGGTGCCCATGCCCCCGGTGTTCAAGCCCTGGTCTCCGTCCAGCGCCCGCTTGTGGTCCATGCTGGACACCATGGGGACGATGGTTTTGCCGTCGCAGAAGCTCAGTACGCTGACTTCCGGGCCGGTGAGGAACTCCTCAATGACGATCTGGTTGCCGCTGTCGCCGAACTGCTTGTCCTCCATAATGGAGTGGATGGCAGCCATGGCTTCCTCTTCGGTTTGGGCCAGAATGACCCCTTTGCCCAGGGCCAGCCCATCGGCTTTGATGACGGTGGGATAGGTGTTCTGGGCTTTGACGTAATCCATGGCGGCATGGGGATCGTCGAACACTTCATAGGCGGCGGTGGGGATGCCGTACTTCTTCATCAGGTTTTTGGCAAACACCTTGCTGCCTTCGATCCGGGCGGCGGCCTTGTTGGGGCCGAAGCAGGGGATATCCGCCCCGTTCATGGCGTCTACCATACCGGCGGCCAGGGGGTCGTCGGGAGCCACTACGCAGAAGTCAATGGCGTTGTCTTTGGCAAACGCCACCATGTTGTCGATGTCGCAGGCGCCGATGTTCACGCACTCTGCGTCTCGGGAAATGCCGCCGTTGCCGGGGGCGCAGTAGATTTTGTCTACTTTAGGGCTTTCGTTGAGTTTGCGGATAATGGCGTGCTCCCGGCCGCCGCCGCCCACTACTAAGAGTTTCATGTTGGTCTCCTTATTCGTAACGTGAAAGTTTTTGGTGAGAGAGGAAGAGTTCTGACAAAGGCTTCCCCTGGCAGGGGAAGCTGTCACCGAAGGTGACTGATGAGGTGAATGCACGAATGTTTGTCTGTCGTAGTTTGCAGATGGGTGTTTACACCTCATCCGTCAGATGCGACTGCGTCGGCATCTGCCACCTTCCCCTCAAGGGGAAGGCTTTGTCGCTCCGCCTTTCAGAACCATCAATGATGGAATAGCCGAATCCCGGTAAAGGCCATGGCCATGCCGTACTTGTTGCAGGTCTCGATGACGTTGTCGTCCCGGATGGAACCGCCGGGCTGAGCCACATACTTCACGCCGCTCTTTCTGGCACGCTCGATGTTGTCGCCGAAGGGGAAGAAGGCGTCGCTGCCCAGGCTTACGTCGGTGAGCTGTGCCAGCCACTGCTTCTTTTCTTCCCGGGTGAGGGGTTCCGGCTGGGAGGTAAAGGCAAACTTCCAGTTGTCACCGGCCACCACGTCTTCCCATTCCTCAGAGATGTAGACGTCGATGGTGTTGTCCCGGTCGGGACGGCGGATGTCCTCCTTGAAGGGCAGGGCCAGCACTTTCGGATGCTGCCGCAGCCACCAGATGTCCGCCTTGTTGCCTGCCAGACGGGTGCAGTGGATCCGGCTCTGCTGGCCGGCGCCGATGCCGATGGCCTGGCCGTCCTTGGCGTAGCAGACGGAGTTGGACTGGGTGTACTTTAAGGTAATCAGGCTGATAAGCAGATCCCGCACCGCAAAGTCCGGCAGCTCCTTGTTGTCGGTGACCATGTTCTTCAGCAGGTCCGCGTCGATTTTCAGCTCGTTTCTGCCCTGCTCAAAGGTGATGCCGAAGCACTGCTTGTGCTCCACCGGGTCGGGGCGGTAGCTTTCGTCCATCTGGATGATGTTGTAGCTGCCTTTGCGCTTGCTTTTCAGAATTTCCAGGGCTTCGTCGGTGTAGCCGGGGGCGATGACGCCGTCGCTGACCTCCCGCTTGATCATCAAAGCGGTGGGTACGTCGCAGACTTCGCTGAGAGCGATGAAGTCCCCATAGCTGCTCATCCGGTCGGCGCCTCTGGCACGGGCGTAGGCAGTGGCCAGGGGGGAGAGCTCCAGGTCATCCACAAAGTAGATCTTTTTCAGGGTGTCGCTCATAGGCACTGCCACCGCAGCACCCGCCGGGCTGACGTGCTTGAAGGAAGCCGCCGCAGGCAGGCCGGTAGCCGCTGTCAGTTCCATTACCAGCTGCCAGGAGTTGAAGGCGTCCAAAAAGTTGATGTAGCCCGGTTTGCCGTTTAACACGGTGATGGGCAGGTCGGACCCGTCCGCCATAAAGATGCGGGAGGGCTTTTGGTTGGGATTGCAGCCGTATTTCAAGGCCAGTTCATTTGCCATGGGGAGTACCACCTTTCTGAAAATGAGAATGCTGCCGCCCACCTGGGGGACAGGCGACGACAGCAAAATGTTTATTGATTCTTGTTTACAATGCGGGTTTCATAGCTGCCGTCGGTGAGGTCCAGATACCGGACGAAGAGACTCACCTTGTTGTCCGGGTTCAGGCTGTTCCAAAGGGTATCGGTGAAGTCGTCGATGCTTTGGTTGAGCACCACCGGCCGGGGTTCCCCGGTAAAGGAGGGGATGGGGTTGCCGTCCTGTTGGTAGGTGTGAATCAGGTGGCCTTCCCCCGCCACCGGCTGGGAGTATTCATAGAAGAACCGCTGGACGCTGTCCGGGTTGTGGTTGGCGCTTTTTAAGATGCTCAGCTTGTAAGCGCCGGTTTTCCGGCAGATGATTCCGCTGATGCGGGGGGTGTAGTTGTCGGCGTCCGGCTCAAAGGTCCGGGTGCGCAGAGCCCGCAAAAAGCTGCCGCCGGTGCGCAGGGCGTCGTACACCGTGTCGGTCTGGTCACCGTTGGTGACCACCATGGCGTAGGGCAGGGTGCGGACCGGGTAGTAGATAATCAGGGAGGGGTCTACCATCTTGGAGGGGTCGAAAGCCTGGGTCTTCATGTCCTCACCCTCGGCTACGAAGATGCGGTTGCGGCTGTTTTCGCTCCGCCCCATGATGAAGTAGGCGATGACGCCGTGTTTGCCGTCCTGGTGCAGTCCCAGCAGCACCCCACGGCCGGGGTAAGAGTTGTTTTGCAGATAGCTTGCCAGATCAATCTGGTACATAGAACCATCCTCCTCTTATTCTTTATTCGTAGACTTTGGCAATGCCGTTTTCCACCTTGATTTTCCCTGCGCAGAACAGGGCTGCCGCTTTGGGCAGGATTTTCCATTCCGCCTGCTCCATCACCCGTTTTTGCAGGGTTTCGGGGGTGTCGTCGTTTTGGACGAACACCGGCTGCTGAAGGATGATGGGTCCGCCGTCGCAGACCTCGGTGACGAAGTGCACCGTGGCTCCCGTCACCTTCACCCCGCTTTTCAGCACCGCTTCATGGACGTGCAGCCCATAGTAACCCTTGCCGCAGAAGGAGGGAATCAAAGAGGGATGGACATTCATCATTTTGTAAGGGAAGGCGCGGCTGACCATCTCATCCACAATGGTCATAAACCCGGCGTAGATCACCAAATCCGCCTGCTCCTCTTGGAGCGCTTCCAGAAGCGCCCCGGAAAAGGCTTTGGAATCGGCGTATTCCTTCCGGTCGATAACTCGGCTTGGAATCCCCGCCTTGGCGGCACGCTCTAAGGCATATACCCCCGGCTTGGAGGAAATCACGCAGGTGATCTCTCCCCCGGGAATCTCGCCCCGGTGCTGAGCGTCGATGAGGGCTTGGAGATTGGTACCCCCGCCGCTGACTAACACTACAATCTTTTTCATCCCAGCAGAACCTCACCGTCTCCTTCCACCAGCTCGCCCAGCCGGTAGGCGGTTTCTCCTGCCTGGGTGAGCAGGTCAATGGTCTTGTCCGCATCTTCCGGGGCCACACAGACGGTCATGCCCACGCCCATGTTGAAGGTGTTGAACATATCCCGCACCGGGATGTTGCCCTTCTTGGCGATGTAGTCGAAGATGGGCAGTACCCGCACGTCCTTCCGGTCAATCTTGGCGGAAAGGCCGGGAGCAATGGCACGGGGGATGTTTTCATAGAAGCCGCCGCCGGTGATGTGGGCGATGCCCTTCACCTTCACCTCTTCCAGCAGCTTCAAAATGGACTTCACATAAATCTTGGTGGGGGTGAGCAGCACTTCGCCCAGTCCTTTGCCTCCCAGTTCTTTCACCGGGGCAGTCAGGTCGGCGTGCTCCACGTCCAGCACCTTCCGCACCAGGGAGAACCCGTTGGAGTGAACCCCGGAGGAAGCCAGGGCAATCAGCACATCCCCCGGCTTCTGAGTGGTGACGTCCAGGATCTTTTCCTTGTCCACCACCCCCACGGTAAAGCCTGCCAGGTCGTATTCATCCTCCGGCATCAAACCGGGGTGTTCGGCGGTTTCCCCGCCGATGAGAGCGCAGCCCGCCTGGACGCAGCCCTCCGCCACACCGGAGACGATGGCGGCGATTTTTTCCGGGAAGTTTTTGCCGGTGGCGATATAGTCCAAAAACAGCATGGGCCGGGCGCCGCAGCAGATCACGTCGTTGACGCACATAGCCACGCAGTCAATGCCCACGGTGTCGTGCTTGTCCAGCAAAAAGGCCAGCTTGATTTTGGTGCCAACCCCGTCGGTGCCGGAAACCAGCACTGGTTCCTTCATGCCGGTGAGGTTGGGAGCCAGCAGTCCGCCGAAGCCGCCGATGCCTCCCAGCACTTCGGGAGTGTGGGTGCGCTTGACGGAGTCTTTCATCAGCTCGACGGATTCATACCCGGCAGTGACGTCCACGCCGGCTTGTTTGTAGCTTTCGCTGAAACTGTCTTTCATTTGCTTCCCTCCTGGCCCTGCTGGAATTTTAGTTGTTTGGATTCCCCGATTTTCTGCTCAAATTTGTCCTTTGCCACAAATTTGGGGGTGGGAGCGGGGTACTTGCCGGTAAAGCAGCCGTCGCAGAACTTGCAGTGAGCGCCCTTGGCAATGGTGTTCACCCCTTCTACGCTGAGGTATCCCAGGCTGTCCGCCCCAATGTGCTTGCAGATTTCGTCCACCGTCATTTTGTGGGCAATCAGGTTCTCCTTGCTGTCGATGTCGGTGCCAAAATAACATTCGCTGACAAAGGGCGGGGAGGAGATCCGCACATGAACCTCTTTGGCTCCCGCATCCCGGAGCAGCTTGACGATCTTGCCGCTGGTGGTGCCTCGGACAATGGAGTCGTCCACCATAATCACCCGTTTGCCTTCCACGGTGTTGCGCACGGCGTTGAGCTTGATCTTCACCGTGTCCTCCCGCTGGTCCTGGGTGGGCTTGATAAAGGAGCGTCCCACATACCGATTTTTGATAAAGCCCACCCCGTAGGGGATGCCGCTTTCGATAGCGTAGCCCAGAGCCGCCTCCAAACCGGAGTCGGGACATCCGATGACTACGTCGGCGTCCACCGGATGCTGCCGGGCCAAAAAGGCCCCTGCCCGCTGCCGGGCTTCCTGGACGCTGGCTCCGTCGATCACCGAGTCGGGCCGGGCAAAGTACACCATTTCAAAGACGCAGAGATGTCCCGGCGCATCGGAGCAGTGGCTGGTGATGGAGGTCATCTTGCCGTCCTTTACCACCACGATTTCTCCCGGGCGCACGTCCCGGACGAAGGTGGCGCCGATGCTGTCCAAGGCGCAGCTTTCGCTGGAAAAGACAATGGCGCCGTCGCTGCATCTGCCGATGCACAAAGGCTTAAAGCCCACCGGGTCTCTTGCGGCAATCAGCTTCTGGGGGCTCATGACAATCAGAGAATAAGCGCCCTGGATCATGTCCATGGCCTTTTCCACCGCCGTTTCAATGGAAGGGGCGGTGAGTCGGGCTTTGGTGATGGCGTAGGCAATGACTTCGGTGTCGTTGGTGCTGTGGAAGATGGCGCCCTGCCACTCAAACTGTTCCCGCAGCTCCTGGGCGTTGGTCAAATTGCCGTTGTGGGCCAGCACCATGGGGCCTTTTACATGGCGGATGTGTACCGGCTGAGCGTTGCTCCGTCCGGAGGAGCCGGTAGTGGAGTAGCGCACATGGCCCACCGCCATATTTCCGGGGCCAAGTTGTTCCAGCCGTTCCTTGTTGAACACATCCGGCACCAGGCCTACATCGGTGTGGGTCTTAATCACCCCTTGGTCGTTGACGGCAATGCCGCAGCTTTCCTGGCCTCGGTGCTGGAGGGCGTACAGCCCAAAGTACACCGAGTTGGCGATTTTGGTGGTTTTCGGCTCGTAGATGCCGAACACACCGCATTCTTCATGAATGGAATCAAACATAGCTTCTTTCCTTGTCAAAAAAGAGATTCGTTCTTCCGTCAAATGCAGGTCTAATGCAGCGGCTTAGTCTTCCGGAACCTCGCCCATCAGCCGGCGCATGACCTCTTTGTAGGCGTCTTCTTCGCCGCCCATGTCCCGGCGGAACCGGTCCTTGTCCAGCTTTTCCTTGGTGTCGCAGTCCCACAGCCGGCAGGTGTCGGGGCTGATTTCGTCGGCCAGCACAATGGTGCCGTCGCTGAGGCGGCCGAACTCGATTTTGAAGTCCACCAAATCCAGGTTCAGGGTCTTGAGGTACTTCACCATGAAATCGTTGACGGCAAAGGCGTACTTGGCAATGGTGTCCAGCTCTTCCTTGGTGCACCAGTCCATGGCCAGGATGTGGTATTCATTGACCATGGGGTCGCCCAGGGCGTCGTCCTTGTAGCAGTACTCCAGCACCGGGCGCTTCAAGGCAGTGCCTTCCGGCAGTCCCAGCCGCTTGGACAGGCTGCCGGCGGCGATGTTGCGGACAATCACTTCCAGGGGAACGATGGTCACCCGCTTCACCATGGTTTCCCGGTCGGAAATCTCTTCCACATAGTGGGTGGGAACCCCTTCCTTTTCCAGCATCTTCATCATGAAGTTGCTCATGCGGTTGTTGATGATGCCCTTGTCGTGGATGGTGCCCTTCTTGGCGCCGTTTCCGGCGGTGGCGTCGTCCTTGTAATCCACAATCAACAGGTTGGGGTCTTCGGTCTCCCAGACTTTTTTGGCTTTTCCTTCATAGAGCTGCTTGGTTTTAATCATGGTCAGTCATCCTTTCTTATTTTATCCAAATGCAAAGATGGAATCGGTTTTTCAGTAAGCGGCGGACACTTTTTCGTCCTTTTCCAGCACCGACTGGGTCATCTTGGCCCGCATGGCCTTCAGCTTTTCTTCCAGGGCCGGTTCGCTGATGGAGAGGATTTCCGCGGCCAGAATGGCGGCATTGGCGGCGCCGTCGATGGCCACGCTGGCCACCGGGATGCCGGAAGGCATCTGCACCGTGGAGAGCAGGGCGTCCATGCCGTCCAGGGTGGAGGATTTAATGGGCACGCCGATGATGGGCAGGGTGGTGTAGGCAGCCAGCACGCCCCCCAGGTGAGCGGCCTTGCCGGCACAGGAGATGATGACTCCAAAGCCTTTTTCCCGGGCAGAATCGGCAAATGCGGCGGCCTGCACCGGAGTGCGGTGGGCGCTGAGCACATGGACTTCCACCGGAATTTCAAATTCCTTGAGCTGGTTGATACATTTTTCCACCACAGGCAGGTCGCTGTCGCTGCCCATGATTACTGCCACTTTTTTCATAGTAGGTTCCAACATCCTTTCTCTGTTTGGGTTTGGTTCGGATGGGATAAGAAAAAGCCATAGGGTTCCGCCAAAGGAGAGCCTATAGCTTTATCGGTTTGCGCAGCCCCAGACAAAAGGGTAGGCAGGCGCCGGACTGCGCTGATGTTTTTAACTTGATCCGCTTCATTCCAGACGCTCCTTTCTCCCTCGGCCCATGAGCCTGAGCAAAACAATCCATCTCTAGTTTACCTGAAAAGCAGCGGTTTTGCAATACTTGTTTTAGAGAAAAATAGACGGAAAACTTACCTTTTCTGTAGAATTTTACAAAAGTCGTTGATAAAGTTAACAATTCTCTGGCAGAATGGCCGGGATTTGGCGGGATTTCTCTTGCGTTTTCGGAAAAATCGCTGTTTTCCGATGTGATATTTTCAAAAACACCATTTTATTTTGTGAATTTTCAGTAGCATTTGGCAGGAAAACCTGCTTTCCCGCTGGGAAAAAACAAGGTTTTCCCGCCGGGCCGGGACATTTTCCTTTCGAGGCGCATAATCTGAAACCGAACACCATTTCAAAAAGGAGCAAGGGGTATGGAATTTTTTTCCGGACTGCACCCGGTGATGCAGTCCTTTTTGGCCACCCTGTTTACCTACGGGGTGACGGCGTTGGGAGCGGCGGTGGTCTTTTTCTTCAAGGGAGCCAACCGCCGCTTGATGGACGGCTTGATGGGTTTCGGGGCCGGGGTGATGATTGCCGCTTCCTTTTTTTCCCTGCTCAGTCCTGCGGTGGAGATGTGTAGCAGGCTGGGACAGAGCGGCTGGCTGGTCACCGGCGTGGGCTTTTTGCTGGGGGGAGGCTTTATCCTGCTGGGGGAGGTGCTGCTTTCCCGAAGCAGCTTTCTGGAAGCCGCCGCCCCTCACGGCTCCAAGCGGGTGGGACGGTGCCTGCTTTTGATCTTTGCCATCACCCTTCACAACATTCCGGAGGGGATGGCCATTGGGGTGGCCTTCGGTACAGTGGGGGCGGGGGGAGATTTGATCGGTTCCGCCCTGCTGGCTTTGGGCATCGGTCTGCAAAACTTTCCGGAAGGGGCTTCGGTGAGCCTGCCTCTGCGGCGGGAAGGGGTGAGCCGGAGCAAATCCTTCTTTTTCGGCCAGCTTTCCGGCTTGGTGGAGCCGGTGAGCGCTGTGGTAGGCTGCGCTGCGGCCCTGCTGGTTCAGGGGGTCCTGCCCTTTTTGCTGGCCTTTTCCGCTGGGGCCATGGTGACGGTGGTAGCGGCGGAGCTGATTCCGGAAGCCAGCCAAAGCCACAAGCTCTTGGCTGCTGCCGGGGTCACCGCCGGGTTCTGCTTGATGATGATGCTGGATGTGGGGCTGGGATAACATCTGCGCAATAGACACCAGAATATTGAGAAATCCAAGTCTGTCGGAAGTTGTGGACTTGGGTTTCTTCTTCATTCAAAGGATAGCATCCAATGGGTATGGAGGTCACATAGTAACTAATAACAGTTTTATTTATAGATAGAAAAAAGAAAAACATAGTTAGTGAAAGACAAGTTACCAGCATGTCTTTCCTAACCATGTTCCATTGAAAGCAGCCTCATGGAGCACACATCTAACCGAGGTGTTTCTGCGGCGTTCATCATTCTATGATATAACCATATTGTTAAGAGCCTGTGTTCTGTTTCGCTCAACACAGGCTCTCAATCTTGGTCTTTGCAAATTCAATAGCCGTCCCATTCGTTGCACAAATCAGAACAGGACGGCTATTTGAATTTACAAAATTAGGAGCTATGGCGAACCCCTTTTTTTGGCTGGGATAGAAGGATTCGAACCTTCGGAATGCTGGAGTCAGAATCCAGTGCCTTACCGCTTGGCGATATCCCAATGATTTACTTTTTTTGTTCCCGGACAACCAATCCGGTGAGCCAACGACGATTATTATACCATGGCAGTCAGGGCTTGTCAATACCTTCTTTTCACTTTTTTTCAAATTTTTCCCTCACCTGTGTTTGGCAAATTTTTGCAGAGATTTCTTTGGAATAGGACCCGAAAAAGGGCGTATCCTAAAAGCATCTAGCAATGGGAGGCGCAGTTATGACCACAAAAGAACTTTGTTATCTTCAGGATGCTTTGGGTCACGAGCAGTACTTTCAGACCCAGTGCCAGGAAACGGCGAGCCAGTTACAGGATGGGGAGCTGAAAGCCTGCGTACAGGAAATGGCAAAAAAGCACCAACAGCTCTTTGATAAGTTTTACAGTCTGCTGTAAGGAGGGATCACCATGAACGAGCGCAATTTAATGGAAAATCTGCTTCAGCTGGAAAAAGGGGCCTGCGACCTGTTTTTCCACGGCACCTTGGAATCCTCCACCTTCAGTGTCCACCAGGCCTTTGGACAAGCCTTAACCGAATCCCTGGGAATGCAGAGCGACATTTACGACAAAATGGCCGCCAAGGGCTGGTACCCCACCGAACAGGTCCAGCAGGAGAAAATCAACCAAATTAAACAGCAGTACGGTGCCCAGGCCCAATAAACCCTGCCGCAGCTTTCTTTTTTAAGATAGTTGCGGCATTTTGCTGTTAAACTCAGCGTACACAAACCCTTTACCGGGATTTCAAAATTCCTCCACACTGCTGTCAAACCAGCTTCAAATTTACCCTGTATCCTATAGTCAGTGAAAGAAACCAGGGGATGAAACAATCCCCGTTGCCATACCACTTTACTGTCGGGCAGGTGGAGGCGGCGCTCAGTCGCTTCCCGCCGGCAGACGAATTTGCTCACTCCACATTAAAATGTGTTTTCTCCTCTCTTGTTTTTGCAGTAAAGCCGCCCTTACCCGGCGGTTTTGCTGTTTTGTCCGAAAAAAACCCCCGAAGCGGAACATTGCCAGCTTCGAGGGTATCTGCAATACAAATTTTGATTTCCCGGAAAATCAGATGGTTCTCACCTTAATCACGCCGGGAACCGCCGCAATCTGATCCAGAGCATCGCCGGTGGGAGTGCCGGTGATGTCAAAGATGGAGTAGGCGTAATCCTTTTTGGAGGCGTTGACCATGTTTTCGATGTTCAAGTCGCTGTCTCCCAGAATGGTGGTAATTTGGGCGATGATGCCCTTGGCGTTTTCGTGAATCACGCAGATCCGCAGATCCCCGGTTCTGGGGCTGGACACATTGGGCAGGTTCACGGAGTTGGTGATGTTGCCGTTTTCCAAATACTCCTTCAGCTCCTGAGCCGCCATGGTGGCGCAGTTGTCTTCGCTTTCGGGAGTGGAAGCACCCAGGTGGGGGATGGCTACCACGCCGGGCACACCCAGCAGGGCGTCATCCGGGAAGTCGGTGACATAGGCGGCAATCTTGCCGCTTTCCAAAGCCGCCGCCATATCCTGGCTGTTCACCAAAGCACCCCGGGCAAAGTTCAGCACCCGGGCTCCGTCCTTCATCTTGGCGATGCTTTCGGCATTGACGGTGTCCTTGGTTTCGGGGGTGAAGGGGATGTGCAGGGTGATATAGTCGCTCTGGGCAAACAGGGCGTCCAAGCTGCCTACATGAGTGACGGAGGGAGACAGGCTCCAGGCGTTTTTCACGCCCAGGTAGGGGTCATAGCCCAGCACCTTCATGCCCAAAGCCACCGCAGCGTTGGCCACCAGCACGCCGATGGCGCCCAGGCCCACCACGCCCAGGGTCTTACCCTGGATTTCGGGACCGGCAAACTGGCCTTTTCCCTTTTCCACCATTTTGCCTACCTGGTCGCCGTTGCCCTTCAGGCTCCGAGCCCAAATCAAGGCATCGGCCACCTTCCGGGAGCCCATGAGCAGGCCCAGAATCACCAATTCCTTCACGGCGTTGGCGTTGGCGCCGGGGGTGTTGAACACCACAATGCCCTTTTTCACACATTCCTCACAGGGGATGTTGTTCACTCCGGCTCCGGCGCGGGCAATGGCCTTGGTCTTGGGGTTGAACTGCATCTCGTGGAGAGAAGCGCTGCGAACCATAATGGCGTCGGGCGCCACAATGTCCTCGGCGCAGTGATACTGGGCCGGATCCAGCTGGGACAGGCCGGCAGGAGAAATCTTGTTCATCAAAAGGATGTCGTACATGATATAACCACTCTCTCTTATTCAGGTTGCTCAGCCGTTTTCGGCCTCAAACTTCTTCATAAAGTCGATCAGGGCGTCTACCCCTTCCATGGGCATGGCGTTATAAATGGAAGCCCGCATACCACCCACAGTGCGGTGGCCCTTCAGGTTCACCAAACCGGCCTTGGCGGCTTCGGCTACAAACTTGGCGTCCAGCTCCTTGTCGCCGGTGACGAAAGGCACGTTCATCAGGCTGCGGCTGTCCTTTTCCACGGTGCCCTTGAACAGTTTGCTGTTGTCCAAAAAGTCGTACAGTTTGGCGGCTTTGGCTTTGTTGAGCTCGTGCATCTTTTCCACGCCGCCGATGTCGTTTTTCAGCCATTCCAGCACCAACTTCACCATATAGATGGAATAGCAGGGCGGGGTGTTGTACATACTGCCGTTGTCAGCATGGATTTTGTAGGTCAGCATGGTGGGAACATTTTCCGGCACGTCCTGGATCAGATCCTCCCGGATGATCACCACGGTGACGCCGGCAGGGCCCATGTTCTTCTGGGCGCCGGCAAAGATCAGGCCGAACTTAGACACATCCATGGGCTCGCTGAGGATGCAGGAAGAAGCGTCGGTAACCAGGGGAATATCTCCGGTGTCCGGCAGCTGCTCCGGGCTGTAGTGGGTGCCGTAGATGGTGTTGTTCAAGCAGATATAAAAGTAGTCCGCATCTTTAGAGAAGGTGGCGGGGTCCAGCTTGGGGATGTAGGTGAAGGTGGTGTCGGCGCTGGAGGCAACTACATTGACGTCCAAAAACTTTTTGGCTTCCGCCGCCGCTTTTTTGGCCCACTGGCCGGTGATGACGTAATCCGCCTTGCCCTTTTTCTTCAGGTTCAAGGGGATCATGGCAAACTGCGTGGAGCCGCCACCCTGTAAAAACAGGACCTTATAATTGTCGGGAATGTTCAATACTTCCCGCAGCAAGGCTTCGGCCTCGTCGATGATGGCCTGGTAAGTCTTGGACCGGTGGGACATTTCCATAACGGACTGGCCGCTTCCCTGATAATCCAGCATTTCGCTGGCAGCTTTTTCCAGCACTGCCTGGGGCAGCATGGAGGGGCCTGCGCTGAAATTATATACTCTGCTCATAGATGCTCTTGCCTCCAATTCACATTGGTCCGCTTTCCAAAACGGACTATAACCCTTATTATACTCATCCCATCCCAATCAAGTCAAGGCTGGATATGCTACACTCCGGAGTATTTTTCAAAAAACCTAAGGTATCCTGATGAATTTTTGAAAAATTTTGTCGATTCCATTTTCCCCGCCGGAGGATTTTGCCGGGGATGAATATCGTTTCCCCAACGGGCAAACACTATCCCTACATTCTTATTGCAATGCTCGTCAGGAGGGACAACCTATGAAACATTCCACAAAAAGCCGGATCGGGTTTTCGGCAGCTTTAGGTGCAGCGATTCTGGCGGTAGGGGCGGCGGTGCTGTTCGGAGTATACGGCACTTCCCTGCTGCTGGAAGAGCCCCAGACCGAGATCCAGGAGGAAACTCCCCAAACCCAACAGCCCCAGACCCAGCAGACCCAGATCCAGGCGGAAGAAATTCCCGTGGAACAAACCCAACAGCCAGAAGAAGAGGTGCCGGTGACCCAATCCCAGTCTCTGGTGTACGCCATGCCTTTGGAGGGCGAAGTGGTCAACCCCTTCTCCGGGGGCGAACTGGTGAAAAACATTACCTTAAAAGAATGGCGCACCCACGACGGCGCCGACCTGGCCGCCGCAGAAGGCACTCCGGTGAAGGCCATTGCCGACGGCACGGTGGTGGAGCTGGAAGAGGACCCCTTGTGGGGTGTGTGCGTAGCCGTCTCCCACAGCGACGGGGCGGTATCCTATTATATGGGAATCAGCGCCAATGTGGAAGTGAGTGTGGATGACACCGTCACCCTGGGCCAGACCATCGGGTATGTGGGCAACACCGCCCAGATTGAAATCGGCCAGGAAAGTCACCTGCACCTGGGGCTGCGCTCCGGGGAAGAATGGGTGGACCCCATCAGCTATATCCAGACCCGGAGCTGATCCCGCCTTGCTTTTTTCCTTCCGGTATGCTATCTTAAAAGCAGAAAATAAGGGAAGGATGTCAGGCCATGAAGGGAAAAATGGCGGTGCTGGGTCCGGCGGGGACCTTCAGTGAAAGTGCGGCAAGGGCGTATCTGAAGCGGGAGGGGCTGGATTTGGAGCTTTCCTTCTATCCTACCATCGACGAAACTGCCGATGCAGTGGGGGCGGAGTGTTGCTGCGGGCTGCTGCCTTTGGAAAACACCTTGGACGGGTACGTCCAGGGGACCCTGGATCTGCTGCTGGAAAAGGATTTCACCGCCCTGGGGGAGATCCGGGTGCCGGTGCAGTTTGCCTTAGTGGCCAACGTCCGCCGTCCAGAGGAGATCCGCACCGTCTATGTGCAATTTAAAGCCCAGGGGCAGTGCCGCCACGCCCTGCACCAGCTGGCCGGGGCGCAGGTGATCAACACCCACAGCAACACCCAGTCCTTTGAGCTGGTCCAGCGGGGAATCCCCGGGGAAGGGGCCATTATCCCGGTGCATCTTCTGGAGCAGTGCCGCTGCCCTTATGTGCAGCAGGACGTCACCGACGCCAAGGCCAACGCCACAAGGTTTCTGGCGGTAAAGCCCAAGGGAGAACCCGCCAAGCTGGAACCGGGACAGACGGTGAAGATGCCCCTTTACGTCCTGCCCAGCGTGGACCATCCCGGGGTGCTGTTTGAGATTTTAAGCGCCTTCACCATCAGCCGGATCAACCTGGTGTCCATCATGTCCCGTCCCACCAAGATGAAGATGGGAACCTATAACTTTTATCTGGAGCTGTCCTCCAAGGCGGAGGATGCAGAAAAGATCGCCATGACCCTGACCTTGATCAACAACGTCCACCGGGTCAAGAGCCTGGGGCTTTATCCCCTGCACCAGCCGGAAGGAGCCTAACCGCTCCTTTCGGTTTTTCTGTTAGGCGGGTACAATGCCCTTCCTTTCCCGGAAAACGGCGAGCGGCAAAAGGGTTTTGATGAATTCACCGAAAAGGATTGAATTTTTGGTGAAAAACCTGTATAATGATTGCGATAGCTGCCTTCCGCCGGGAAGAGTAGCAAAAATCCCACAAGAAGGAGCGAACCGAACGAATGGAAGAGATTACATGGGGCAACACCCTATCTGTAGTGCTCACCGGTCTGGTGGTTGTGTTTGCAGCCCTGGTGATCCTGATCTTTTTAGTTTGGCTGATGGGCAAAATTTTTATCGCCATCGGAAACAAAAAAAACAAGGAACAGGAACAGCAAAAACAGGATGCCCGCCGTCAGGCTCAGCAGGCCATGGCTGACCAGGCCAAGGCAGATCAGGTTAAGACAGAGCAGGCCGGAACAGGCCAAATTGAGGAAGGCATTCCCCCGGAAGTGGTGGCGGCAATTTCCGCCGCCGTGGCTGTGGTGATGGAAGAAAGCGCCCCTGGCGCCGCCTACACCATCCAGCGGGTGCAGCGGGCCGGCGTTGGCCGTTCTGCCTGGGGCAATGCAGGGCTGGCGGCGCAGCTTTCCCCCTTTGACCGCTGATTTTGCCGGAAAGTGAGGTTTTTTGATTCATGATTGATACATTTCTTACGTCTATTACCGAACTGGCAAGGACATCCGGTATCGCCCAGCTCTTCACTATGGACGGGCTGTTGAACCTGGCTATGATCGCCATTGCCTGCGTGCTGCTGTATCTGGCCATTGCCAAGCAGTACGAGCCGCTTCTGCTGCTGCCCATCGCTTTCGGTATGCTGCTGGTAAACCTGCCCCTGGGGGCTGTCATGGACCCGCCCACCACGGTGATTAAACCGCTGACGGATGAGATTCAGGAATCCGCACAATATGCCATGATAGAACTGCAAGATGCGGCAGGCAACCTGTTAAACGGCTTCTATCAGGACAAAAACGCTTCGGTCAGCGGCGGCCTTTTGTACTACCTCTACCAAGGGGTGAAGCTGGGCATTTATCCGCCGTTGATTTTCCTGGGCATCGGCACCATGACCGATTTCGGTCCTCTGATTGCCAACCCCAAATCCTTCCTGTTGGGCGCTGCCGCTCAGCTGGGCATTTTCGTTACCTTCATCGGTGCGGTATGCTTGGGCTTTAACTACCAAGAAGCCGCTTCCATCGGCATCATCGGCGGCGCAGATGGCCCCACTGCCATTTACACCACCGGTATGCTGGCGCCCCACCTGTTAGGGCCCATCGCCGTGGCGGCCTACTCCTACATGGCTTTGGTGCCGGTGATCCAGCCGCCCATTATGCGCTTGCTCACTACCAAGAAGGAACGGTCGGTTGTGATGAAACAGCTCCGTCCCGTTTCCAAGGTGGAACGGATCTTCTTCCCAGTGGTGGTTACCTTGATTGTCTGCCTGATGGTTCCCAGTGCAACCCCCCTGATCGGTATGCTGATGCTGGGCAATCTGATGCGGGAATCCGGCGTGGTGGACCGCTTGGTGAAGACCGCCCAGAACGAACTCATGAATATTATCACCATCTTCCTGGGGGTCACCGTTGGGGCTACCGCCACGGCGGAAAACTTCCTCAACCTCCAGACCCTGGGCATCCTGGCGTTGGGCCTGTGCGCCTTCTCCATCGGCACTGCCGGCGGCGTGCTGTTCGGCAAGCTGATGTACCTGTTCAGCGGCGGCAAGGTCAACCCGCTGATCGGTTCTGCCGGTGTGTCCGCCGTTCCCATGGCCGCTCGTGTGTCCCAGAAGGTGGGGGCGGAAACCAACCCCACAAACTTCCTGCTGATGCACGCCATGGGCCCCAACGTGGCCGGCGTCATCGGTTCCGCAGTGGCAGCCGGTGTGCTGATCGCCATCTTCAAATAAGCTACCACTTTACAAGCCGGTGTTTTTTCACCGGCTTGTTTTTTTAAAAAAGGAGTGTTTTTCATGATCATTGATTTTCACACCCATATTTTCCCAGACACATTAGCAGTCAAAACCATCCCCATGCTGGCTCAGCGCAGCCACACCCAGCCCCATACCGACGGCACCGCCGCCGGGCTGCTGGGGCACATGGAGGAGTCTGGGGTGGACGTCAGCGTGGTGCTGCCGGTAGTGACGGCGCCCCGACAGTTTGACTCTATCAATCGCTTTGCCGCCCAAATCAATGAACAGGAATCCAAAAAATCCTCCGGGCCCCGGCTGCTCTCCTTTGGCGGCATCCATCCGGACAATGACAACCCCAAGGCCCTGCTGCGGCAGCTGAAGGAGCAGGGATTTTTGGGCATTAAGCTCCACCCGGATTACCAGGGGGTGTTTATCAACGACATCCGCAACCTGCGGATACTGGAAGCGGCGGCGGAACTGGATTTGATTGTGACCATCCACGCCGGGGTGGACATCGGCCTGCCGGAGCCGGTACACTGTCCCCCGGACAAGATGCGGGAAGTGTTCAAGCAGATCCCCTACTCCAAAATCGTGTTGGCCCACACCGGCGGCTGGCAGCAGTGGGATATGGTGGAGGAATATCTGGTGGATCTGCCTCTGTACTTCGATCTGTCCTTCAGCCTGCCCTTTCTTTCCGGCCAGCAGATGATGCGCATTCTCACTGCCCACACCCCCCAGCGCTGTCTCTTTGCCACCGACAGCCCCTGGGGTAACCAGGCCGATACTTTAAGGCGTCTGAAAGAGCTGCCCCTGCCGGAAGGCTGGCTGGACCAGCTGTGCAGCGGCACTGCCAAAACGCTCTTGGGCTGGTAATAAGGGCAGGATTTGACAAAAGAAACGGTTTTTGATACAATAAATCCAGTTTACAGGAAGGGGTTCTGGGTATGTCTAAAACAGGAAAATGGAAGATCATCATGGCTGTGGCCATCGTCGGCATTGTAGCGGCGCTGGTGGTGCTGATTTGCTTTTTGGCACTGTCCCAGTCTTCTCAGGACACCCAGAGCGGCGTTTCCCAAAGCAGTCAGCTGACCAGCAGCGTCAGCGGCACCCAGGGGGAAGAGTCTGCTCTTTCTAGCAGCCAAGATAAGACAACCGGCGAGGAAGAAGACGGCACGGAGCAGCAAAGCCAGGGCAGCACCGGCAGCTCCGCTCAGAGTGCTTCCCAGGGCGCCCAAGGTGCAGAGGGCGGTGAGGGCAGTATCTCCTCCCAAACCACCACCGGCAGCTCTGCGTCCCAAAACGGCGACGATACCGCTGGCGGGGAGGACAGCGGCGAGGAAGGCAGCGCTTCCCAGGGGGGGGAAGCACCTCCAGCCGGGTGGGCAACCTCACCGTTATTGAGGGGGATCCCGACGGCGGCGAATGGGGTCCATTGATGTAAAAAGCAATTTCTGCGGGGCAGAAAGCAGAAAAGAAGCCAATGTATTTTTTTGAAAAAAAGGTGTTGACAAGGAAAGTTTGATTTGGTATAATACCACTGTTGCCAAGAGGAAAGGGCAGATGCGGGTGTAGTTCAATGGCTAGAATCCCAGCCTTCCAAGCTGGTTGTGTGGGTTCGATTCCCATCACCCGCTCCAATATGCGCCCATAGCTCAGCTGGATAGAGCAACTGCCTTCTAAGCAGTNNCTAAGCAGTAGGCCACAGGTTCGAATCCTGTTGGGCGTACCAATTTCTTTTGACAATTTCCATGGTGGGTATGGCTTAGCTGGTTAAAGCGTCGGATTGTGGTCCCGAAGATCGTGGGTTCGATCCCCACTACCCACCCCACAAATAATGGTCTCCCTTCCCCGTGAGGGGAGGGAGATTTTTTATTGGGATATCGCCAAGGGGTAAGGCAACGGACTTTGACTCCGTCATTCCGCTGGTTCGAATCCAGCTATCCCAACCACGTCGGAATGGACTTCACTCCATTCAAAAAGCCCGGCTTAGGCCGGGCTTTTCTCATACGTTCCGTCATTCCTCCTTCTCCCCAAAAAAGCAG
>DBRF01000006.1:0-127961 GCA_002305795.1 Ruminococcaceae bacterium UBA1375
ACACATCATTGTAACACCTACAAAGTTTGTTTGGCCACGGCCCCCTTGAGTTGACAAACCCCGCCGGATTGTTGTAGAATAACACAGATACACCATCCGGCCAAACCAAACAGCCGGGTTTTGATCGTTAGGAGGCTTTGATTGTGAGCGTGCGCAGATGTTTGGGATGTATGCGTCCCATTGGAGAGGAAGACCCCTGTCCTTACTGCGGGTACAGCAAGAATGACCCGGCGCCGGTAAACGCCCTGCCCCCCAAAACGGTGCTTTCCAACACCTATGTGGTGGGTAAGGTGCTGGACATGGGCCAGGACGGCATCAGCTACATCGGGTTTGACGGGTACTCCCAGAAGCCGGTGTTGATTCGGGAATTTATGCCCCAGTCTCTGGCCCAGCGCCAGGGCAGCCAGGTAATGCCCCTGGAGGGCCAGGAAGCCATGTACAAGGCCCTGCTGTCGGACTTTGAGGAGCTTTACACCGCCCTGTCCAACCTCAAGCAGCTGCCCAGCCTGCGCCGGGTGGAACGGCTGATTTTGGCCAACAACACCTGCTATGTGATCTGCGAATACTTCGACTGCATCACCTTGAGCCAGTATCTCCAGGAAAACGCCGGGGAACTGGATTGGGAGATGGCGGCCCCCATGTTCCGCCGGCTGATGGAGGACATCAGCGTCATGCACCAGCACGGGGTGCTCCACCGGGGCATCAGCCCGGACAGCCTGGTGCTCACCGCCAACGGGGAGATGAAGCTGACCCACTTTACCGTCAGCGGCTTCTGGGGGGAAAACGGTCGCCCCGCCCAGCTGGCGGAGGGCTACGCCGCCCCGGAACAGTATAGCAAAACCGCCCCCCACGGGGAATGGACCGATGTGTACAGCCTTTGCGCCGTACTTTATAAGGTGCTCAGCGGCACCATGCCCCCGGCGGCAGACACCCGCACCGTCAACGACAACCTGATCCCCTTGAACCAGCTGGTGGAAGGGGTGCCCCCGGTGGTGAGCCAGGGGATTATGGCGGGTCTGATGGTGGACCAGCAGCTGCGGCTGCGCAGCATGCGTCAGCTGATTCAGGCGGTGTACTACGCCACCTACGAAGCCCCGGTATCTGTCCCTCAGACGGAGGAGACCACCGGGGAATACGTCCCCGGCCCCCAGCCGGAAAAGAAGAAAAACTGGTTTGTGCGGCTGCCGGTGTGGGCCAAGGTGCTGTTGATCTGCCTGCCCTTTGTGGTTTTGGTGATTGTGCTGCTGTGGGTGCTGATGATGCCGGACTACGGCCCCAGCGAACAGCCTTACAGCTCCCTGAACAGCTCTTCCACCTCCCAAATTGTCAGCACCGTTTCTCCCAGCGGCAGCGGAACCTCTTCCGGCGGGGAGGAGAGCGGTACTTCCTCTGCCGGGTCCGATACCGTGATGATCCGGGTGGACGATCTGCGCAGCCACCAGCTGGAAGCGGTGATGAACAGCGACATCGCCCAGCAGTTTAACATCGTCACCACCGAGGAGTACAGCAACACCATCGAAAACGGCTTTATCATCTCCCAGAGCCTGGAGCCGGGTACGGTGGCGGCCCAGGGCAGCACCCTGGAGCTGGTGGTGAGCAAGGGCAAACAGAATGTGATTGTGCCTTCTTACAGCGGCTACAGCTTAAACAGCTATATCAATGAACTGGAAAACCTGGGCTTTACCGTCACAGTGGAGCAGCAGTACAGCGACACCGTCACCTCCGGGTCCATCATCGGAACCAATCCGGCGGTGGGTACTTCGGTGGACCGGAGCGTCAGCTCTGCCATCACCGTCTACCAGTCTTTGGGACGGGACCCTGCCACCATCAGCAGCACCCCCACTTCTTCCAGCACACCGGAGTCCTCTTCCTCTACCTCCTCTGGGGAAGAGCCAACCTCTTCCGGTGGAGAAACCACCACGGAGCCGGACCCGGAACCGGGAGCGGCGGATTGAGGATTTGGGAAAAACCCCCTGTAATAAGAAAACAGCGGCCTTCGAGCCCTGCCATGAGAGCTGATCCAAATCGGGTCGGCTCTCTTTTTTGCAGGCCGATCCCTCTGCTCCCCGGACAAAAGCAGAGAGCCGGCTCATGGAGCCGACCCTCTATCCCGTCGTGTCACCGTGTCAGGCACAGGTTCACATTGCCCCAGGCTGTTATCGCCCCGGGCCGGTATTTTCTTTTAGCATCCGCAGCCGTTGTCACAGCCACAGCCGCAGCCACAGCCGTTGTTGTTGGTGTTGCTGGTGCCGAAGTTGCCGCATCCGCCGCAGCAGATCAACAGCAGGATGATGATGATAATCCAGCTTCCGTTGCCATTGCACATATTGGTTTGCCCCCTTTTCATTTGGTACACTGCATCCTATGCCGGGGCGGGAAAATGGGTGCAAGGGGTGCTAAATCTTTGGCCTGCCGCATAGGGTAAGGCGAAGGAGGGAGCGGATGATCTATTTGGATAACGCTGCCACCGGCTTTCCCAAACCCGGCCGGGTGGTGCAGGCGGCGGCCCAGGCGCTGCAGCGATACGGGGGGAATCCCGGCCGGAGCGGGCATTCCCTGAGTTTGGCGGCGGGGGAGCAGGTGTTCCGGGTGCGGCGGATTCTGGCCCAGGAGTACGGCGCCGCCCCAGAACGGGTAATCTTTACCTCCGGCTGCACCATGAGCATGAACCTGGTGCTGCAGGGCTGTCTGGCCAAAGGAGGGGGGCTTTTGACCTCTGCCTGGGAGCACAACTGCGTGCTGCGGACGGCGTCGGCACTGGTGGGCCGGGGCGGGGTGCGCTGGGAGCAGGTCCCCGGAACAGGAAAAGAGCTGGTGGAGCAGTTTGCCCGGCGAATCCGCCCGGACACCGCCCTGGTGGAATGTACTCATGCTTCCAACGTCACCGGGCAGGTGTTCCCCATCGCCGAAATCGGTGCGTTGTGCGCCCAGTACGGGGTACCCTTTGCGGTAGACGCCGCCCAAACCGGGGGGAGCTTGCCCCTGGACCTGAAGCGGGACCACATCGACTACCTCTGCCTGGCGGGACACAAGGGGTTTTACGGCCCGGCGGGGGTGGGGGTGCTGCTGCTGGGAGAAAAGGCAGAGCTTCCCCCCTTGCTGTTCGGCGGCACCGGCAGCAACAGCGCCGACCCCTCCATGCCGGAGTTCTACCCCGACCGGCTGGAGCCCGGCACCTTAAATACCCCTGGTATTCTGGGGCTGGGGACCGGGGTGCTGTGGCGCAAGCAGCTGGGGGAGGCCGCCCTGGGCCGGGAACTGGCCCTCTGCCGGAAGCTGGAGCAGGGACTGGGCCGGATTCCTGGGGTGGAGGTGTACACCAAGGGGTACCGGCCGGGGGAACGGATGCCCCTGCTGCTGTTTAACATCCAAGGGTACACCAGCCAGCAGGCCGCCAATGCCCTGAGCCGCCGGGGGTTTGCCCTGCGGGGCGGGCTCCACTGCGCCCCCTCCGCCCACGCCCAGCTGGGTACCTTGGAGGAAGGTGCGGTGCGGTGCAGCCTCGGCGCCTTCAACACCGCCGCCGAGGTGGAACGGCTGATTGGGGCGGTGGGGGAGATGGCGAAGGGATATAGAAGTGAATCGTGAAGGAAGGAAGAATGAATAGTGAATCATTCAGGAGGATTCTCCCGTTGGTCGAATCTTCTATTAAAAGGGAAAAGAGCGCTTTGCCCAAACTGCGGCCGTCCGGCGAAACAGTTTGGGCAAAGCCTTCCCTTTGATGAGAAGGCGGGATGAAGGATGAGAGTTCTTCCGCTGAATATAGAATTGACAGAAATGTCGTCTTTTGGTAAAATAAAGACACGGCTTTTGCCTACTCCAAATTGGGGGGCAGAAGGATGGAGTTATAAAACGGTAAGCGGTTTCATCCCCTAAATTCGAGGATTTTACTTGAAAGGAGGGGATGTGGTGTGACGTGGGAACAATTTTTCATGGTCATCCAGACAGTTTTGTCGGCCCTTCTTGTGTATTATTCACGGAAGAAGTAAAAAAGACAAAATAAGGCAGCCGCTCAAACGAAGTCCCTGAGCGGCTGCTTTTGCACCTAAAGGGGACGAGCCGTTTTCGATGGGTTGCTTCCGACAATCCCACAGCTCAATCCTTCTGCTATTATTATACCCATTTTCCGCCCTGCTGTCAAGGGAAGCGCTGCCCGGCGGAATGGAGTTTTGTAGGGAAAAACCCTAGGAAGCAAAATAATCCGAACAAAATGACCCATTTCCCTTTCCAATGCAACGCTCACCGGAGGGTTTTCCTTCCTTTTTTCTTCACTCAAGGAAAAACCGGTTGACAAACCCCTTCCCATCTGGTACAATAGAATCCACAATAGTAAAAAAGCGATGATAAGAGAAAAGAACAGGTGCTCTGTGGGCAGAGAACCGCCGTTTGGTGCAAGGCGGAGACGGGGGCTTGTTTGGCTGGCTCTTTAGCTGTCCGCTGAACGGGGAGTCCCCTCAGTAGGTGGGAACGGAACGCCCCTCCGTTATCGGGGGTCGGGATTCGCAGAGTTTCTGCCGATCTTCGGTTGAGTGGACACGAAATCGTGTCAAGAAGAGTGGTACCACGGAGTTTAGCCTTCGTCTCTTTGCAGTTTTGGCTGCAATTAGATGAAGGTTTTTTTGTACCGAAAACCCCCTCTTTTTTGGTTGAACCCGCCCATCCAAAGAGTCCTGATTTGGTTTTGCTGAATAGACAGCGAGGAAAGGTGAGTGTACCAAATGAAAAACGCAGACAAGTATCAAAAGGGATTTTTCCTCCCCCCGGAACCCTGCTACGACTGGGTGAAAAAGGACGCCGTGGACAAGGCTCCCATCTGGTGCAGCGTGGATTTGCGGGACGGCAACCAGGCTTTGGTGGTGCCTATGAGCCTGGAAGAGAAGCTGGACTTCTTCCAGTATCTGGTGCAGCTTGGCTTTAAGGAAATCGAAGTGGGATTTCCCGCCGCCAGCGAAACGGAATTTGAATTTTTGCGCACCCTGATTGAAAAGGACATGATTCCCGACGACGTCACCATCCAGGTGCTGACCCAGTCCCGGGAGCACATCATCAAGCGCACCTTTGAAGCCTTAAAGGGCTGCAAGCACGCCATCGTCCACCTGTACAACTCCACCAGTGTGGCCCAGCGGGAGCAGGTGTTCAAGAAGGACAAAGAGGCCATCATCGACATCGCCGTTACCGGGGCGGAGCTGTTTAACCAGTATGTGAAGGGCTACGAGGACCACTACCGCTTTGAGTACTCCCCGGAATCCTTCACCGGCACCGAGCCGGAGTTTGCGCTGGAAATCTGCAACCGGGTCATCGACATCTGGAAGCCCACCAAGGAACGGCCGGTAATCATCAACCTGCCGGTGACGGTGGAGATGAGCTCTCCCCACGTCTACGCCTGCCAGGTGGAGTACATGAGCAAGCACCTCCACGACCGGGAAAACGTACTCATCTCCCTCCACCCCCACAACGACCGGGGCTGCGCCGTGGCGGACACCGAACTGGGCCTGCTGGCGGGAGCCGACCGGGTGGAAGGCACCCTCTTCGGCAACGGGGAACGCACCGGCAATGTGGACATCGTCACTCTGGCCATGAACCTGTTCAGCCACGGCATCGACCCCAAGCTGGACTTCTCCAACATGAACGAGACGGTGACCGCCTATGAAAAGGCCACCAAAATGCCGGTAGGAGACCGTCAGCCCTATGCGGGCAAGCTGGTGTTTGCCGCCTTCTCCGGCTCCCATCAGGACGCCATCGCCAAGGGCATGGATTGGCGCAAGGAAAAGAACCTCCACCAGTGGACGGTGCCCTATCTGCCCATCGACCCCAAGGACGTGGGCCGGGAATACGAGAAGGACGTCATCCGAATCAACTCCCAGTCCGGCAAGGGGGGCATCGGCTATCTGCTGGAGCAGAAGTTCGGCTACCACCTGCCGCCGAAAATGCGGGAGCACTTCGGGTACCGGGTCAAGAGTGTCTCCGACCACGCCCACAAGGAGCTGAGCGCCGACGAGGTGTTCTCCATCTTCCGCAAGGCGTACTGTCATGTGGAAGGGGCGGTAACCTTGGCGGATTACCACTTCCGCCGCCATGGGGAGGACATCACCGTGGATTTGACCTTGGAGGACAAAGGGGTGCGCCGCACTGCCACCGCGTCCGGCAACGGGCGGTTGGATGCGGTGAGCAACGCCGCCAAGGAGATTCTGGGGATGAACTACACCATTGTAGCCTACACCGAGCACGCCTTGACCCAGTCCAGCAAGAGCCAGGCCGTGGCTTATGTGGGCATTGAGTACCAGGGGACGGTGTACTGGGGCGTCGGGGAGCATAGTGATATTATCGCCGCTTCCATTTTTGCCTTGGTCAGCGCCATCAACCAGGTGCGGAAATAACTTAAAGTTTTTTGGTGAAGCTTTTTTTCAAAAAAGCTTCTCAGGGTGTGGGGCAGACGCCCCACAAAGACTTCTTTTTTCTTTTCCATCCTGATTCCACCCAGGCAACTTGCCTCTGCTTTCTGGGAGCAGCTGCCATGATAATGGTGGAAATGCTGACCGGGCCAGTCGGGAACGGGCGGACAAAAAACAAGCCTGCCCCTGCGCAGAGCAGGCGGGCAGGTCGAGGGTTTGACCATGTTAAACGATTGCCCCCTCCCTCTGCCTACGGCAGTCGTCCGGGGCCGGTTTTAAAAGCCGGGTACCACGACTCGCACGGCTTCGGCCTCCCCCATTATGATTTACTTTGCACTCGATTCGCTGAGGTAAGCTGCCTGGTGCGAAATAAGATTCAAAAGATATTTTTGCAGGGGCTTTGCCCCTTGCATCCCCACAAGCCTTTTGAAAAAGGCTTGACCGAAAACTTCCAGTTTTGATACTATCCAACTTCCAGTGAAAGGACTGATTCTCATGGGTATGACCATGACCCAAAAAATCCTGGCCGCCCACGCCGGTTTGGATTCCGTTGTTCCCGGCCAACTCATCCGTGCCAACCTGGACATGGTGTTGGGCAACGACATCACCTCCCCGGTGGCCATCAATGAATTTGAAAAGGCGGGCTTCGACCACGTCTTCCACAAAAGCAAAATCTCCCTGGTGATGGACCACTTCACCCCCAACAAGGACATTAAGGCCGCTCAGCAGTGTAAGCAGGTGCGTACCTTTGCCCGGAAGTACGACATCGACAACTACTTCGATGTGGGGCAGATGGGCATTGAGCACGCACTCCTTCCGGAGCAGGGCATTGTGGCCCCCGGCGACTGCATCATCGGCGCCGACAGCCATACCTGCACCTACGGTGCCGTGGGTGCCTTCTCCACCGGGGTGGGTTCCACCGATATGGCCGCCGGCATGGCTACCGGCCAGGCCTGGTTCAAGGTACCCAGCGCCATTAAGTTTGTCCTCACCGGTGCATTGCAGGGCTGGGTGTCCGGCAAGGACGTGATTCTGCACATCATCGGCATGATTGGGGTGGACGGCGCTTTGTACAAATCCATGGAGTTCACCGGCCCCGGCCTGAAGAGCCTGTCCATGGACGACCGCCTCTGCATGGCCAACATGGCCATTGAAGCCGGAGCGAAAAACGGCATCTTCGAGGTGGACGACATCACCCTGGCCTACGTCAACCAGCGGGTGAAGCGGGAGTACAAGGTGTACAAAGCCGACGAGGATGCCCAGTACGAGCAGGTCATTGAGATTGATCTGAGCAAGGTGCAGTCCACCGTCTCCTTCCCCCATCTGCCGGACAACACCCGCACCTTCGACCAGATTCCCGACATCGCCATCGACCAGGTGGTCATCGGCTCCTGCACCAACGGGCGGCTGAGCGATTTGGAAGCGGCCTACAAGATTCTCAAGGGCCGGAAGGTGGCCAAGGACGTGCGGGCCATCATCATCCCCGGCACCCAGGCCATTTATTTGGAAGCCCTGAAGCGTGGGTGGCTGGAAGCCTTTATCGAGGCGGGCTGCATCGTTTCCACCCCCACCTGCGGTCCCTGCTTAGGCGGTCACATGGGTATTTTGGCGGAAGGGGAGAAAGCGGTGAGCACCACCAACCGGAACTTTGTGGGCCGGATGGGGCACATCACCAGCGAAGTCTACCTGGCCAGCCCGGCGGTGGCGGCGGCAAGCGCCGTGACCGGCAAGATTACTGACCCGGCGACGATTATGGCGGCGGAATAAAACTTAAAAGTTTTTTGGTGAAGCTTTTTTCAAAAAAGCTTCTCAGGGTGTGGGGTGAAACGACAGGTCTTTGACCTGCCCAAGTCCCACCTTAGCGGCCAAAAAGGCCGGCCGCTATTTTGCTTCGCAAAAGCCGGTGGAACTTGCCCCACAAAGGTTTCTTTTCCATCCTGATTCCGCTCAGGCAACTTGCCTCTGCTTTTTGGAAACAACTGCAATGATAATGGTGGAAAGGCTGACCGGGCCAGTAGAGAACGGGCGGACAAAAAACAGGCCTGCCCCTGCGCAGAGCAGGCGGGCAGGTCGAGGGTTTGACCGTTAGAGCCCGGCAAACGGTTGACGGCCCCCGTTTCACATCGGGCCGCTGGTTTTAAATTCCGCCTTCCTCACCCCGGCTACAGGATTTAACTGCCACGGACCCCTACAAAAGGACTCCGATTTGTTTGCAGGGCGCTGCCCTGCACCCGCCAGCCTTTGAAAAGGCTGGACCTAAACTTCAAGACCTCCAACTTCCAGTGAAAG
This sequence comes from Ruminococcaceae bacterium UBA1375, assembly GCA_002305795.1. Classification (GTDB taxonomy): domain Bacteria; phylum Bacillota; class Clostridia; order Oscillospirales; family Ruminococcaceae; genus Egerieicola; species Egerieicola faecalis. The sequence goes on from DBRF01000006.1 coordinate 8,682, forward strand.
GACTGATCCTCATGATCGCACAAGGCACCGTCCATAAATACGGCGACAATGTGGATACCGACGTGATTATCCCCGCCCGGTATCTGAATACCTCCGACGCCAAAGAATTGGCCAGCCACTGCATGGTGGACATCGACCCTGACTTCGTGACCCGGGTGAAGCCCGGAGACATTATGGTGGCGGATTACAACTTCGGCTGCGGTTCCTCCCGGGAACACGCCCCCTTGGCCATCAAGACCGCCGGTATCTCCTGCGTCATTGCCAAGACCTTTGCCCGGATTTTCTACCGCAACGCCATCAACATCGGCCTGGCTATTCTGGAATGCCCCGAAGCCGCCGACCACATCTCCGCCGGGGATGAGGTGAAGGTGGACTTCGACACCGGGGTCATCACCGATTTGACCACCGGCCAGTCTTTCCAGGCTCAGCCCTTCCCGGACTTTATCAAGGACATCATCGCCAAGGGCGGTTTGATGAATTCCATCAAAGGGTAAGGAGGACTGTGCTATGGAAAAGAAGATTGCGCTGATTAAGGGCGACGGCATCGGCCCGGAAATCGTGGATCAGGCGGTGCGGGTGCTGGACAAAATCTGTGAAAAGTACGGCCACACCTTCCACTACCAGCGAGTGCTCATGGGGGGCGAATCCATCGACGCCACCGGCGTTCCCCTCACCGACCAGGCTCTGGCCGACGCCAAGGCCAGCGATGCGGTGTTGCTGGGCAGCGTGGGCGGCCCCAAGTGGGACAGCCAGCCCGGACACCTCCGCCCGGAAAAGGGACTGCTCCAAATCCGCAAGGGATTAGGATTGTTTGCCAACCTCCGTCCCGCCTACCTGTACCCTCAGTTGAAGGAAGCCTGCCCGTTGCGGGAGGACATCATTGGGGACGGCTTTGATATGATCGTGGTCCGGGAGCTCACCGGAGGGTTGTACTTCGGCACCCACGAAACCAACGAGGAAAACGGGGAGCTGGTGGCCCACGACGATTTGCGGTACAGCGAAAGCGAGATCCGCCGGATTGCCGTCAAGGGCTTTGAGATTGCCAAGAAGCGCCGCTGCCACGTCACCAGCGTGGAGAAGTCCAACGTGCTGGATTCTTCCCGGCTGTGGAAGAAGATTGTCCACGAAGTGGCAGAAAGCTACCCGGAAGTGGAGCTCACCGATATGCTGGTGGACAACTGCGCCATGCAGCTGGTGAAGGACCCAAAGCAGTTTGACGTAATCCTCACCGAGAATATGTTCGGGGACATCCTCTCCGACGAAGCCAGCATGGTTACCGGTTCCATCGGGATGCTGTCCAGCGCCAGCCTGAACGAGACCAAGTTCGGCCTGTACGAGCCCAGCCACGGCTCCGCCCCGGACATTGCCGGGAAGGATCTGGCCAACCCCATCGCCACCATCCTTTCCGCCGCCATGATGCTGCGGTACTCCTTCGACATGGACAAGGAAGCGGACGACATCGAAGCCGCCGTCCGGAAGGTGTTGGAGCAGGGCTACCGCACCCCCGACATCCGCAGCCGGATTTCTCCGGAAGGGGAGATTGCCGTGGGCTGCAAGGGCATGGGAGACGCCATTGTGGCTGCGCTGTAAACCGGCTGAAACAAAAACATCCCCTTGATCTGGGTTGACAAAGGGGACGTTTTGGAGTCGCAATCAAGGCCAGGGTGTTCTGTCCCGTACTGACCGAAACGGCTCCGCTCCACAAAAACAAGACAAATAAGAAAGCAACCGTCTGACGAACACTTGGACGGTTGCTTTTTTGCAATGAAAGACGTTTTATGATTTTTTTGAAACCTGCACCGGCACCACATCCTTAAACATAGCCCGGTACCGGGGCGGGATGGCTTTGTCCTTGTGGTAGCGGCCGAAGAACCACATCTTAAAATCCACCAGCTCGCTGATGCGCTGCAAAAACTGATGGAGAAATCCCAAGGCGGTGTCGTTCTCGTTGAGGTTCATAAACTGCTTGATTTTCCCCGGGGCGTCGTGGGTGAGGATCACATCCACCTGATCCCCGTTGAGCCCCAGCCGGTTTAAGGCTTTGTCGGTCTGCTCCAGCACCGGAAGCCGCAGGGCGTGGGCCTTTTCCTGGGTCATCTCCTCTAAATCCTCCACCGGATCGCCTCCGCCGAAGGCAAAGATAGTGGTGTCCTCGATGGTGAAGATTTCCCCCCGGCAGAGGTGGCGGATGTTGGGAGCGATGGTGTGAACCATGCCGCCGCAGTATTCCTCGGTGGGGTACTCCTCCAGCCGGTCGAAGTTTTCGTTTAACCCCTCCACAAAGAGGATGTTGTACTTCAGCTTGCTGAGATATTTTAAGGCGGCCTTTTCCTGTTTGCTGCCGTCCCAGATAAACCCGAAGTCCCCGCAGACCAGCAGGGTGTCCCCGGGCTTTAACTGCTTCATGTTCTTTTCCTTGAACCGTTCCAGATCTCCGTGGAGATCCCCGGTGATGTAGATCATGTTGATTCCCTCCCCGTACCATGCTATTGTAGCATATTTTCTGCTGTTTTCCTAGGGGGGGAATTTGAAGAAATAATGAAGAATGAATAGTGAATAATGAATAATTTTGGTTGAGACCTGCGCTGCGCTTGGTCTCTTCCATTAAAAAAGAAATTGGAACGCAGTTGCAATCAGAAAAGTTATGCAAAATAGGAAAATTATTCCGATAAAATAAGAAATTTACGGCTTTTATTTCAACTGGCCAAACCACATCCCATCCACAATTTTCCTTCTTTTCCCAATGGAAGATTCGACCGCAGGGAGAATCAACCTGAACTATTCATTCTTCATTCTTCACTCTTCATTTCTCCTTCTCCTCCCTGTGCCGCCGCTTCCATTCCTTAATCTGCTCCAGCCTGTCTTTAAACTTCCCTTCCACTCCCTGCCGGGTGGGGCGGTAGTATTCCCGGCCCGCCAGGGAATCCGGCAGGCACTGCATGGTGGTGAGCTTGTCCTGGGTGTGGTGGGCGTACTGGTAGCCCTCTCCGTAGTGAAGCTCCTTCATCAGCCTGGTGGGGGCGTTGCGGATCACCAGAGGCACCGGCTCCGCCAGCTGGGTCAGGGCGTCCTGTTTGGCGTACTGGTAGGCCACGTCCAGGGCGTTGGACTTGGGGGCCAGGGAGAGGTACACCACCGCCTGGGTGAGATTTAAGTTGCACTCCGGCATCCCGATGTAGTGGCTGGCCTGGTAGGCAGCCACCGCCATCTCCAGCGCCCGGGGGTCCGCCAGCCCCACATCCTCGCTGGCAAACCGAATCAGCCGCCGGGCAACGTACAAAGGGTCTTCCCCCGCCTCCAGCATCCGGGCCAGCCAGTACACTGCCGCATCCGGGTCGGAGTTGCGCATGGACTTGTGGAGGGCGGAAATCAGGTTGTAGTGCTCCTCCCCCTGCTTGTCGTAGAGCAGGGTCTTTTTGGAGGTGCACTGCTCCAAAATTTCCGGGGTGACGGTGACGGTATCCCCCTCCGTCTGCCCGTTGAGCACCACCATCTCCAGGGTGGACAGGGCAGTGCGGGCGTCCCCGTTGGCGAAGTTGGCGATGGCGGTGAGCAGCTGCGGGGCGATGTTCACCTTCTGCCCCCCGAAGCCGCGAGGGTCGGTGAGGGCCCGGCGGAGCAGGGCGGTCAAATCCTGGGCGGAAAGGCTTTGGAGAACAAACACCTTGCACCGGCTCAGCAGCGCCCCGTTGACCTCAAAGGAGGGGTTTTCGGTGGTGGCGCCGATGAGGATGATGCTCCCCTTTTCCACAAAGGGCAAAAAGGCGTCCTGCTGGGCCTTGTTGAACCGGTGGATTTCGTCCACAAACACAATGGTCCGGGAACCGAACCGGCGGTTGTCCTCCGCCTGCTGCATCACCCCCCGGATTTCCTTAATCCCGCTGGTGACGGCGGAAAAATCCAGGAATGCCGCCTGGGTGCGGTGGGCGATGACCCGGGCCAGGGTGGTTTTGCCCACCCCCGGCGGCCCCCAGAAAATCATGGAGGAGATACGGTCGCTTTCGATGAGGCGGCGCAGCACCTTCCCCGGCCCCAGCAGGTGCTGCTGTCCCACAATCTCATCCAGGGTTTGGGGACGCAGCCGGGCGGCCAGGGGGGCGTCGTCGGGGTGCTGAAAAAGGGTCTGCTGTTCCATAAGGGACGCCTCCAGTCCGGTTGGTTTCTATGTTTATTATAGGGCATTTGCGCCGGAAATCAAGGGGCGGGAGAAAGAGCTGGCGTTGGGAATCATAATCTTTTCTTAAGACGGGGATTTTCTTTTGAAATTTCATAATCCTGTCACAGTTTTGGGGTATTCTAAAAAAGAATCCTCCTTGCCAAGGGTTGACCGGTGTGGTATCATGAAATGCAGACCCCCCTTGGGCGGGGATATGACCTTGAGAATACCGAAAAGGATTGTGAATAGATTGAACTGGAAAAAACCTTTTACCGCAGCCCTGGCGGCGCTGGCCAGCGTGGTGCTGCTGATTACTCCCTTGAGCACCTCCGCTCTGACCTATACCCCCGACACCTTTGAAGTCCACAGTGAATCCGCCATTTTGGTGAACACCGACACCGGCACCGTGGTGTACGAGAAAAATGCGGACCAGCAGATGCTCCCCGCTTCTTTGGTGAAGATCATGACCTTTATCATCGCCGTGGAGACCTGGTCGGATTTGGACGGCACCACTATCACCATGTCCCGGGCGGTGCAGGACGAGCTTTACGGCCGGGACGCCTCCAACGCCGGTATTTTGGTGGGGGAAACGGTGACCCTGCGCAACCTCCTCTACGCCTTGATGCTCAACTCCGCCTGTGAAGCCGCCAGCATGATTGCCGAGTATTACGGGAACGGAGACCAGCAGCCCTTTATCGACGCCATGAACGCCAAGGCCCAGGAGATTGGCTGTACCAACACCCACTTCACCAACGCCCATGGCCTGGACGACCCCAATCAGTATTCCACCGCTCGGGATATGTACCTGATTACCCAGTACGCCTACAATATGCCCATCTACGACGACCGGCCCCTGGATGCGGACAGCAAGGCCCAGTCCCAGCAGATTTTCGACGTGATTTCCTCCACCGACAACTATTATATTTCCCCCACCAATCTGCGGGACAAGCAGGTGGTGGTACACACCAACGCTATGGTGCGGGAAGGCAACGAGTATTACTACGAATACAGCCGGGGAGTGAAAACCGGCACCACCGACCAAAACACCAAAAATCTGGTGACGGCGGGGAGCAAGGACGGCTTCAACTACATCTGCGTGGTGATGGGAGCCCAGAATTTGGATGACGCCGGAAACGCCACCAACTACACCTACATCGACACCATCAACCTCTACGACTGGGCCTTCGACACCTTCGCCACCCGCACGGTGGTCACCACCGGGGACTATATCGAGGAAGCCAACGTCCAGCTGGCCAGCGGCAAGAACTATGTGCTGCTTTCCCCCGCCCAGGACGTCATCTGCCTGATTCCCAACGAGGATTTGCTGGACCTGTCCACCATCCAGAAGGTGGCCACCGTCAACGATGAGATTCTGGCCCCGGTGCACAAGGGGGATGTGCTGGGCAGCCTGGAGCTGCGGCTTCAGGACGAGACCCTGGCCACGGTGGATTTGGTGGCCACCGAGGACGTAGAGGTGAGCTGGGTCAGCTGGACCTTCTATCAGATCGGGCAGTTTTTCACCAACATCTGGGTGATTCTGGCTCTTGTGGTCATTGTGGTGCTGGTGGTGATTCTGATTCTGGTGCGGCCCAAACGGAAAAAGAAGGGCAGAGGCGGCAAGACCAAGTACCGGCATCTGCGGTGAGAAGCAGTGAGAAAGGAAAAACAACCGCTCCTTAGATGGGCGGTTGTTTCAGTTTGTCGAAAAAATATTTGCAATCTCCTTGGCAGCTTTTACGCAAATCCCTCACGGATTGCCTGTAATCAGCCTTCAATAGGGGATGGAAAAGGAATGCCGGGACAAAGGCTTCCCCCAGGGGGGAAGCTGCCGCCGCAGGCGGCTGATGAGGGGGAAAGGGGAATTTTTCACCGGCAAAAACCGTGACGTACCGCAAAAATTGTCTGCTAAATTTCCCTGAGATGAAATGGGTTCACCCATGCCGCACCTCATCCTTGGCCGCACCGGTTTGCAGAAAAGCCAAACAGAAGTTAGCCCCATTGCCTTATGGGGAAATTGACAGGAATGTCATTTTTTGCTATAATCAGGCTACGGCGAAAGCCCACCTGCTTCGGCGGGGGAAGGATAAGGCATTTCAAACGGGAGTGGTTGATCCCCTGTACATCCGTCAAGTTATTTTGCTTGAAGGGAGGGGGTGAGATGACATGGGAAGATTTTTTCCTGTTCATCCAGACAGTTTTGTCTGCTCTTCTGGCATATTTTGCTTGGAAGAACAATCGGACAAAATGAAAACAGCCGCTCGATTTGGCGCTTGAGCGGCTGTTTTCTTAACAGCTAAATCAAAGGGTCAACCGTTTCCGGTCTTATCCTTTTTCTATTTCCATTATACTGTTTTTTGGCCCCTCTGTCAACCCGGGCAGGGATCTTTTCCAAACCCGGCAGAACCCCGCTCGGATAGCTGTACCCATCATTTCTCTTTCTTAAACCGGTACTGCTGATAGGTCAGGTGTTCCCGCAGCAGATTCTTCAGGGCGTAGACTGCGGTTTTGGGGGTCTCCCGCTTGGGGAAGATAATCTGGAACCGGTTCTGCTTGCAGGTGAGGAAGTAGTGGCGCTTGGTCTCAATCACCGACTTAATCTGGGGGTACTTCACCTGGCTGGTTTTGCCGGTTTGGTGGCTGTACACTAAAAAGCCGATTTCGTCGTTGCCGATGAGGTCGAACACCCGGGCTTTCACATAGGTCTTCTTGCAGTACCGGCCGAACCGGATGCGGTTAATCAGCAGCATGGCAAAGGGGTAGAGCAGGCAGATGGCCGCCACCAGATAGGAACCCCAGAACAGGGTGCCTACCCCCACCAAAAACACCAGAATCGCCAAGGCGGTGTTGTACCAGCCGTTGACGTAGTAGTTAAACAGCATGGAGGCGAGATAATCTTGGGCCACCAAATGGACGGTGATTCGGAACCGCTCCCCCTCTTCCACCGGGGGCGGCTGGTCGCTGACTTCATCTTCGTCCTCGTCATCCTCGTCCACTTCGGTCTGATCTTCCTCCTCCGCGTCTTCTTCCGGGGCAGGGTCGTCCTCCCGGACCGGGGCATTCATATCGCTTTCCAGCCGGAGAAGGTCTTCTTCCTCTCCGGGCGGGATGGGTGCTTCCGGAAGAGGGGTGGACAGTTTCTCCTCCAATGGGGATTGGGTTGGGGTTTTTTCCTCCATGGTTTCGGCCTCCTTCGCCAGGCTGCTCCCAGGGCAGTGGATTGGGCCAAACCGGCCAAACCGCAGCATCCGTGCAGCTGACTTTGTTATTTTATCATATTTTTTTCCCCGGCACAACCGTTTTCGGCCTGGGATTGGGAGAGGGATGGTTTGTTAAAACATAATTTACAAAATATCCGAATCCTGTACTTGACTTGTCTGGCCCTTGGTGGTACAGTAGGTTTAGCACTCAGGAAAGAGGAGTGCTAAAGAAAACAGGTAACATGAAAAAGGTTCCCCATCCTGTTTTTTCAGCACCATTTCGGGAACAATCGAGGTGAAAGGCCATGGGATTGGCAGGGCGCAAACAGATTGTGCTGGCTGCCGTTGTAGAGCATTATCTCCGCACCGGGGAGCCGGTGGGGAGCAAGGCGGTGTTGGAGCACGGGTCCTTAAACGTCTCCAGCGCCACCATCCGAAACGACATGGCTGCCTTGGAACGGGAAGGGTATCTGGAACAGCCCCACACCTCCGCCGGGCGGATTCCCACGGTGGCCGGGTGCCGGTACTATATCGAACACCTGATGCAGCCCTATGTGCTCTCTCCCCGGGAACGGGAGGAGATCGACTGCCGCCTGGACCAGGGGGACGGCGCCAACGCTGAGACGGTGGTGCAAAACGCTGCGGACGCCTTGAGCGAGATCACCCAGCTTGCGGTGGTCAACGCCAGCAACCTGCCCCGGTTCACGGTGATCAGCCAGGTAGAGGTGATTCCCGCCGGGAAACGGCTGTACGCTTTGCTGATGATTACCTCTTCGGGGGACATCAAAAACCGAATGTGCCGGCTCAGCGTGGATTTGACTCAGGAGCAGCTCACCTTCTTTGAAAATTTTCTCAGGGAAAATCTGGTGGGCCAGTCTCCCAGGGACTTGAACCCCGCCCAGCGGCAGAAGCTGGCGGTGGCCATGGGAAGCTACATGCTTTCTTTAAGCCCCCTGCTCCATGCGGTGTACGAGCTCAGCGAGCAGTTTTACCGGCAGAACATCAACATCAGCGGGGAAGGGAAGCTCCTCCTCCGCCCCGGGTTTGACAGCAGCGGCCTGGTGCGGTTCTTGGAAGAAAAGAATCAGCTGGCTCAGTTGCTGGGCGGGGCCTTCGGCGGGGTGCAGGTGATCTTCGGCAAAGAGGATTCCCCCTTTGCGGTGAGCAATTCCTCCCTGCTTTTGGCGCCCTATCAAATGGGCAGCCACCCCGGGGGGAGCTTGGGAATCATCGGTCCGGTGCGGCTGGATTATCGAAAGCTCATCCCCTACACCGAATATTTCTCCCAGAGCTTATCCCGGCAGTTAGGACAATTCGTGGAAGAAGAACATAAGGAAGGGCGATCTGATGACGGAGAATGAAATGAAAAAAGCCAAAAAAGGCAAGCCGGAACAGCAGCCGGAAGCCAACCCGGCCCAGCCGGAACAAGAAGCCAAAAAGCCGGAAGACCAACCGGAAGAAAGCAAAGAGCAGCCCAGCCCGGCAGAGGATTCTGAGGTGAAAAAGCTCACCGAGGAAAACGCCCAGCTCAAGGACCAGCTTCTGCGCAAGATTGCGGAGTTTGACAATTTCCGCAAGCGCACCGTGCGGGAGAAGGAGGAGCTGGCGGCCCATGTGAAGGCAGGGTGCGCCGAGCCCATCATTTCCTTAATCGACAACTTCGAGCGGGCGCTGAGCTGTCCCTGCTCCGACACCGAGTTTTACAAGGGCATCCAGATGCTCTCCACCCAGTTTTCGGATATGCTGAAAAACCTGGGCATTGAGGAGATCGAAGCCCTGGGCAAGCCCTTTGACCCCAATCTGCACAATGCGGTGAATCAGGTGCAGGACGACCAGTACCCCGAGAACACCGTTTGCCAGGTGTTCCAGAAGGGGTATAAGATGGGGGATAAGGTGGTAAGGCACGCCATGGTGGTGGTGGCCAACCCATAAGTCATAGAAAATGACTTATGAAATCCCTCACTTGCCAGGCCAGATGTCCGGCCTGCCATCCGGCTTCGCCGGAACCGTTCGGGACTGCGGGTGGCTCCCCTGAGGGGAGCGGTTGGAAACTGCGGATACCGCCCACCGTCCTTGAGCGGACAAAGCTTTCCTCTCAAGGGGAAGTCCAGCTTGTCGAAAAAGGTCGCTAGCGGCCTTGGCCCCCTTTGACGAGGGGGCTGTCAGCGAAGCTGACTGGGGGAGAGAAAGCGAGAAAGATCACTCTATCTTAGGAAGTGCAAAACAGGCTGTTTTCTCTCCCTCCGCCCATGCCGATGGCATGGACACCTCCCTCATCAGAGGGAGGCAAGACGCTAGACTTGTTTCCTAGCATTTCATTTAATTTAAGCGAACCCTTTAGATTTATGATAGAAATTTATAATTCACAATTTTTGGAGGTAGTATACTATGGGAAAGATTATTGGTATTGACTTGGGCACCACCAACTCCTGCGTGGCCGTGATGGAAAACGGCGAACCGGTGGTCATCCCCAACAGCGAAGGCGCTCGGACCACCCCCTCTGTGGTGGCATTCGGCAAAAACGGCGAGCGGATGGTAGGCCAGGTGGCAAAGCGTCAGGCAGTCACCAACCATGACCGCACCATCTCCTCCATCAAGCGCCACATGGGCAGCGACTACCGTGTGACCATTGACGGCAAGGCCTATTCTCCCCAGGAAATCAGCGCCATGATTCTGCAAAAGCTGAAGGCAGACGCGGAAGCCTACCTGGGCGAAACCGTCACCGAAGCGGTGATTACCGTCCCCGCTTACTTCACCGACAGCCAGCGCCAGGCCACCAAGGACGCCGGTAAAATCGCCGGACTGGACGTAAAGCGGATTATCAACGAGCCCACCGCCGCCGCGTTGGCTTACGGTGTGGATAAGGAACAGGAACAGAAGATCATGGTCTACGACCTGGGCGGCGGCACTTTCGACGTGTCCATCATTGAGATGGGCGACGGGGTGCAGGAAGTGCTGGCCACCGCCGGCAACAACAAGCTGGGCGGCGACGACTTCGACCAGCGGATCATCGACTGGATGGTTTCCTCCTTTAAGCAGGAACAGGGCGTGGACCTGTCCAATGACAACATGGCCATGCAGCGGTTAAAGGAAGCGGCGGAAAAGGCCAAGATCGAGCTGAGTAACGTCACCACCAGCCAGATCAACCTGCCCTTCATCACCGCCGACGCCAACGGCCCCAAGCACCTGGACATGACCCTCACCCGGGCCAAGTTCAATGAGCTCACCGCCGATTTGGTGGAAAAGACCATGGGCCCGGTGCGCCAGGCTCTCAGCGACTCCGGTTTGAGCCCCAACGATTTGAACAAGATTCTGCTGGTAGGCGGTTCTTCCCGGATTCCCGCCGTGCAGGAAGCGGTAAAGAACATCATGGGCAAGGAAGGCTTCAAGGGCATCAACCCCGATGAATGCGTGGCTATCGGCGCTTCCATCCAGGGCGGCGTGCTGGGCGGCGAGGTCAAGGGCCTGCTGCTGCTGGACGTCACTCCCCTGAGCCTGGGCATTGAAACCCTGGGCGGCGTCTGCACCAAGATGATTGAGCGGAACACCACCATCCCCACCAAGAAGAGCCAGATTTACTCCACCGCCGCCGACGGCCAGACCAGTGTGGAAATCCACATTCTCCAGGGCGAACGGGAATTTGCCAAGGACAACAAGAGCCTGGGTATGTTCCATCTGGACGGCATTGCCCCCGCTCCCCGTGGGGTGCCTCAGATCGAAGTGACCTTCGACATCGACGCCAACGGCATTGTCCACGTTTCCGCCAAGGATTTGGGCACCGGCAAGGAGCAGCAGATCACCATTACCTCCTCCACCAATATGTCCAAGGAAGACATTGATAAAGCGGTGAAGGAAGCCCAGGCCTACGCTGCCGAGGATAAGAAGCGCAAGGAAGAGGTGGACACCCGCAACGGCGCCGACCAGCTGATTTTCCAGTGCGAGAAGGCCATGAGCGACGCCGGGGATAAGATCACCCAGGCGGATAAGGATACCGTCCAGCCCAAGATCGACGCCTTGAAGGAAGCCCTGAAGGGAACCAACATCGACGACATCAAGGCAAAGCAGGAGGAACTGCAAAAGGCCTTCTACGCCATCAGCGAAAAGATGTACCAGCAGGCGGCGGCTCAGCAGCAGGCAGCCCAGGGTCAGGCCGGTCCCAACAACATGGGCGGCAACCCCGGCGGCCAGAACAACAATAACAACGGCGGCGACGACGGCTATGTGGACGCCGACTTCACTGAAGTGAAATAATCAAAACGTCTGGCGACGTTTTGCTGAGGATCGTTGTTGGGCGAGGGTTTCTTCCGGTGCTTTAGCGCCGCAGAAACCGTTGCAATAACCACATAAGAGAAAAACAGTCAGCGGATAGCATTCCAGACCCGGCCCGGGGAATACTGGGTCTGAGTCTGGAATCTGTCCCGTTTGAGGGGGAACAACCGTGGCGGATAAGAGAGATTATTACGAGGTGCTGGGGGTGCAAAAAGGCGCCGGGCAGGACGAAATTAAAAAAGCCTACCACAAGCTGGCCAAGCAGTACCACCCCGACCTGCACCCTGGGGACAAAGAAGCAGAACAAAAATTCAAAGAGGTCAACGAAGCCTACGAGGTGCTCAGCGATGAGCAGAAGCGGGCCAAGTACGACCGGTTCGGCCACGCCGGGGTGGACCCCAACTACGGGGCAGGCGGTCCGGGAGGGGCCGGGGGATTTGGCGGTTTCTCCGATTTAGGGGACATCTTCGAGAGCTTCTTCGGAGGCGGTTTCGGGGGCAGCACCCGCCGTGCCAACCCCAACGCACCCCGCCGGGGCAGCGACATCCGCACCAGCATTGTGCTGGACTTTATGGAAGCCTGCCACGGCTGTACCAAAACCGTAACCATCAACCGGCAGGAAAACTGTTCCGCCTGCCACGGCACCGGCTGCGCTGCGGGGAAAAGCCCCCAGACCTGTCCGGACTGCCATGGCACCGGCCAGGTGCAGTACGTTCAGCGCACGCCTCTGGGCAGCATGAGCACCTCCCGGCCCTGTCCCAAGTGCGGGGGCAAGGGACAGATCATCAACGACCCCTGCGCCAAGTGCGGCGGAACGGGGCGGGAAAATGTCCGCAAGACCATCCAGGTCAACGTCCCTGCCGGCATCGACGACGGCCAGACCTTAGCGGTCCGGGGCCAGGGCAATGCCGGATCCAACGGCGGCCCTGCCGGGGACTTGGGGGTTGCGGTGACGGTGCGGCCTGACCCGGTGTTTGAGCGGGACGGCTACGACATCCATTGCGACTTCCCGGTGAGCTTCTACCAGGCGGTGGCGGGGTGCGAGCTGAAGGTGCCCACCATCGACGGGGAAGTGAAGTACACCATGCCCGCCGGCACTCAGCCCGGCACGGTGTTCCGGCTGCGGGGCCGGGGGGTCACCGCCCTCAACGGCCGGGGCCGGGGGGACCAGTACGTCCACATTGTGGTGGAGGTGCCCAAAAACGTCCGGGGCGAGAGCTTGGCAAAACTCAAAGAGTTTGAAAACACCTTAAACGAAAAAAATTACGCCAAGCAAAAAAGTTTCTTTGACAAATTGAAACAGCGGTTCGGAACGTCAGGAAACTGACGTTCCTCAGACTGTAGAAAAAGTAAAATTTAGGTCAAGCCTTTTTAAAGGCTTGTGGGGTTGCAAGGGGCAAAGCCCCTGCAATGGAAATTATTTGTCCTAAAAATTCTTATTTCTGTCTTATTCTTGCAAAAAAGTTGTGGAAGTGACGAACTTGAATCCGCCCGCCCAACGGCGTAGAGCCGAGGGCGGGTCAATCTGGAAACATCCGAACCCTTTTTCGACAAGCTGCGGAACGTCAGGTAACTGACGTTCCTGAGTCCGCCCTTTGCGGCCAAAAGTCGGGCCGCAATTTCGCCCGAGGGCGAAAACCGGGTGAACTTTTGTTGAAAGAAACGGAAAACCATATTTTTGGTTTGTTGGAAACAATCCACGGGAATCGAACCGGTTCGCCGTCGGATACTAAGGTCGAGGCCGGTTGGCTTCGGCCTTTTTTGTTTGGACAGAAAGCGGCGTGGCGCAAACAGTTTCCCTTTATAAAACATTCCGGTATCATTTGACAAAAGAGGACTGCATCGGTATAATAAATTTACGGCGCAAGCCTACTCGGGGAAATTCCCCGGGGGAGGATAGAACCTTGGATTGATGTTCCAATCCATCTGCAACGGCAGCGGTTGACGCCCCTGATTCTCGATTCGCCTTCCGCCGTTTGGCGAGATGAGAAAAGGGGGTGGATAATTTCTTGTGATGTCGAAAGAAATACTTCCCTCTTTGGAAAGGGGGAAGTGGTATGAATTACGTTACTTGGCCGGATTTGTTCACATTTTTATTGTTGGCAATCACCGCTTTGGACGTGTTTTACAATATTTGGACAAAAAGAAAGTAACCGCTCAAACTAGGCCCTTGAACGGTTACTTCATGTAATCCAATGCAGGGACGAACCGTTGTCGGTTCTATCCTTCTGCTTTTATTATACTCGGATTTTTCTACCTTGTCAAGATTTTAAAAAGCCGATTTGCTTTTAAAAGGGAGGCCGGCAGCGAAGCCAACCGGAAAAAATCCCTAAGAACTGCCGAAAGAAAAGCCCGTTTTGATGTATTCCGTCAGAACCGTGTTGGATTTCTTGACAAAAAGGAAAAAATGATGTATGGTTTCGGTAAGGAAAGAATCCGAAGCAGGAAAAGAGAAATCTTGGCTGGAAGCTCTTTCCTTTTTTGAACAGATGTGTTATACTACTTAAGATAAAGAATTTTCCGGGCGGGACGGCTTTCCGTTTCGCCGTTTTGATAAGACAGGCGCATCTGCGCCGCTGCGCAAACGTCCGTTTCCTTTCAACAGAAAAGGGGAGATTCCGTTTGGAGAAGTATGTGATTCATGGGGGCCACCCCCTTCAGGGCAAGGTGACCATCAGCGGGGCGAAAAACGCCGCTGTGGGGATTCTGCCTGCCACCATTTTGGCCGAAGGGCCTTGCGTCATTGAAAACGTACCCAACATCAGCGATGTGGGGATTATTTTAGAGATTCTCCGGGAGATGGGGGCTCAGGTGAAGTACCTGAACCGCTCCACCGTGGAGATTGATACCGCCAGTATTTCGGTGCCGGAAGTACCCTATGAGCTGGCCAAGCATATGCGGGCTTCCTACTACTTTTTGGGAGCGCTGCTGGGCCGGTTCCATCAGGCCAAGGTCAGCCTGCCCGGAGGATGCAACTTTGGAGTGCGGCCCATCGACCAGCACCTGAAGGGATTCCAAACCCTGGGGGCGGATTACAGCCTGGAATACGGCATGATTGATGTGAGGGCGGACCAGCTCACCGGGGCTCGGATATACTTCGATGTGGTGACGGTAGGAGCTACCATCAACGTCATGCTGGCGGCGGTGAAAGCCAAGGGTATGACCATCATCGAAAACGCCGCCAAGGAACCCCATATTGTGGACCTGGCCAACTTCCTCAACTCCATGGGCGCCAACATCATGGGGGCGGGGACCGACGTAATAAAAATCCGGGGGGTAGACCACCTGTTTGGGGCGGAATACTCCATCATCCCCGACCAGATTGAGGCGGGGACCTATATGGTGGCGGCAGTGGCCACCAAGGGGGACGTGCTGGTGCAGAACGTCATCCCCAAGCATCTGGAAAGCATCACTGCCAAGCTGCAAAAGATCGGGGCGGAGGTTACGGAATTTGACGACGCCGTGCGGGTGCGGTATGTGGGCCCTCTGCAAAAGACCAACATCAAGACCCGTCCCCATCCCGGCTTCCCCACCGATATGCAGCCCCAGATCGTCACCCTGCTGTGCCTGGCACAGGGCACCAGCCTGGTCACCGAAGGGGTGTGGGAGAACCGGTTTAAGTATGTGGACGAGCTGCGCCGGATGGGCGCAGACATTGCGGTGGAAGGCCGGGTCGCCATCATCGAAGGCATCGACCACTTCACCGCTGCCCCGGTGCGGGCCACCGACCTTCGTGCCGGAGCCGCCATGGTGATTGCCGCTTTGACCTGCGACGGGGTCACCGAAATCGAGGACATCTACCACATCGAGCGGGGCTATGAAGAGATTGTGGAAAAAATCCGGGGTCTGGGGGGCGACATGAAAAAAATCGTCATGCCCGACCCGGCGGCGTTAAGACAAGCAAACTGAGAGACCGGAGATGAAAAGCGAGCGGGTCAGCTATGATTTGTTGACCCCTGCTTTTCAAGTAAAACGACGCACCAATTCCAACAAGGCTTCCCCTTGAGGGGGTGGCTTTGCTGGTTGGCTTTTCCTCCTGCAAAATTGCTTTGCAAGAGCGTCCCGTTCGCCTTTGTCCAATGGAAGATATTTTCCAAAGGAAAATATCAACTATAATTATTCACTATTCATTCTTCATTCTTCACTATTTTATCAATCCCCGCCCCGTTGACCGGGGCGTTTTTCTCAGATTCCACCCCGGAAAGGATGTTTCAAATTTATGTCCCTGCTTTACTCCCTTTGCAGTTCCTCCAAGGGCAACTGCCACTTTGTGGGCACCCCCCAGTCCGGACTGCTCATCGACGGCGGCATCGGTATCCGCAACTATGCCGCCCAGCTGGCTCTGGCAGGGATTTCCCTTTCCGCACCCCAGGCGGTGCTGGTGACCCACGAGCATTCCGACCACGTCAGCGGCCTGCAAAAGATTGCCCTGCGCCATCACCTGCCGGTGTACGGCACCCCCGGCACTCTGGATGCTTTGGTGCAGAAGGGAATTTTGGACTACTCTTTGGATTTGCGGGTCATTCAGCCGGGGGAGACGGTGAGCCTGGGCAGCCAGTCCTTCATCGCTATCCCCACCCCCCACGACAGCGCCCAAAGCTGCTGCTACCGGGTGGAGCAGGGGGACCAGACCGTGATGGTCTGCACCGATCTGGGGCAGATGACCCCGGAGATACATCATGCCCTTTCCGGCTGCGACACGGTGCTGCTGGAAAGCAACTACGACGAAGAGCTGATGGCTCACAGCCCCTATCCCTACTTCCTCCGCCGGCGGATTGTGGGCAGCCGGGGACATTTGTCCAACACCGACTGCGCCAACGAGCTGGTGGAGCTGGCCAAAACGGGGGTGAAGCGGTTTGTGCTGGGGCATCTCAGCCAGGAAAACAACCGCCCGGAGCTGGCCTACCAAAACGCCCTGTCCGCCCTGCTGGGGGCCGGGGCGGTGCCGGGGGAAGACTTTTCCCTGTGGGTAGCCCCCCGGATCAACAACGGCCGGATTGTGTCCACGGAGGAAGCGGCATGTACCGAGTGTGGCTGATCTGCGTGGGCAGCTGTAAGGAAAAATATTGGCGGGAAGCGGTGGCGGAGTATCAGAAGCGGCTTTCCGGTTTTTGCAAGTTTACCCTGGTAGAAGTGCCGGAATACCGGCTGCCCGGCGACCCTTCCCCCGCCCAGATTCAAAAAGGACTGGAGGAGGAGGGCAAGGCCCTGCTGGCCAAATGTCCCGCCGGAGCGGTGAAGATTCCCCTGTGCATTGAGGGAAAAGAGATGAGCAGCGAAAAGCTGGCTTCCTACCTGCAAACCCAGGGGGTGGGGGGCAGCGGCAGCTTTGCCCTGTTCATCGGAGGCAGCTACGGGCTGTGGGAGGAGCTGAAAAACCAGGGGCAGCTGAAGCTGTCCATCTCCCCCATGACCTTTCCCCACCAGCTGGCCAGGGTGATGGTGATGGAGCAGCTGTACCGGTGCTTCTGCATCCTGGCGGGGAAGACATATCATAAATAAACGGATCTTTAGTACATATACGGCTGTCGGGCTGGTTCCGGCGGCTGTTTTTTGTGTGTCGGAACAAGAACAATAGTTTGACATTTTTTGTGTGCTTGTTATAATAGAAGTATCATTTGCCCTTTGGAAAAAGGCATCGCAAGGAGGTGTACCCCATGGCCTTTCGCAAACAGGAGCTGGACCAGCTTTCCGGCACGGTGGAAGAGGTAGTCTTCGCCAATCCGGACACCGGCTTTGCCGTCGTCGACCTGGACGCTGAAGGCACCTTAATCAGCGCTGTGGGGGAGATGCCGGGGATTTCCCAGGGGGAGGAAGTGACTCTCCGGGGGAGGTTTACCCAACACCCGGTGTACGGGGAGCAGTTCAAGGTGGAGCTTTGCACCCGCACCCTCCCTTCCACCTCCAAGGCCATTGAAAAGTATCTGGCCGGCGGGGTCATCAAAGGCATCGGCCCGAAATTGGCCCGCCAGCTGGTGGAGCATTTCGGGGACGACACCCTGCTGGTGATGGATCAAGAGCCCCAGCGCCTTCTGGAGATCAAGGGCATTTCCCAGCAGAAGCTGGACGGGTTTTTGGAGCAGTTCCGCCAGGTGTTCGGGGTGCAGAGTTTGCTGCTGCTCCTCACCCCCTACGGGGTGGGGTCGGCCCAGGCGGTGAGCCTGTTTAAGGCCTACGGGGAGATGGCGGTGACCCTGTTAAAGAAAAACCCCTACCTGGCCTGCGACCCCCGGTTCGGGGTACCCTTTCCCACCTGCGACGCCATGGCCAAAGCCTTTGGCCTTCCCCCGGACGGGAAGGAGCGGCTGACGGCGGGGCTGAAGTACACCCTGTCCCACAATCTGCAAAACGGCCACACCGCCCTGCCCAAAGATCGGCTGGTGGCCACCGCCGCCAAGCTGCTGGACCAGCCCCCGGATACCGTGGAGCAGGCCCTGGACGCCGCTTTGGAGGAGGAGCAGCTCTGCCGCTGCGATTTGGGCAGGGAGACCATCTCCCTGCCGGAGTACTTTTTGGCGGAGCAGTACATTGCCGCCCGGATTGCCGGGATGCTGCGGGTGGAGCTGGAGCCTCCCAGGGGTTTGGAGCAGGCGGTGGACGCCTGGGAAGAAGCTCACGGCATCCGGTACGAAGCCTTGCAGCGCCGGGCTATTTTGGACTGCTTTTCCTGGGGAGTGCTGATTCTCACCGGGGGCCCCGGCACCGGCAAAACCACCACCCTCAACGGCATGCTGGACCTGCTGGAGGAGCAGGGCTATGCCCTGGCCCTCTGCGCCCCCACCGGCCGGGCGGCCAAGCGGATGAGCGAAATCACCCATCGGGACGCCAAAACCGTCCACCGGCTGCTGGAGGTGGACTACGACGGGGAGCTGCTCTCCTTCCGCCGCAACGAGAAAAATCCCCTGAAGGCGGACGTAGTGGTGGTGGACGAGGTGTCCATGGTGGACACCCTGCTGATGGAGGCCCTGCTGCGGGGAATCAAGCCCAATGGGCGGCTGATTCTGGTGGGGGACTACCACCAGCTCCCCAGCGTGGGGGCGGGGAATGTGCTGTGGGACTTATTGCAGCAGCAAGCCATCCCCACGGTGCGGCTGACCCAGGTGTTCCGCCAGGCGGCCAAAAGCCGGATCATCACCAACGCCCACGCCGTGGTGGCGGGGGAAATGCCGGACCTGTCCCGGCAGGGGGCGGAGGATTTCTTTTTCCTCAAGCAGTTAAACCAGCCCCTGGCGGCCCAGCTGGTGGCGGATTTGGCGGCACGGCGGCTGCCCAGGGCTTACGATTTGGATGCCATGGAGCAGGTGCAGGTGCTCTGTCCCCAGCGCAAAGGCACGGTGGGCACCGCCCAGCTGAACACCATGCTGCAAAATCTGCTCAACCCCCCGGACCCCTCCAAAGGGGAGTTCCAGAGCATGGGCTACCTGTACCGGGAACGGGACAAGGTGATGCAGACCAAAAACAACTACAACATCCCCTGGAAGCGGGGACAGGAGGACGGGGAAGGGATTTTCAACGGGGATATCGGCATTATAAGGATGATTGACCCCGGCAGCAAAACCGCCGCCATTGACTTTGACGGCCGCATCGCCTACTACACCTTTCAGATGGCCGCCGAGCTGGAGCTGGCCTACGCCATCACTGTCCACAAAAGCCAGGGCAGCGAGTTCGACGCCGTGGTCATGCCCATTTTAGGGGGGTACGACAAGCTGTACTACCGCAACCTGCTGTACACCGCCATGACCCGTGCCAAGCGCCTGCTGGTGTTGGTGGGGGACCCGGGCCGTTTGCGGTTCATGGTGGAGAACAACCGCAAAAGCGTGCGGTTCACCAACCTGGGACGGCTGCTGGGGGCGTATTTGGAGAGTTGACGGGGCGGCGAGAAATATGCTACAATGGATGAAATAGGAGAATCTTAAAGTTTTCGGTCTGAAACAAGTCTTTGGCTAGTTTTGAACAAACCGAAGATTGGGTTCGTTTTTCTTCCCAAGGCTGGCGGGCGAATCCCACGCAGTGGATTCGAATCCCACGCTGTGGATTCTATCCCCTGCATAGAAATGATTTTATTCTGTTTTGCCATTTCAAAGAAAGGAAGCAGTTTCCATGGCTTCATTTGACATCGGTATCGACTTAGGTACCACCAAGATTATGATCTGCCGCAGCGACAAGGGCGTGGTGCTCAACGAGCCCAGCATTGTGGCCTACAACAAAAAAACCGAAGAAGTGGTGGCGGTGGGCAAAAAGGCCTACGATATGCTGGGCAAAACCCCGGAATACATCGTGGCAGAAAAGCCGTTGAAAGACGGGGTCATCAGCAACCATAAGCTCACCGAACTGATGATTAAGGAGTTTATCAAGCAGGTCTGCGGCAATTTCGTCATCAAACCCCGGATTGTCATCTGCATTCCCAGCGTCACCACCGACGTGGAGCGCCGGGCGGTGGTGGAGACGGCTCTGGCGGCAGGGGCACGGAAGGTGTACCTCATCGAAGAGCCCATTGCGGCGGCGTTGGGCGCCGGCATCGACATTTTGGAGCCCAAGGGCAACCTGCTGGTGGACATCGGCGGCGGCACCACCGACGTGGCGGTGATCAGCTTAAACGGCATTGTGCTCAGTCAGTCCTTGAAGGTGGCGGGCAACAGCTTTGACGAAGAAATCATCCGGTTTTTCCTCAACCGCTACAAGCTGTCCATCGGCCAGCGGATGGCGGAGAACGTGAAAAAACAGGTGGGCTGCGTCTATCATCCCGATCCCTCCAACACCTGCACCGTCAAGGGCAGGAACCTGTTGACGGTGTACCCCCAGGCCATCCAGGTGGACGAAGCCACCCTCTGCGAAGTGCTGCGGCCCTTGGCGGACAAGATTGTGGAGAAAATTAAGCAGGTGCTGGAACAGACCCCGCCGGAGCTGGTGGGGGACATCTACACCAGCGGCATCCACATGACCGGCGGCGGCAGCCTGATCCGGGGCCTGTCCGATTTGATCCGGGACGAGATTAAAATCCCGGTGGAAGTGGTGGAGGACCCCGTCGGCGCAGTGAGCCGGGGAACGGGGTTGAGCTTCAAGTATTTGGAATCCTTCCAGGAAGGGTTTACCGACGCAGATACTTATCATTGATGACTGGTTTCCCCCGCAGGACTGCGGTGCGGCCTTGACAGAACTTCAATAAATGGGTAAAATAAAAACAGAAGGACAAAGCAAAACAGCTTGTCCCCTGCTATGGTATTAAGTGACCGCTAGCCTGGTACGCAGAGCGGTCACTTCTTTTTTGTCATTGACCAGACTAAGCCAACAATGCTCACCAACAGTAAGCAAAATTGAATCAAATCAGACCAACTGACTTCCACGGTATCCCCTCCCCTCTTTCCGTTCGTGTCCTGTGGACCAAGAAAACGGATGTGGGGGCAAGCCGCCGCTGTTAATTTACTTTATCCTTCTGCCCCGGCAAAAACCGGTAGGCAAATGCTATAGGATAATGATAGCAGAAGATGTTGCTTTTTATTGAGAAATAACGTTTGTTACAATAAACTAGCGCAGCAAAAAGCCCACACGGCTTTCGGATTCCGTGTGGGCTTTGCTTTATCTGTTTGTTTTTGGGAGAGGAATTACCCCTGGGCTCCCGCCGCCGCTTCCAGCCGGGCGATGCCGTCCTTCATCCGGGCGATGGTTTCCTTCTTGCCTAAAATCTCCGCCAGGTCGATGCCGCCGCCGGGGGTAAACTGCTTGCCGGAGATGGCGGTGCGCAGCGGCCACAGCACCACTCCGTTTTTCACCCCCAGCTTGCCGATGACCTCAAAGCAGACTTCGTGAATCTTTTCCAGGTTCCAATCCCCTTCGTCCACGGCGTCCAGGGCGGGGAGCAGTTCCTTTAAGCTCACCAGGGAGTTTTCCGGGTTGGTCTTCATTTTCTTGTGCCGGTACATCTCCACATCGTAGTCCGGCAGGGCGTCGATGAAGTCCACCTGATCGGGGATGTCGGTGAACAGCTCGGTGCGGGGCTGGAGCATCTGGGCCAGCAGCTTCAGGTCGATGTCCTCCCGCTTGCAGGTCTGGCGGATGTAGGGCAGGGCCTTTTCCAAAAATTCCTCCACCGAGAGCTTGCGAATGTAGGCGCCGTTGATGGCTTTCAGCTTCTGGGTGTCGAAGATGGCGGGGGACTTGCTGATGCCCGCCACGTCAAACTCTTGGGCCAGCTCTTCCAGGGTGAAGATTTCGTTTTCTCCCTTGGGAGCCCAGCCAAGCAGGGCGATGTAGTTCACCACCGCTTCGGTGAGGTAGCCCTTGGCAATCAAATCTTCAAAGGAAGCGTCCCCGTTGCGCTTAGAGAGCTTGTGGGTGGCGTCCTTCATCACCGGGGGGCAGTGGATGTACACCGGGATGTCCCAGCCGAAGGCCTGATACAGCAGGTTGTACTTGGGGGTGGAGGAAAGGTACTCGTTGCCCCGGATGACATGGGTGATGCCCATGGTGTGGTCGTCCACCACGTTGGCGAAGTTGTAGGTGGGCATGCCGTCGGTCTTAATTAAAATCTGGTCGTCCAGGGTGGAGTTGTCCACGGTGATGGTGCCGAAGACGGCGTCCTCAAAGGAGGTGGTGCCTTCCCGGGGGCACTTCTGCCGGATCACATAGGGGATGCCGGCGTCCAGCTTTTCCTGCACCTCTTCCTTGGACAGGTTGCGGCAGTGGCCGTCGTACATGGGCGGAATGCCGCTGGCCTGCTGGATCTCCCGCAGCTCGGTGAGCCGGTCTTTGTCGCAGAAGCAGTAGTAGGCGTGGCCGCTTTCCACCAGCTGTTCGGCGTACTTCTTAAACATCCCCATGCGCTCACTCTGGATGTAGGGACCCACCGGGCCGCCCACGTCGGGGCCTTCGTCCCAGTTCAGGCCGGCCTGGCGAAGGGTGTTGTAGATGATGTCCACCGCCCCTTCCACATACCGTTCCTGGTCGGTGTCCTCAATGCGGAGGATGAAGGAGCCGTGGTTCTTTTTCGCCAGCAGATAGGCGTATAACGCAGTGCGCAGATTGCCAACGTGCATGTACCCGGTGGGGCTGGGGGCAAATCTGGTGCGGACCGTATTGGACATAGAAAAATTCCCTCTCTTTTTATCTGGATACTTAGACTTATTGTAGCAGTATCCGCCGGGTTTGTCAATCCAAAGTCCGGCCGTTTCCCCTTATTCCCCCTGGACATTGTAATAGACATCCCCCTGCACCGATTCCGCCAGGGCAACCAGTTCTTCCTGGGTCAAAGGGGCGGTGCTGCGGAGTTGCAGGGTGCAGCAGCCGTCAATCCAGGCGATTTCCGATACTTCCTCGTTGATGTGGACAAAGGCGGGGTTGCCGTTGACTGTGGCGTCCTGGACCGAGCTTTGGTCCTCCAGCTCCGCCCAGCCCATTCCGCCGGTAAATGGGAGGTAGAAATGGGTGGTGCCGGTTTCGACTTCAAACAGGGTGGCCGGTCCGGTGGTGGAGAGCAGGGCCAGCACCTCCCCGTCCTGGTTTTGGTATTTTTCCAGGGTTTTCCCCACCTGGACGGTGTCCCCACCCAGCAGGGTCCAGCCTTCCGGGGCCTGGGGGAAGGTGTAGGAGGGGACGCTTTCCGGAATTTCCGGATTGCCTTCGCTGCGGTAGTATTCCATCTCGTATAGGGTGAAGCCGTCTTCCCCTGTTTCTTGGGTGGTGCCGCCCCGCACCAGCTCCAAGGGCCGGATGGGCGGGGGCTCATAGGCCAGCATTCGGGGGTTTTCATAGCTCACCAGGGAGACCCATTCCAGCATCTGGTTAACGTCCAAATCCTGGTAGCACCTCAGGGAAAAGAGGTTTTGCGCTTCCACCCAGTAGACCTGGGTGGTGGTGCGGGAGACCTGCTGGGCCCCGTCCCAGGCGGTGGTGGTAGTTTGGCTGTAAATCACCTGGTTGTCCCCAAACTGCACTTCCTGGATGGTGGCGGGGTCCAGGCTGTTCAGGTCCAGCACGGCGCTGTGGCCCTGGGAGAAGGACATTTCCACCCCTTCCTGGGACTGGAACACATCCGGGCTGGCTTCCCCGCCGGCGGGATAACGGATTCTGGCTTCTTCGGTCTGGGTCCAGCCTTGGGGCGGGGTCAGGGTGTAGTAAGGCTGGGGGGTGCTGCCGTCCCCGGCGGCCTCCACCGCCCCTTCCCGGAGCTGGCAGTCCACGATATTTCCGGTGGTCTGGCTGCGGAGAATCTCAAAGGGTTTTTCCGGCTCCGGCTGCCCCAGCAGCAGCCAGATCAGCAGGGCGGCGATGGCGAGGACGGCCATGGGGATGGCAATCCAGAGGATTCGCTTTCCTTTTTTGCTTATGGCCATTGGGCACACATCCTTTCCAGAGAGAAATTTTTCAGGCCGGAACATATTCTAATTTCAGTATAACATACGGGGGATTCTTTTACAATCCAAAATGCAGGGGGAGTTTTTGTGCAAAAATCCTACAATTCTTGCGAAAATCTCCCCTTTCCCTTCATTGACAACCGCCTGCGGATTTGCTACACTAAAGGATAATAAATTGAAAAAAGGAGTGTACCTTCCGTGGACCCATCGTCGGTACTATTGATTGTATTCTTACTCATCTGCATTGCCCTTTCCGCCTTTTTTTCCGGTTCGGAAACGGCCTACACCACCGCCAATAAGCTGCGGCTGAAAAACATGGGGGAAACCAGCAAAAAGGCCCGCCGGGCCTATAAAATCGCCGAGGACTACGACCGCACCATTTCTACCGTATTGGTGGGCAACAACATCGTCAACCTCTCTGCCTCCTCCATCGGCACCGTGCTGTTCACCACCTGGTTCGGGGCCAGCGGCGCCGTGCTCTCCACGGCGGTGATTACCGTGGTGGTGCTGATTTTCGGGGAGGTGCTTCCCAAGACCTTGGCCAAGGTCAACCCCGACGGCTTCGCCCAGTCGGTCAGCGGCATTATTCGGTTCTTGACGGTGCTGTTCACTCCGGTAACGGTGGTGCTCATGGGCATCCAGAAGCTGGCCAAAAAGGCAGTACCCGGCCCCGCCAACGAGCCCAAGGTCACCGAGGAAGAGCTGAAGTACATCATTGAGGAAAGTGAAAGCGAAGGGGTGCTGGAAAAACAGGAAAGTGATTTGGTGCAGTCCGCTTTGGATTTTGACGAAACTACCGTGGAGGACATTCTCACCCCTCGGGTGGACGTGATCGGGGCGGAGGAAACCGACTCCAACGAAGAAATCGAGAAGCTGTTCTTCCAGTATGGCTACTCCCGGCTGCCCATCTACCGGGACAGCATCGACGACATCATCGGCATCCTGTATTTCAAGGACTTTTTCCGGGCTTACCGGGGCCGGGCCAATGTGGACATCCATTCTTTGATGCAGCAGCCCCTGTTCGTACCCCCCACCAAGCGCATCAGTGAGCTGCTGCGGGAAATCCAGCACACCAAAAAGCATCTGGTGGTGGTCACCGACCAGTACGGCGGCACCCTGGGCATTGTCACCCTGGAGGATATGCTGGAAGAGCTGGTGGGGGACATCTGGGACGAAAGCGACGTGGTGGAGCACCAGTGCATCCAACTGGAGGACAACCTCTACCAGGTTAGCGGGGATATGGCCCCGGAGGACTTCTTTGAGCTGGCGGGGCTGGACGCCAAGGAAATCGGCTTCACCTGCGAAGCCGCCAGCATGGGGGGCTGGGCCCTGGAGGAGCTGGAGCGGATTCCCGCCAACGGGGACACCTTCACCGCCTGCCGGATGGAAGTGACCATTTCCCAAATCAAGAGCCAGCGGATTGAAAAGATGCTGGTGGCGGTGCTGCCTGAGCCCCCCAAGGAAGAGGAAGAAAAGTCCCTGGCGGGCAAAGCTCTGGATTTGCTCACCGGGGAGGACCGGGACAAGAAGGCGGAAAAGGAAAAAGCCAAGGAAGCCAAAGAGAAAGAAAAGCAGGAAAAGGAAAAGACCAGGGAACGGGAAAAACAGGAGAAGGCCAAAGAAAAAGCGGGGGAGGACCGGGCTCAGGATTCGGATGCTTCCCCGGCGGAAGAAAAGGAGAAGGAGCAGGTATGAGAGACGTAGGGGTGATTTTGGCGGCGGCAGGCAGCGGCAGCCGTATGGGACGGGACAAGCTGTTGTTAAAGCTGGGGGAGTACACCGTCCTTCAGCGCAGCGCCCTGGCCTTTGCCTCCTGCCCGGATATCTGCGGCATGGCGGCGGTGACCCGTTCCGATCTGCTGGACACCGTCCGGCAGCAGCTGGAAGCCCTGTCCCTGCCCTTTCCAGTGTGGGTGGTTCCCGGCGGGGCTACTCGGCAGCAGTCGGTGGCGGCGGGGGTGAAGGCCATGCCGGCCCAGGCCATGTACTACGCCATCCACGACGCCGCCCGGCCCTTGGTCACTCCCCAGGAGATTGCCCGCTGCCTGGCGGATGCCAAGCGGTACGGAGGGGCCTGCCTGTCCGCCCCGGTGAAGGACACCATCCAGCAGGCGGACGCCAAGGGCTTTTTGGAAGCCACCCCGCCCCGGAACCGGCTGCGCAGCGCCCAGACCCCCCAGATCTTCGACGCCGCCTGGTACCGGGCGGGGATGGCGGAAGCGGTGCGCCGGGGGCTGGACTTTACCGACGACTGCCAGGTGTTCCGCCTGTCCGGCGGAGTGGTGTACCTCACCCCCGGCAGCTACGCCAACCTGAAGATCACCACCCCGGAAGACCTGCCCGCCGCAGAGGAAATCCTGGCCAAGCGGGAAGGGGAAGCCCGGGATGGGGAAAAGGAATAACAGCAAGCAAGAGACGTGTTCGGAAAGGGACACGTCTTTTTTGCGGGGGAAATTGCGCCGTTGGTGGGGCAGATTCCGGATAGCTGTTTCTATCACTTTATTTCAAATCTGTTTTTAATTCTGTCTAAATATAGAAATTTACATTATAATTTCGATACAGAGACTTTGCCCCTTAGAATCCACTGCGTGGGATTCGACCCCACCATGCCTTCGAAAAACGATCTTCGATCTTATTTTCTAAAAGGCTTGACCTAAACTTTACTTTTTCAACACTCTAGCGGCCTGCTTCCCGGCAGGCCGTTTTGCTTTGCCGGAAAGAATTTTTTGCTTTCCGGCCTGGTTTCTGTTATAATGAAAGCACCTATGGAAAATCAAACCTTTTTGGGAGGTCAAATTTATGTACGAAAATTATGTCAGCCCCTTTTCCACCCGGTATGCGTCCAAGGAGATGCAGTATATCTTTTCCGCCGAAAAGAAGTTCACCACCTGGCGCAAGTTGTGGGTGGCTTTGGCCCGGGCGGAGCACAAGCTGGGCCTGCCGGTGAGCCAGGAACAGGTGGAGGAACTGGAGGCCCACGTCAATGACATCAACTTCGCCGTGGCGGAAGCCCGGGAGAAGGAAGTCCGCCACGACGTGATGAGCCACGTCTACGCCTACGGCCAGCAGTGCCCCAATGCAGCGGGCATCATCCACCTGGGGGCCACCAGCTGCTATGTGGGGGACAACACCGACGTTATCCTCATGCGGGAAGCCTTGCAGGTGGTCCACCGCAAGCTGGTCAACGTCATCGACCTGCTGGGGAAATTTGCGGAAGAATACAAGGCTCTGCCTTGTTTGGCCTACACCCACCTGCAGCCCGCCCAGCCCACCACCGTAGGCAAGCGGGCCACCCTGTGGTGCAACGAGCTGTTGATGGATTTGGAAGAGGTGGAGTACCGGATCAAGAATCTGAAGCTGCTGGGCAGCAAGGGCACCACCGGCACCCAGGCCAGCTTTTTGGAGCTGTTTGAAGGGGACGAGGACAAGATCAAAAAGCTGGAGCAGTACATCTGCGAAGAGATGGGCTTTGACGGAGTGGTGCCGGTGTCCGGCCAGACCTACTCCCGGAAGATGGACTCCCAGGTAGTCTGCACCCTGGCCGGCATCGCCCAGAGCTGCTCCAAGTTCAGCAACGACCTGCGGATTCTGCAAAACTTCAAGGAGATGGAAGAACCCTTTGAAGCCCACCAGATCGGCTCCTCCGCCATGCCCTACAAGCGCAACCCCATGCGCAGCGAGCGGATCACCAGCCTGGCCCGGTACGTCATGTGCGACAGCTTAAACCCCATGTTCACCAGCGCCACCCAGTGGTTCGAGCGCACCCTGGACGACTCCGCCAACAAGCGGATTTCGGTGGCGGAAGGGTTCTTGGCGGTAGACTCCATCCTGAACATTATGCTCAACGTCTGCGACGGCTTGGTGGTGTACCCCAAGGTGATTGCCCAGCGGCTGAACCGGGAATTGCCCTTTATGGCCACCGAGAACATTATGATGCAGGCGGTGAAGAAGGGCGGCAACCGCCAGCAGCTCCACGAACGGCTGCGGGAGCACTCCATGGCCGCCGCCAAGGTAGTCAAGGAAGAGGGGAAGGAAAACGACCTCATCGACCGCATCGTGGGCGACCCCGCCTTCCAGCTCACCCGGGAGGAAATCGAAAAGGTGCTGGTGCCCAGCAATTTCGTGGGCCGCAGCGTCCATCAGGTGGAGGAATTTATCGCCGACTACGTCCAGCCCATCCGGGACGCCAATAAGGATGTGCTGAATGAAAAGGCGCAGCTGAGTGTGTAAAAGGCACTGCGGCGTCAAAAATGGAATCTGTTTCACGCCCCCGGCTTGGCCGGGGGTTTTTGTGTCACTGTGTCGATTTTGAGCGGCAGAATAAACAAAGGGAGAGGGGCGTTTTTGGGCAGTATTTTGCAAGACAAGGTTTTGTGAATATGTTATAATGTAAATACCGGATGGAAGAACTTTTGCTTTTCCAGGGAAAAAGAAAAGCAAAAAACATCGGATTTACTGTTTCTGCGTTTGCAGCATCAGGAAAGAAAACATAATTTTAGGAGGGCCTTTATGGAATCTGCAATTTGGTGTGCCCACCTCAAAGACAATCGAAATCGGGAAACCTATCCGGACAAAACAGCGGAAAAAGCGGAACACTGCCTGGCTCATTGCATCATTGCCATTGGCTGGGCAGACGGGGAAGATGGGGCAGACTGGGAAACTTTTCGCAGAAATGCAGAAGACCATTATGCCGATTTTCCGAACTCGCTCTCTGGTTTTCGGGCGGCGGCAAATGCGTTGGAGAGGATGAATCCCGGAGATTTGGTTTGGGTGATTGTCCCGGATTCCCACCGGCGGTACCTGTACCAGGTGACGGAGCCGGGCCAGCCGAAGGCGGACCAAACATTAAAGGACATAGATATTGGAGCTTACCGGCAATGCCGGCAGATCGCCTGCTGCACGGTCGAAAGCCAGCCGGAGCCGCTGAAAACGTATCCCGCCAGACGCACTCTCTTTGAAATCCAGAAGCCGGACTGTGTTCAGGCGGTAAAAAAGCTGTATGAAGATTGTTGCGGAAAGGAACCGGAAAAGGAGGGCTGAAACATGAGCCGAAGAAAAAGCGGTTGGAAAAAGCTGTTGAGCGGGATACTATGCTTGTGTGTCCTGCTGTCCTTGTGGGCGGGAACCCCCGTCACCGCACAAACGGAGCAGGAAGATCTGTTTTACTCCTATCCCTCCAACTCCTGTTTTGACAGCCTTTGGGTGGGGGATATTGTGGTGTTTCCTGGGCAAGGAGGAATGGATACGGGAGGAGACCTCGCTCCCGGCAATGGGTACACGGTACTCAGTGGAAACGGTATAGAGATTGTAGATGTACAGGTGGAAGCTGGTGCATGGTATAAGGGCTTAAAATTTACCCAGCCGGGAACGGCGGAGGTTCTGGTCTCGGTGGCAGACCCCGACACCGGGGCGTCCGCCGAAAAGGCCTTTTCCTTTACCGTCTCTCCCCGGCCGGCGGAGGTCACCGTCACCCATAATTTCCCTGCTTCCATCACCCTGAAAATTGGCGATAACACCGCAGAGCTTAGAGACTACGATGTTTCCATGCAAAATTTGAACTATGGACCGGCTCCAAAGCGGGCAAGAGTTCCAAATGGCGGCGGAATTGAAATCTCCGGCACAGCCAAAAGGATCTATCGCGGAGGCTGGGGCGGCGCAAGCTGGGGGTTCGTAAACGATCAAAGGACAGAGGAAGAAGCGGGGATGTTGGATTTAATGAACTTTGATCTTGGTGATTACGCCTGCGGCCCCGGCACCCTGACCCTTCAGCCGGTGTACCAATCCCAAAAGATTGGAGGCCCTATCTGCACCGTCACGGTGGAAGAACCGGAAATCACCACCAACGCCCCCGCCGCCGTTTGGGCGGGGGACACCCTTTCCCTGGAAACGGCCTTGACCAATACCGCCCTGACCAATCTGAAGGTTTCGGAATACACCGAAAATATCGCAGAGAATGGCTATTATAGTGGTTCGGAAAATCCCGTGGCTTATCAGCCCTCCGTCACCATTCTGGAAGGGCAGGACTGTGTGGCCCAAAGCGATCAGGACTACACCAACACCCTGACTACCAGCGAAACCCTCGCCTTCCAAAAGCCGGGCACCGTGAAATTAAAGGTGACCTATACCCAGATCAACACACACGACTACGGTCAAGAATACTTTGATGAACGTGCCTACAACCCCGAAACCATCCTCACCATCCGGGTGCAGGACCCCAGCCAAGACCTGGACGGCGACGGCGCCATCGACCTGGGCGACGTCATGACCTTAGCCCGGGCCGTGGTGAACGCTTCCACCACCCCCACCATGGACTTCAACGCCGACGGCCTGGTGGACGTGCTGGACGTCATGACTTTAGCCCGGGTTGTAGTGGACCAATAAAATCCCCAAAAACCCCAAAAACAGGACCTCTCAGCCGGGGTCCTGTTACTTTTTACAAAAATATCAACCCCCTTTCCTTGACAAAAAGGGCGGTTTGACCTATAATTTCAAACAGATTGTGCCGCTTTGTTTTTCTACAGGGCGGCACGGGTTTGAAAACATTGGAGGAATCACAATGAAGAAGACAGGGAAACCTGTGTTTTTCATAGTAGCCATTATCACCATTGTGTTCACCATTCTGAGCATCACGGGGATTTCCAGCTACTATGGAGACATTCAATCGGTGTACATCAAAGGCGGAGACCAAATCCGCTGGGGCATCGACATCCGGGGCGGGGTGGAGGTCACCTTCGTGCCTGCCCAGGACGGCGCCGACCCCACCAACGAAGAGCTGGACGGCGCTGCGGAAGTGATGCGCCAGCGGCTGGTGGCCCAGGGCATCAACGACTATTCGGTGTACAGCGACTACAACAGCGACCGCATCGTGGTCCAGTTCCCTTGGGCGGAGGACGAAGAAACCTTCGACCCGGAAACCGCTATTTCCGAACTGGGCGCCACCGCACAGCTTCAGTTTATTGAAGGCACCGACACCGACGAGGAAGGCAACCCCACCGGGGAGGTCATCCTGGACGGTTCCATGGTGGACAGCGCCCAGGCGGCCTATGTGGCCACCGACAGTCAGGGCAGCAACTACCAGTGGGTGGTGCAGCTGGACTTGAACGAGGATGGTGCGGCGGCCTTTTCCACCGCCACCAGCGAGCTGGCTTCCAGCAACGGCCAGATCGCCATCTGGATGGACGATCAGATGATCAGCGCCCCGGCCGTGGAAGAAGCCATCACCAATGGCCAGGCCATGATTTCCGGGGACTTCGACAGCGAAACCGCCACCACCCTGGCCAACCAGATCAACGGCGGCTCCCTGCCCTTCAGCCTGGAAACCGCCTCTTACTCCACCATCGACCCCACCATGGGGGAAGGCGCCCGTGACGCTATGATTCTGGCGGCGGTGATTGCCTTTGTGCTGATCTGCATCTTTATGCTGGCGGTGTACCGGCTCCCCGGGGTGGTGGCCGTCATCGCCCTGATGGGACAGGTGGCACTGATGATCGCCGCCTTGACCGGCTTCTTCCCGGGCATCAGCTCTTCCACCCTGACCCTGCCGGGTATCGCCGGTATGATCCTTTCCATTGGCATGGGTGTGGACGCCAACATCATCACCGCCGAGCGGATTCGGGAAGAAATCAACGCCGGCAAGAGCATCGACGGCGCCATCCATCTGGGCTACCACCGTGCCTTTACCGCCATTCTGGACGGCAACATCACCACCCTGATTGTGGCCATTATCCTCATGGGCACCTTCGGCGCACCGGGCAGCTTCTTCAACACCATCCTGCAGCCCATCCTGTTTATGTTCCCTGCCTCCACCGAAGGCACCATCTACTCCTTCGGCTTTACCCTGATGGTGGGCATCATCGGCAACTTCGTTTTCGGCGTGTTCGCTTCCCGGCTGATGACCCAGTCTCTGTCCCGGTTCAAGTGCTTCCGCAAACCCAAGTTCTATGGAGGTGAACGGGCATGAAACTGCTGCACAGAGATTTTCACATCGACTTTATGGGGAAGAAAAAAATCTTCTTCATTATCTCCGCCGCCTGCATGGTGATCATTGCCCTGTGGGGCGTGATCTTCGGGGTGGATTTGGACATCAGCTTTAAGGGCGGCACCATCTTCACCTACACCTACTCCGACGCCAATGCCGAGCTGGACCAAGGGGCTTTGGCTTCCGCCGCCCAGGAAGTGCTGGGGGAAGAGGTGGAGGTAGAGCCTAAGCAGGATTTGGCCAGCAACACCCCCACCCTGGACATCTCCATGACCAGCGCCGTCACCATGGAGGAGAGCTCCATTGACGAGCTCACCGCTGCGCTGCAGGAGGCCGCCCCGGATTTGGGGCTGGAGTACTCCACCATCACTTCCGTCAACCCCTCCATCGGCATGGACTTCTTCGGCAAGTGCCTGGTGGCGGTAGGCGTGGGCATCATCATCATGATTATCTACCTGGGCATCCGGTTCCGGCTGATTAACGGCTGGAAGGCGGCCATCACCGCCGTGCTGGCCCTGGTTCACGACATGGTGTTTGTCTACGGCGCCTTTGTGATCTGTGGATTCCCTCTGGACAGCAACTTCATTGCGGTGATGCTGACCATTTTGGGTTACTCCGCCAACAACACCGTGATCATCTACGACCGGATCCGGGAAAATACCAAGCTGTTCGGTAAAAAGACCAGCCGTGCTCAGATCGTCAACGACTCCATCAACCAGACCCTGTCCCGTTCCATTGGCACCAGCTTCTGCACCTTGCTGGCCATGGTGGTGGTCTGCGTGGTGGCCGGTATCTTCGGGGTGATGGACATCTTCACCTTTGCCCTGCCTATGATTGTGGGTCTGCTGGCCGGTACCTACTCCTCCATCTGCATTGCCAGTGAGCTGTGGGTGGTGTGGCAGAACCGCGCTGACCGCAAGAAAAAGGCCAAGGGCAGAGTCCGGGCCAAGGCGTAAGCCTGATCGAAAGCAAACTAATTTACTCCTCAACCGGAAACGGCTGAGGAGTTTTTTTGCAGGCAGGAGCTTTTTTAAAATGGGATAGAAGGGGAAAATTCATTTTATTTTGTGAAATTGCACAAAATTTAGGGGAAAAATTCTATTTTACATAAACGTCGAATTGTAGTATAATAACTACTAAAAACAGTCATTACGGTTCCCCTCTTGACCGGCCTAATGTCCGGCCGTCCATTTTGCTTCGCAAAAACCGAGGGAAACCCAATGGATGTTTCAAGGTATAAAGTTGAAAAATAGTTGGCCCGTGGCCGGCCGGAAAGGACGTAACCCCCATGACCAAGGCAAAATCCAAAACCAAAAGAATCCTCCTCCTGGTGGTTGCCGCTCTGGCGGCAGCGGCGCTGATTGGGGTTGGCCTGTACCTTTTCCTGCCGGGGTCCTGGCGCTCCCTGGATTCCTTCTCCCAGTATGAAGGTCTGTTGGATGCACCCCTGACGGAAATCACCATCAGCCGGGGCATGGAGGAAATCACCTTTTCCGACGAGGATCTGTTAAGGCAGTGGGAAGAGGGGCTGGGGCAGCTTCAGCTGAAAAAGGAAGAGGTGGTGTGGTACAAGATCTTCCCCGTTGCGGTGTCCGGCACCCAGAATCACATCACCCTGCGCACCGAGACCGGGGAGTACACCCTGGTCACCACTTATTCGGTGCCGGACCCCAAGGTGTACCTGTCGGTGTTCCGCTATGGGGTCAACGACCCGGACTGCCTGCCCATCGAAAGCACCTTTGCCCAGGCCGCCCAGCGGCAGGGGGAATCTTCCTACTTTTCCAGCGGCACCTGGCTGCGGCTGAGAGCCGTTTCGGGGTACCGGGCCATGTTTTCCGCCCCCTGGACTGCCGTCACGGTGTCCGACGGCGCCGGGGGAACCGTCTCTTCCTCTGAGGATGCCCTTTCGGCTTGGCGGGACTACCTGGACCAGCTTTTGGTGTGGGAGTTGTGGTGGTACGACACCGCGGCCCAGTCACAGATTCCGGACGGAACCCTGTATGAACTCACGGTGCAGACCCAAGAGGGAAGCTATTCCCTGTCCCTGCGGCAGATCGGGGCGGGGGAGTATTGGCTGGAAACTGCCGAGGCGACGTACGCCATCCGCAGCGATGGGGAGTGCCCCTTGGAAGGGATGGGGGGCTGAACCGGGAAGCGGTGAGAACCAAAAGTCCGGCTCACCCCAAAAGATGATTAAAACGAAAGGAGACTGCCAACCATGAAAAAAGCGAAAAAGCGCATCTCCCTCCTGCTTTTGACTGCTGCTGCGACGGTGGTGCTGGCGGGATGTTCAGCGTCTGAGGAATCCGCCCAGACCTCCTCTTCCCCGGAGGCGTCCCCGTCCTCTCAGATTTCTTCTTCGTCTCAGACTTCCGCTTCGTCTCAGACTTCTTCCACGACTTCGCAGCTGGAACCTCTTTCCCAGGAGTGGAAAAGCATCAATGAGGTAGGGGAGTACCAGGGAATGCTGGATTCCCCCATCACAGAAATCACCCTGTACGGTCAGGCCGGTAATCCTTACGCTCAAGTCACCTTTTCCGATACGGATTTGCTCCAGATTTGGAACCACTATCTGACTGGATTGCAGTTGCAGGAATACTACCGGTATTCCCAGGAGGACCAGAACCAGCTGGTGGGAAGTCTCCCGCCCACGGTGACGGTGACTACCGAAACCGGGGAGTACACCCTGTATTTCACCCTGGGGATCACGGAAATCATCCACACTGAAGTGCAGGGGGAAGAAACCCTGGAAAGCCGGCAGTGGGAGGACGGAAACTACCGTCTGCAAAGCCAGGGGCTGATCTACACCCTTTCCGATCCGGAAAACTTTCCCTTTGAGACAACCTATGAGACCGCCGCCCAGCGGCACGGGACCACCGGACCGTAAGAAGAATGATTTTCCAAAATCTTACCCAAATCCCGCAATTTCCCCTTGCATTTTGCCGCCGGGTGTGCTACAATACCGTAGGTTACCATAAAAACAGGGAGGCAACTTCATGTCAGTCATCGAAATCATCAGCGGCATTTTGCTGCTGGTATCCTGCGTGGTCATTATTTTCACGATTATGCTTCAGGAAAGCAAGCAGGCAAACGGCCTGAGTGCTTTGGATGGCGGCGCTTCCGAAACCTATGTCAGCCGTTATGGCGCAAAGACCAAGGAAAAATTCTACGCAAAGCTCACCAAGATTTTGGCTGTGATCTTTTTTGTGGTCAGCCTGATTGTGGACCTGGTGATCAAATTTTTCTAAGGTTGGGTTTCCCAGCGTCCGGCATTACAGCAGCAAGCAGATCCCTGCCTGGAACTTTTTTCCGGCAGGGATTTTCTTTGGGTTTCTCACAAAATGAAATGAGACAGAATTGCATTTGAAAGGGAATGAGTATGGAACAACAACAGGAATATTGGCGGGAGAAGGTCGTCCGGTACCTGAAAAACCGCAAAGAGGGAGCCGCTTACCGGGAACTGTTCTTTAAGTGCGGTGGCAAGGACAAGGATAGAACCGCCTTTTCCACCGCCCTGGACGGTTTGGTGCGGGAAGGCGTAATTTACGAGCGCAACGCCCGGTTTTTCGACCCGGCGGCCATCGGGATGTTTACCGCCACGGTGGTGAAGGTGAACCGCACCTTCGGCTTCGTCCGGGAGACGTTGGAGGACGGCACCACCCAGGACTACTTCGTCCCCGGCCGCTTTTTCTTAGGGGCACTGCCGGGGGACACGGTGCTTTGCCGGAAACTCCCCGGCCGTGGGGAATCCCCGGAAGGGCAGATTGACCGAATTCTGGCTCAGGGCAGCAGTGAGTTCACCGGCGCCCTGATCCGCAAAGACGGAAGGTGGTTTATCCACCCGGACAAGCTGATGAAGGACGACCTGCCCATGGCCAACGTCCAGGTGCAGGGCTACCATGAGGGGGACAAGGTGCTGGCCCGGATCACCCACCGGGGCCACCGGCACAGCGAACACCGGGCGGAGATTGTGGCTGGCTTCGGCAGCGCCGACACCGCCAAGGCCTGCGCCGACAGCCTGCTGGCTTTGCAGGGCATTGAAAAAACCTTCTCACCCCAGGTGTCTGCCCAGGCACAGGCCATTTCCCAGCGGGGCATTCAGCCGGAAGATCTGGAAGGCCGGGCGGATCTGCGGGAAGAGGTCATCTTCACCATCGACGGGGCGGACTCCTTGGATTTGGACGACGCCGTCAGTCTCCATCCTCTCCAAGAGGGGGGCTGGCAGCTGGGGGTACACATCGCCGATGTGTCCCACTATGTCACTCCCGGCACCGTCTTGGACAACGAAGCCTTCCATCGGGGCACCAGCATCTACTACGCCGACCAGGTGATTCCCATGCTGCCCAAAGAGCTGAGCAACGGCATCTGCTCTTTGAACCCCGGGGAGGACCGGCTGGCCTTTTCCGCTATCCTGACCTTGGATGAGCATGGAGAGCTCACCGACTACTTCTTCCAAAAGTCGGTGATCCGCAGCCGGGTCAAGGGGGTGTACAGCGAGGTCAACGACATCCTGGAAAACACCGCTTCCCCGGAAATTTTGGAGAAGTACAAGGACGTGATCCCCACTCTGGAGATGATGCACCAGGTGGCGAAGCTGCGGGAAAAGATCAAGCGCCGCCGGGGGGCCCCGGAAATCGAGACCCACGAAGGCAAGCTGATTCTGGACGAAAACGGCAAGTGCGTGGACGTGAAGCTGTACCAAACCGGCATCAGCCAGGGAATGATCGAGGAATTTATGCTTCTGGCCAACGAGGCCTGCGCCGCCACCGGCCGGAAGCTGGAATTGCCCTTTGTGTACCGCATCCACCAGCCCCCCACGGCGGATAAGCTGGAGGATTTGAACATGGTGCTGAAATCCTTGCAGGTGCCGGGGCACAACCTGAAGCCGGGAGTGCCTCCGGGAGCCCTGGCGGAGATTCTCCGCAGCGTCAAGGATAAGCCGGTGTTCCCCATTGTGAACATCCAGCTGCTGAGGAGTATGTCCAAGGCCTGCTACGACACCAATCCCGTGGGCCACTACGGCTTGGCGCTGAAGGACTACGCCCACTTCACCTCCCCCATCCGCCGGTACCCGGATTTGGCGGTGCACCGGATTCTTTCCAAGGCACTGGCAGGGGAGGACCGCCACCACCTGCGGGACGAGTTTTACACCTTCACCCAGCAGGCCGCTTCCCACTCCTCGGCGGCGGAAGTCACCGCCATGCGGCTGGAACGGGACTGCGACGACTTTTACAAGGCGGAGTATATGACCGGCCATCTGGGGGAAACCTTTGACGGCATTATCTCCGGCGCCGCCCCCTACGGCATCTATGTGGAACTGCCCAACACCGTGGAAGGACTGGTGCGGGTGGAGGATTTGATCCCGGAAGGGGAATACCGCTACGACGGTATGTTCACCTACACCGAGGTTCACGGCCGGGGCCAGTACCGGGTGGGAGACCCCATCCGGGTGCAGTGCGCCAAGGCCGAGGTCAGCAGCGGGAACGTGGACTTTAAGCCGGTGAAGAAGTAAGGGCGCCGCCCTCCCTTTCCCGGCACAAGGA
Source organism: Ruminococcaceae bacterium UBA1375 (assembly GCA_002305795.1). GTDB lineage: Bacteria > Bacillota > Clostridia > Oscillospirales > Ruminococcaceae > Egerieicola > Egerieicola faecalis. The sequence goes on from DBRF01000006.1 coordinate 46,175, forward strand.
TATCCCCCGGAGTCTTGAAGCCTTTCCGCTTCGTAGATTCCGGGGGTTTTTATACTTATCGTAATTAAAATTTCCACAAGGAGATGGAAAACATGAGCCAAAAAAGCCTCACCCAAGGCCCGGTGATGAAGACCATGCTGTTGTTTGCCCTGCCCTTGGTGCTGGGGGATTTGCTGCAGCAGTGCTACAACATTGCCGACACCCTGGTGGTGAGCCGGGCCATCGGCCCCGACGCCCTGGCTGCTGTGGGCAGCGCCTTCACCCTGATGACCTTTCTCACCTCCATTTTGCTGGGGCTGTGTTTGGGCAGCGGGGCGGTGTTTTCCATGCGGTTCGGGGAGCAGGACTTTTCCGGCCTGCGCCGGGCGGTGACCTCCTCCTTCGTCCTCATCGGGGCCTTGGCTCTGGGACTGACGGCGCTGGTGTTCGGGGGGATGGAGGTGATCCTCTGGATCATGCAGGTGCCGGATTCCCTCACCGGCATGATGAAGGACTACCTGTACGCCATTTTCTGGGGCATCCCCGCCACCTTCCTTTACAACTACGCCGCTTCCCTGCTCCGGGGGGTGGGCAATTCGGTGGTGCCCCTGGTGTTTCTGGCCTTTTCGGCGGTGTTAAATGTGGCTTTGGACTTGTGGTTTGTGCTGGGCTTTGGCTGGGGCATTGCCGGGGCGGCCTGGGCCACGGTGATTTCCCAGTACCTTTCCGGGCTGGGGCTTTGTGGGTACACCCTTTGGAAGTACCCCTGGCTGCTGCCCAGAGGGGAGGAGCGCCGGGTCACCCAAAAGGGCATCCGGGAGATTGCCGGGTACTCCCTGCTCACCTGCGTCCAGCAGTCGGTGATGAACTTCGGCATTTTGATGGTCCAGGGGCTGGTGAACAGCTTCGGCCCCACGGTGATGGCGGCCTTTGCGGCGGCGGTGAAGATCGACGCCTTCGCTTACCTGCCGGTGCAGGATTTCGGCAACGCCTTTTCCACCTTTGCCGCCCAGAACTACGGGGCGGGGCAGACCCGCCGGCTGAAGCAGGGTTTTCGTGGAGCGGTGCTGGCTTCCCTGGGGTTTGGGCTTCTCACCTCTGTTTTGGTGTGGGTGTTTGCCGGACCGTTGATGGGCCTGTTTGTGGACCCGGCCCAAATCGAAATCGTGGCCCAGGGAGTGGACTACCTGCGCATTGAAGGGGCCTTTTACTGGGGCATCGGCTGGCTGTTTTTGTGGTACGGGCTGTACCGTGGGGTAGGCAAGCCGGGGATGTCGGTGGTGTTGACGGTGATTTCCCTGGGCAGCCGGGTGGCGCTGGCCTACGCCCTCTGCCCGGATTGGCTGCTGGGGGTTTCCGGTATCTGGTGGGCGGTGCCCATCGGCTGGTTTCTGGCGGACGCCGTGGGGCTGGCGTATTATTGGAGGAAGCGCAAAGGGTTGTTTGTGCGCACGGCGGGGTGAAAGAGCCGGGAAGATGGGAGCGGCTCGTTTGGGCTTTTCTCGTCTTTCCGGTTGCCTTTTCCTACTTTTTGTTGTATAATAACTCTGTTGTATTGCCCAATCCTCCATTTCTCTCTGCCGCCTGGACAGCACAGGCGGCCATGTTGCGGATTGGGGAGAACCTCAGGGAATGGAACCCCATGAATTAGAACACTTGCGGGCGGATGGCTGCCCGGTACTTCCATTTGGGAAAAAGGAGCATGACCATGGAACCCACAGGATTCAAAACCGCCTTGTTCGGCTTTCACAAAGCCGACGTACTGCAGTTTATTGCCGATTCCAACCGGGAATACCAGCAGCAGCTGGAAGAAGAACAGCAGCAGACTCAGGCGGTGCAAACACAGCTGGAGCAGGCCAAAAAGCAGCTGGAAGAAGCACGCCGGCAGCTGGCCCGTCAGCAGGAACGGGCGGACAAAATGGACGGGCTGATCAAACAGCAAAACGCCGACAACGAGCGCTTAAAGCAGTCCGGCATTGCCATGGAAAAGTCCATGCTGGAGCTGCGCAACGAGAACAGCCGCCTGACCAGCCAGGTGGCGGAGCAGAAAAAGAAGTCCCAGGCGCTGGAAAAGGCGGGGTACGACGCCAACACCCTGCTGGAAGAAGCCAAAAAGCGGGCGGACCACCTGGTCAGCCAGGCCAAGGAGCAGGCGGCTCAGGTTTTGGAACAGGCCAAGGAGCAGGCCCAGCAGGGCCTCACCGCCGCCAAGGAAAAGGCCGCTCAGCTGGAAGAGCAGGGAAGGCAGGCCGCTCAGAAACTCCAGGAAGAAGCTATGCAGAAGGCCGCTCAGGTGAGCCAGCAGCTGCTGGAGCAGCAGGAACAGCAGGCCACCGGCCAGATTATCCAGGACGCCCAGCAGGAGGTCCAGCGGATTTTAAGCGGGGTGCAGTCCCGCTCCGCCCAGGCCAACCGCCGGTTTGACGCCTTTTACCAGGAGATGGAGCAGTCCATTACCAAGGTCATGGGGCAGTTGGAGGAGATGGAGCAGCGGATGCGCTCCCTGGACCAGACCATGGCCAAGGCGGAACAGCCCAAAGAAACTTCGGATGCTTCCCAGGAGGAGGACAGCTTAAACCGTTTCCTCTCCCACCTGTTTTAAGTGATTTTTTACCTCGAAAGGAGCCGACCACATCGTGGCAACCTATCATCTCACCACCCGGCAGCTGCCGGAATTTGCACCCAAACTTCGCATTTTGGACCGGGTGTTTTTGTCCGGCACGGTATACACCTCCCGGGACGCCGCCCACAAGCGGATCTTCGCCCTGTTGGAGGAGGGAAAGGAACCGCCTTTTCCATTAAAGGGCAGCGTGGTGTACTACGCCGGTCCCACCCCGGAACCGGAAGGGCTGCCCATCGGTTCCTGCGGCCCCACCACCTCCGGCCGGATGGACCCCTACGCCCCCAAGCTGCTGGACCTTGGGATGTGCGCCATGGTGGGTAAAGGGGAACGTGCCCAGCCGGTGAAGGATGCCATTGTCCGCAACGGCGGGGTGTACTTCTGCGCCATCGGGGGCGCCGGTGCGCTGGCCTGCCGGTGCATCAAGAGCTGCGAAGTGATTGCTTTTGAGGACTTGGGCTGCGAGTCAGTGAAAAAGCTGGAGTTTGAGGAGTTTCCCCTGATTGTGGCCATCGACGCCGCCGGGGGGGACATCTTTGAGCAAGGGCCTAAGGCGTATTTGGAGCAGAAAAAGGCTGGCGGGGCGTGAACAAGCTCACTGCTGCTGTTTTGAAATCGCATCTGGAAAGGAAAAAGGACGCTGGGAGGCGTCCTTTTAGACTGTAGAAAAAGTAAAGTTTAGGTCCAGCCTTTTAGGAAATAAAATCGAAGATTTTTTTCCGAAGGCATGGTGGGGGCGAATCCCACGCAGTGGATTCTAGGGGGCAAAGCCCCTGCAATGGAGATTGTTTTATCCAAAAACTCTTTCTTCTGCCTTATTGTTTGAAAAAAGTTGTGGAAACAACAAATCGGAATCCGCCCGCCCAACGGCGTAGAGCCGAGGGCGGGTCAATGCGGAAACATCCGAACACTTTTTCGACAAGCTGAAAGGACGCTGGGAGGTGTCCTTTGAGTTTTGTTTGTTTTGATATTGTTGAATATTTGTTTGAAAAGCCCGGTAAACAGTCCGTGGATTGACATGAAATCTCATTTTTTGTTATAATACCATCATGGCTTTTGCCTACTGGTATTTACCGGGGCAGAAGGATGAAGCCAATCGATCAATGATCTATAACGGTAGCGGTTTGCCCCTTACATCCGTCAAGTGATTTTGCTTGAAGGGAGGGGGTGGTATGACATGGGAAGAATTTTTCATGTTAGTACAGGCGATTTTGTCTGCGATTCTGGTTTATTATGCCCGGAAGAACAAGTAAGACAAAATAGAAGTAACCGCTCAATCGGCACTTAGAGCGGTTACTCGATAACATAGACTCTAGGGGCTAGCCGTTTCCGGCTTCGTCCTTCTGTTTTTATTATACCCATTTTTCCGCATTTGTCAAGGCCGGCTTTTGTCCGGGGAAATCTTAAAATTGCCTTTTTATCCTTGTAAAAGTTCCCCCAAACCATCTTGCAAAATTTTCCCCTATGCCTTACAATAAGGGTATCATTTGGGGAAGGGGCGCATAGGTAAGCTACCTCTTCCTGCATAACAGGAGGGAAATCCCGGTATGTCCACCGATTTATTGGGAGAATTAAAACAACGCTACAACCAGTTTTCCAAAAGTCAGCGCCGCATCGCTGACTACATTTTGGAGCATTACAGCAAAGCCGCCTACCTCACCGCTGCCCGGCTGGGGCAGCAGGCCCAGGTCAGCGAATCCACCGTGGTACGGTTCGCCTTTGAGCTGGGGTTTGACGGCTACCCTGCGCTCCAGGCCGCTTTGCAGGAGACGGTGCGCAGCAAGCTCACCAGCCTCCAGCGGATGGAGGTGGCGGGGGACCGGCAGGAAGAAGGGGAACCGGTGCTGGACCAGGTGCTGAATAAGGACGTGGAGCAGATTTACCGCACCCTGGAACAGACCGACCGGGCCGCCTTTGCCGGGGCGGTGGAGTCCATCCACCAGGCCAAAACCGTCTACCTGCTGGCCAGCGGCAGCGCCGCTTTTCTGGCCGGGTTTCTCAACTTCTACTTCCGGCTGGTGCTGCCCAACGTGCGCCTGATTCAAAGCGCCTCCGCCTCGGAGCTGTTTGAGCAAATCCTCCGGGTGGGGAAGGGGGACATTGTCATCGGCATTTCCTTCCCCCGGTACTCCAAAAAGACGGTAAACGCTCTGCGCTACGCCCGGAAAAACGGCGCTCAGGTGGTGGCCATCACCGACAGCGAGTTTTCTCCCCTGGCGGCCCAGGCGGACTACCTGCTTTTGGCCCGCAGCGACATGGTGTCCTTTGCGGACAGCCTGGTGGCGCCCCTGAGTTTGATCAACGCCCTGATTGCGGCGGTGGGACAACGCCGGCAGGAGGAGACCCGCCGGGTGTTCGACCGGCTGGAGGAAATCTGGGCGGAGTACGACGTCTACGCCAAGGCGGAGGAAGCAGATGGAATATGATGTGATTGTGGTGGGGGCAGGCCCGGCGGGGATGCTGGCCGCCGCCACCGCCGCCCGGTACGGCAGGCAGGTGCTGCTGTTGGAGCACAAGGACCGCCCCGGCCGGAAGCTGGGAATCACCGGCAAAGGGCGGTGCAACCTCACCAACCACTGCGGCATGGACCAGATTGTGGCCGCCTTTCCCCGGGGAGGACGGTTCCTTTACAGCGCCCTTAGCCGGTTTACTCCCGAAGATGTGATGGAGCTGCTGGAAGGGCTGGGAGTGCCTCTGAAAACCGAACGGGGCAACCGGGTCTTCCCCCAAAGCGACAAAGCCAGGGATGTGGTGGACGCTTTAGTGAGCTACGTCAAGGACAGCGGGGTGAAGCTGCTCTGCGGCGCCCACGTCCACAAACTGCTGCTGGAAAACGGGGCGGTCACCGGAGTGGCGTGCCGCACCCAGCAGGGGGAGGAGACCTTTCTCGCTCCCAAGGTGCTGCTGGCCGGGGGAGGGCTTTCCTATCCCGGCACCGGCAGCGATGGCAGCTGTTACACCTTAGCCAAACAGGCGGGCCACGCCATTACCCCGCCGGTGGCCAGCCTGGTACCCATTGTCACCGTGGAGGACTGGCCCAAACAGGCCCAGGGATTGAGCTTAAAAAACGTCTCCCTCACCGTCACCGATAAAACTACCGGAAAACAGGTCTTTGCCAAACAAGGGGAGATGCTGTTCACCCACTTTGGGGTGTCCGGGCCATTGGTGCTGTCCGCCTCGGTGTGGATGCGGCCCATGGAGCCGGGACGGTACGCCCTTTCCATCGACCTGAAGCCCGCCCTGACCCCGGAGCAGCTGGATGTAAGGCTGGTGCGGGACTTTGAGGAAAATTCCAACCGGGACTTCTGCAACGCCCTGGACGGCCTGCTGCCCAAAAAGCTCATCGACCCGGTGGTGGCCCTCTCCGGCATCCCGGCCCACCAAAAGGTGAACGCTCTCACCAAGGTTCAGCGGCAGGAGCTGGGCAGGCTGCTCAAGCACCTGACCCTTACCGCCAAGGAGTTCCGACCCATTGCGGAAGCCATCGTCACCGGGGGCGGGGTGTCCTTAAAGGAAGTCTCCCCCAAAACCATGGAAAGCAAGCAGACCAAGGGGCTGTACTTTGCCGGGGAGCTGCTGGACGTGGACGGCTACACTGGGGGCTTTCACCTGCAAATGGCCTTTTCCACCGGCTATGCCGCCGGGGAAGCCATGGGAAGCTGGGGGTGAGCATCGGGTGCAAGGTATGAGACAATGGATGAGGCTGTAAGACCGAAAGGAGAACGATAATATGAAACGTTATTTGAATGCGGCTTGGTTTGCGTTGGTGCTGGTTTTGCTGGGAATTACCTGGCTGCTGCCGGAGGAATTGCTCTGGCTGGCGGTGAAAACGGTGCTGCTGGTGCTGGTGATTGTGCTGCTGGTTTGGCGGATCGTCGCCGGTCGGAATCGCCGAGTTCGGCAGGAGCAGCCGACGCCCCGGGTGTACACCTGGCAGTATAAGCTCTACCGGGTGCTGTCTATTTTGTCGGCGATACTCTACCTGGTGGGCGGGCTGATTACCATTGTCTCCGGTTTCCTGTTCCTGAACGCCGGCTGGTGCATTTGGCTGTTTGCAGCGGGACTGGTGCTGGGCGTGTTCTCTCTGGTGCTGTCTGTCTGGGACGAAACCATTGATCCGGCGTAACAAGAAGGAGCTGCAATATGAAAAAACACTTTAATGAAGATTTGTATTATCCCCTAGTCACCTTGCTCATGGGGGTGGTGCGGCTGCTGCCGGATTCCGGCACCTGGTGGTGGGTGGTGGAACTGGTGGTGGACCTGGCCCTGCTGCTGATGGTGGGGCTGAGCTTGTTTTTGCTGCTGAAGAAGCGGGAAGAGCCCTTCCACACCAAGCCCGCTGCCTTTGTGCTGATTTCCTTAGCCCTTTTGGATTACAGCGTCTTTACCGTGCTGCAAATTGCCGGGGTAGAAACCGAAAACTGGAACACCGTAGGGGCCATTGCCGGAATGGTGCTGGGAGCCGTCTCCCTGGTGCTGACCATCGTTTATCTGGCTCAGAAAAAGTCCGGGCAGTCCAAATAAAAGGGGAACACCCATGAGCAACTGGGAAAGCTACTGCACCTGTACCGATTTGGCCTGTCCCTGTCACCCCTCCCGGCACCAGCTGGGCTGCACTCCTTGTGTGCGGAAAAACTTAAAGCAGGGGGAGATCCCTTCCTGCTTTTTCAAGAAGGTGGACGATACCGGCAAGCCGGAAGCCTATTTCTTTGAAAACTTTGCCGATTGGGTGAAGGAGCATGGGGAAAAAGGCCGGGGTTGACAAATCCGCCAAAACCCGGTATTCTAGAATCACAAATCAGACAGCCGCCTTTTTTGCATCCAGCGGCTGTTTTCTTTTTCTGCCAATCTTATCAACGGAAGGTGAAACCCCATGCGTATGCGCAACAAACCCTGGGCCAAAGGGGAGCTGGAGGCCTGCCCCTACTACCTGGCCGACCCCTTTCCAATCCGGGAACACCTGCACTCCCTCTTCCCCAAATCCCAGCCGGTACACCTGGAGCTGGGCTGCGGCAAGGGGGTGTTTCTGGCCAGCTTGGCGGTGGAACACCCACAAATCAACTATCTGGGCATCGACATCAAAAGTCTGGTGCTGGCCAGCGCCATCCGCAACATCAACGCCGCCTATGAAAAGGCAGACCGCCCGGTGGACAATGTGCTGCTGACCCCCTACGACATCAGCCGCATCACCAACATTCTTTCCCCCGCCGATACCGTGGAGCGGATTTACATCAATTTCTGCAACCCCTGGGACCATCCCAAACAGTTCAAAAAGCGGCTGACCCACCCCCGGCAGCTGGCTCAGTACGCCACCTTTTTCCCCAAGGGGGAAATCTGGTTTAAGACCGACGACACCATGCTGTTTGAACACAGCCTGCGCTACTTTGAAGAAGCGGGGTATACCTTAAAAGCGGTGGAGCGGGATTTGTACCACTCCCCCTGGCTGGCCCAGAACCACCCCACCGAACACGAACTGCGGTTTGTGGAGCAGGGGCTGCCCATTTACTTCTGCATCGCCACGAAAGGTCAGCAAGGCTGACCTTTCTCATCCAAACCGCCTTTTCCGAAGGGAACGAAGGTTTTTCACAAACCAGACAAAAAGCAAAGACCTGCCCCGGCGTTTGTGCCGGACAGGTCCTTTTTGCGTTACTTGCCGTTGGGGGCAGGCTGGGACGGGGTGACGCCTTCTAAGCCGGACTGTTTGGCGGCTTGCTTTTTGGCCTTGTCCGGGGAGGGGATGACAATGGCGCTGATTAACGCAGCCACCGCTACGACCAGTCCCCCGCCCAGTACCGGGGTGCGGGCGGCGGTGGGTACCAGAAACCAGCCGGTGAGCATCACCAGCACCGCTGCCGCCAGCAATAGGTAGGTGAGATATTTTTTCATGGGGATTCTCCTCGTTTCATGGCTGCCGGGAACAGGGCCTTCCCGAACATTCTGAAGGCATTATAACATTTTTTTGCTTTTTGGTCAAGAATGAGAGGATTGACTTGAAAAAATATCGTAGGAAATAATTCGACAAAAACCACTGAATTATGTTGCTGTTGGAGACGGCCGGATTTGCGGAAAAAAGAACGGAAAGCCGTTTTTTCTCACAGCTTGTTTTCTTTGCAATTTGGCTGAGAAAGGCGTTCTCCCTTCCCAGCCGGTTGCCGAAACCGTTCTTCTGTGATACAATGGTTGCCAAGGGCAACCATTGCGGTTCCCGCTTTGCTGCCCAAAAAGCAGGTGCGGCAGTTCGCCGGAGGGCAACCCCTATCCTGTTGCCGCAACATCACAAAAGCACATTTTACCCAAAAAGGGGCGTTTTTTATGATTACCATTCTGCTGGCCTGTTATAACGGCAAGGAGTACCTTCCCGCCCAGCTGGATTCCATTCTGGCCCAAAACACTCAGGCAGCCTTTTCGGTGCTGATCCGGGACGACGGCTCCACCGACGGCAGCTGGGAGGTGCTGGAGGACTACGCAGGCCGGTACCCGGAGCGGATTACCCTGCTGCCCAAAACCCAGCCTACCGGCAGCGCCAAGGGCAACTTTTTCGCCCTGCTGGACGCCGTGGGGGAGAAGGGACTCTGCCGGCCGGGAGACTATCTCATGTTTTCCGACCAGGACGACGTGTGGCTGCCGGACAAGGTGGAGCGCACCCTGGCCTTGATGGAGCAGACCCAAGGGAGCCCCGCCGTCCCCGCTTTGGTCCACGGCAACTTGAAGGTGGTAGACAAGGATTTGAAGGTATTAAACCCCTCCTTCTTCGCCTTCCAGGGCATCAGCCCGGAAAGGTGCAGTCTCACCAACCTGCTGGTGCAAAACTGCATCACCGGCTGCACCATGATGATCAACCAGCCCCTGTTTGCCCTGGCGGACAAAACCCCGCCTGAGTGCGCTATGCACGACTGGTGGCTGGGGCTGCTGGCGGCCTGTTTCGGAAAGATTGGATACACTATAGAGCCGCTGATGCTCTACCGCCAGCACGGGGACAACTCCGTGGGGGCCAAGGACATCCGGGACCTGTCCTTTTACACCCACAAGCTCTCCCAAAAGGAGCAGATTCAGAAGAATTACCGGGAAATGTTCGCCCAGGCGGAGTTTCTCTGCCGGGAATATGAGGACAAGCTCAGCGATCAGCAGAAGGAGATCCTTCAGGCCTGGTACACCATCCCCAAGCTGGGGCGGTTTGGGAAAGCCCGGCGAATTCTCCAGTACGGCTTTACCAAAAACACCTGGCTGCGCACCCTGGGGCAGTTTTTCAGCATCTGACCCACAGGCGGCGTTTTTTCCCGATTTTCTGCTTTTTCGTTCGCTCTCTCACCGGGAGGAGGAAATCTCTCTCTGTTTTCCACACCCGGCTTTGTCTCTGCCCGAAGAAATCTGGTAAAATCAGAAAACTTGTCCTTTCAGCAGTACCATAATTGGGGAAAATCCGGTATACTTTTCATAATACCACCACCTATCTCATCCTATTTAAGGAGGTCACACCATGTGCGGTTTTGTTGGCTTTGCCGACCACATTCACAATAAACGGGACGTTCTCACCAACATGATGAACGCCATCATCCACCGTGGCCCGGACAGCGCAGGCACCTATATCGACGACCAGGTTGCCCTTGGCTTCCGGCGGCTTTCCATCATCGACTTGGGGGGCGGCGACCAGCCCCTGTACAACGAGGACAACTCCATCGTCCTGGTGTTCAACGGAGAGATCTACAACTACCAGGAACTGCGCCCGGATCTGATTGAGCAGGGCCACCGGTTCCGCACCGAAAGCGACTCGGAAGTGCTGATCCACCTCTACGAGCAGTACGGCACCGATATGCTCAACAAGCTGCGGGGAATGTTCGCCTTTGTGCTGTGGGACCAGAACAAGGAACTGCTGTTTATGGCTCACGACTACTTCGGCATCAAGCCGCTGTACTACGCCCAGATGGGAAACAGCTTCCTGTTTGCCAGCGAAATCAAGGCCTTTCTGCACCACCCCAACTTCAAGAAGGAATTGAACCTCCCCATTTTGGAGCAGTACCTCTCCTTCCAGTATTCTCCCTGCGAAGAGACCTTCTTTAAGAATGTGTACAAACTTCCCCCCGCCCACTACCTCACCTGCTACAAAGGCAAGATTGAAGTGAAGCGGTACTGGGAGCCCAAATTCCAGGGCGACAACAGCAAGAATCTGGATCAGTGGGTGGAGGAAATCACCAAGGTGATGAAGGACTCCATTGCCCACCACAAAATCGCCGACGTGGAGGTAGGCTCCTTCCTGTCCAGCGGGGTGGACTCCTCCTATGTGGCCTGCCTGGCCAAGGTGGACAAAACCTTTACCGTGGGCTTCGGGGAGGATGAGCGGTACAACGAAATCGGCTGGGCCAAAGAGTTTAGCCAATACATCAACGTCCAGAACATCAACCACATCATCACCCCCGACGAATACTGGGACAATCTGGGCAAAATCCAGTACCACATGGACGAGCCTTTGGCGGACCCGGCGGCGGTGGCCCTGTACTTCGTCAGCCGGGAAGCGGCCAAGCATGTGAAGGTGGCCCTGTCCGGGGAAGGGGCGGACGAGTTCTTCGGTGGCTACAACATCTACCGGGAACCCCTGGAACACCGTGGCTTTGACATCATCCCCCTGCCCATCCGCCGGGCTTTGGGCTGGGCGGCGGATCGCCTGCCCCATGTCCGGGGATTGAACTTCATCATCCGCCACTCCAAACCCCTCCAGGAGCGGTACATCGGCAACGCCTTTATCTTTGACGAGGTGGAAAAGAAGAAGCTGCTCAAGCGCCGGGTGGCCACCTTCGGCACCCAGGACATCACCCGTCCTTTCTTCGACAAAGTTCAGGACAAGGACCCGGTGACTCAGATGCAGTATCTGGACATTCACCTTTGGATGGCCTACGACATCCTGCTGAAAGCGGATAAAATGAGCATGGCCAACTCCCTGGAAGTCCGGGTGCCCTTCCTGGATCGGAAGGTGCTGGAGCTGGCCCAGACCATCCCTCAGCGCTACCGGGTGCAGGGCACCACCACCAAGCTGGCTATGCGGAAAGCCGCCGAGCAGGTGATTCCCCAGAAAACCGCCGACAAGAAGAAGCTGGGCTTCCCGGTGCCCATCCGGGTATGGCTGAAGCAGGACAAATACTACAACCTGGTAAAGGGGTACTTCACCTCCGCCACCGCCAGCGAGTTTTTCAACAGCGAATATCTGGTGCAGCTGTTGGACCAGCACCGTGCCGGCAGCTTCGACAACAGCCGGAAAATCTGGACGGTGTTTATGTTCCTGAAGTGGTATGAGGAGTTCTTTATTAAGCGGTAACTTCCTCTTTCCTGCTTTTACTTTCGGTATCCTTGACAAAACAGCAGAAAAAGGATATAATAAAAGAAAAGGACGAAACCGGAAACGGTTGGCCCTTGGAAACAGTTTTTAAGTAACCGCTTCTGTGGCTGGGAGCGGTTACTTCTTTTTATGAGTTAGAATTTCGTAGAGAAATTTTGCAATGGATACAACTACTGCCAACAGGGCAATCAGATGCTCCCATGTAAAAGGTCCCAATTTTCTTCCCCCTTTCCAAAAGAGGGAAAACATCCATTCATAATTAGAAGTTGCTCACCTCTTTCCAAAAACTTGCGTTAAAACGCAGCATAAATTTGGGTAAATGAGAAGAGCCAACCGCTTACCGTTTTGTTTCGTCCTTCCCCTGAAGAAATATCTTCAAGTAGACTTGCGTCGTGGCTTTATTGTAGCATGGTTCCTGTTTTCTGTCAATTTGAATTTGAAAGTAAAAAAGGATGCCTTCTCTTTACCTCCCTTTTACCCCGAAAAAACCATGATTTTCCTTGCGTCTCACCCTCTGCAGTGTTATAATGGTACAGTGAACGATTGTTGATTTTTGCCATACAAACGGGAGAGAGGAGAATCACAGGTGATTGCTATCGCCATCGACGGTCCCGCCGGGGCCGGAAAGAGCACCATCGCCCGTCTCACCGCCAAAAAGCTGGGGTACCTCTATGTGGATACCGGGGCTTTGTATCGCACGGTGGGATATGCCGCCAAGCTGCGGGGGATTGACCCCGCCGACGAACCGCAGGTAGCCGCCATGCTGCCGGACATTGCCGTGGATTTGAGCTTTGATAAGGACGGGGTGCAGCAGACCCTGCTCAACGGACAGGACGTGTCCGGCCAGATCCGCAGCCCGGAAATGAGCCGTTACGCTTCCCAGGTTTCCGCCCACAAGGCAGTGCGGGAGTACCTGCTGTGGTTGCAGCGGAAGCTGGCCAAGGAGCACAATGTGATTATGGACGGCCGGGACATCGGCACCACCGTGCTGCCCCACGCCGATCTGAAGATCTACCTCACCGCCACCCCCGAGGACCGGGCCCGGCGGCGGTTTGACGAGTACCTCTCCAAAGGGGTATCGGTGGATTATGATAAATTGTTAAACGACATCAAGCAGCGGGACTACGACGATTCCCACCGGGAAATCTCCCCCCTGCGCCGGGCCGAGGACGCAAAGCTGGTGGACACCTCCGGCAACACTCTGGAGGAATCCCTGGAGTTGATGGAGGCCATGATCCGCCGGCATCTGGGAATTTGAGAGAGGAGCTGCCTTTATGAGTTTACGGTTTTACCGCTTCGCCAAAGTGGTCTGCAATGTGGTGTGCAAGCTGTGGTTTAAGCTGGAGTATTACGGCATGGAAAATCTGCCCAAGGACCGGGGCTATATCCTGGTGGGCAACCACCAGTCCTATTGGGACCCGGTGATGATGGGCCTGAAGCTGGACACCACCCTGACTTTTATGGCCAATGAAAAATTGTTCCACAAACCGGTGCTGGCGCCGGTGATCCGGGGGCTGGGAGCCTTTCCGGTGAACCTGAAAAAGCCGGACATGACCGCCATCCGCACCGCCAAAAAGGTGGTGAAGGACGGCAAGGTGCTGGCCCTGTTCCCCGAAGGCACCCGCAGCCACGACGGCAAGCTGCTGAAGTTCAAGGGCGGGGTGATTTACATCGCTTCGGTCACCGGGGAAGACGTGGTGCCGGTGTGCATCACCTACCAAAACGGGGGCAAGTTCCGCAGCCGGATTTTGATCCGCTACGGAGAGGTGATTCCCAACCGGGAAATCCTGGAAGGGAAAAAGAAGGACACCGAATCCATGCGCCAGGCGGCCGCCAAGTTCCAGGCTGTGGTGCAGCGGCTCCAGGATGAAAACTTGGCGGTGATTGGGAAATGACCATCCGTTTGGCCAAAAGCGCTGGCTTCTGCTTTGGGGTGAACCGGGCGGTGAATTTGGTGTACGACCTGATTCCCACCGGCGGCTGCATCAAGACCCTGGGTCCCATTATCCACAACCCCCAGGTGGTGGAGGATCTGGCTCAAAAAGGGGTGGAAATCCTGGACTCCCCGGAGCAGGCCAAGGCGGGGGACAAAGTGGTGATCCGCTCCCACGGGGTGGACGCTGCCACCGAAGAGGCCCTGCGGCAAACCGGGGCAGAGGTGGTGGACGCCACCTGCCCCTTCGTGGCAAAAATTCACCGAATCGTCCGCACCGCATCCCAAGAGGGCAAAACCGTGCTCATTGCAGGGAACCCGGACCATCCCGAAGTCCAGGGCATTGTGGGGCACTGCCAAGGGGAATGTTATGTGGCCCAATCCCTCCAGGAATTGGAAAAGATTCTAAAGGAAACCGGGGCGGGCAGTGTCAAAAATGCAATATTGGTGGCCCAAACCACCTTCAATACTGAAATTTGGGAAAATTTCATAAATTCGGCAAAAAAACTATGTACAAAACTTGAGTTTTTTGATACAATATGTAATGCGACAAACCAGCGCCAGAAGGAAGCCATCCGGCTGGCGCAGGAAAGTGACAGAATGATCGTCATCGGGGGGCGGCACAGTTCCAACACCCACAAGCTCTACGAGGTGTGCAGCCGGTATTGCCCCACCGTTTTGGTGGAAACCGCTGGGGAACTGGGTACGGTCGATCTGTCCGGCGCCGAACGCATCGGCGTCACTGCCGGGGCGTCCACCCCGGCGCACATAATCAAGGAGGTTCTACAAACCATGAGTGAAATCACTAGCAACGAAAACTTTGCGGAAATGCTGGAGCAAAACCTGAGCGACGATGCCAAGCTGTACACGGGCAAACGGGTCAAGGGTGTGGTCATTGACATCCGTCCCAATGAAGTTGTGGTGGATCTGGGCGCAAAACAGACCGGCTTTGTGGCCAAAGATGAAATGACCGACAACTCTGACCAGAGCTTGGATCAGGTGGTCAGCAAAGGCGACGAGATCAATCTGATCGTTTTGAAGGTCAACGATCAGGAGGGAACGGTAGCTTGTTCCAAGAAGCGTTGCGATGCACAGGCCGGTTACGAAGAAATCAAGAAAGCCTTTGAGGAAGGCGCCGTACTGGAAGGCGTGATCACCAACGTGGTTAAGGGCGGCGTACTGGTGCTGTCCCATAATACAAAGGTGTTCATTCCCGCTTCCCAGGTGTCCGATCACCGGGTGGAAGACTTGAACACCATGCTCAAGAAGGAAGTCCGCTTTAAGATTCTGGAGATCAACGAACGCCGTGGCCGTGCTCTGGGCTCCATCCGTGCCGTGCTCAACGAAGAGAGAAAGGCTAAGGAAGAAGAGTTCTGGAACAACGTGGAAGTGGGCAAGAAGTACACCGGCGAAGTGAAGAGCCTGACCAGCTACGGCGCATTCGTAGACCTGGGCGGCGTGGACGGCATGATCCACATCACCGAGCTGAGCTGGGGCAAGCTGAAGCACCCCTCCGAAGTGGTCAACGTAGGCGACGTGGTGGAAGTGTACGTCAAGGATCTGGATCCCGAACGCCGCCGCATCTCCCTGGGCTACAAGAAGAGCGAAGACAACCCCTGGAACATCTTTATGAGCAAGTACCAGATCGGCGATGTGGTGAAGGTGAAGATTGTTTCCTTTACCAACTACGGGGCTTTTGCCACCATCATCCCCGGCATCGACGGCTTGATCCACATTTCCCAGATCGCCAACCAGAGAGTGGAAAAGATCTCCGACATCCTGACTCTGGGCGAAGAGGTGGATGTGAAGATCATCGACATCAACCCCGAAAACAAGCGGGTCAGCCTCTCTATGCGGGCTCTGCTGCCGGAAACCGATCAGAAGATCGTCCGCAGCAGCGACGATGAGGACGAGGGCGAAGAATAAGAAACGCACAACCAGATCGTTTTATGAAGCACTCCCGCTAAAGAATCGGAGCAGGCAGGAGGACATCATCTTGCCTGCTCCTTTTTTATGGTGAAAGAGGAGGTTGCTATGGCGGAAAAAACCAAAAAACAGGGCGCCAAGCGCTCTGCCCAGGTGGAATTCTGGGCGTACACCGTCCTTTACTTTGTACTGGGACTGCTGTTTTTGATTTTCAATCAGCAGCTTACCCTGATCATCTGTTATATTTTGGGTGCGGCCCTGCTGCTGGGCGGGGTGGTGCAGGTGGTGTCCTTTCTGGTCAACCGGGCGGAAACCACCTTGGCCGACCGGTTCGCCCTCTGTCTTGGGGTGCTGATCGGCATCGGCGGCGGGGTGATTTTGGCCATGCCGGGACTGCTCAGCGGGGTCATCAACTGGCTGTTCGGCATTGTGCTGATTGTGGACGGCATCATTAAGCTGAAAACCGCTTTGGAAGCCAAACAGAGCAGCACCGGCTGGTGGCTGAGTTTAATCTTTGCCCTGGCTGCCTTCCTGCTGGGAGTGGTGCTGATGTTTATGCCGGTGGAACAGTCGGTGCTCACCATCTTTACCGGCATCTTCTTGATGGTGGTGGCGGTGCTCAACGGGGTGTCCTACGTTTATATCCGCAGGACGGTCAAAAAGGTGGAACAGGCCATCACCGAAGTGCAGTTTCCGCAAAACTGACCCCATTGTAGGGAAAGGAGGAAACTGTGCATGAAACCCAGCCGTTCCCCGGAACATTCTGCACCGAAAAAATCCCCGTGGAAAAAAAGCGGCACCGGCCTGATTCTAGGGCTGTCCCTGGGGGTGGGTATACTGCTGCTGGCCCTGCGGATTGCCCTGTGGGCGGCCTTTTTGATGGGAAGCGCCCTTCCTCTGGCCCAGCCGGAACTCCCCTCCCTCCCGTCCTGGGAGGAAAGCACCCCGCCTGATGACAACCAGCAGGAGGAACTGGAAGTACAGGCAGGCTGTGCGGTCTCGGGAGGGACCTACCGTTTGACCTGTGAGGAATATGTGGACGCTTTGGAAGAGGTGCTCTCCCGGTTTTACACCCAGGAAGTCGCTTTCCAGGA
The DNA here is from genome assembly GCA_002305795.1 of Ruminococcaceae bacterium UBA1375. GTDB lineage: Bacteria > Bacillota > Clostridia > Oscillospirales > Ruminococcaceae > Egerieicola > Egerieicola faecalis. Next base: position 63,055 of record DBRF01000006.1, read on the forward strand.
GGATGCTAGCCGCTGCTACCGGCTGTACCTGGACGGGGAAGAGACCCAGCTTCTGCTCCTCTTTTACCAAGGGGATTGGCAGGTGGGGGGAATCGAGCCCTTCCATACGGTGGAGGTGGTTTCCGCAGATGAGATGGCAGTCAATTCTGTGGGTTGCTATACCTGTGCGTCGGCCCTCTATCTGGTGGACTCCACTATGGACAGCCATCTGACGGCGCTGCAATTCATGGTGGATTGGGTGGAGTCTTGGCAGGAGTATCCCTTCTACTACAGCGGTTCAGGTGCTTTGCTCAGCCAGCTCACCCAGGACGATATTGTGGTAGAGGCTAATTTTAATTCCCAAGGATGGCCCCACTCCTTGCGGTTTATGGACCGCACCGACTCCGGTTATTGACGGAGCTGCTTTGGAATTCGTCTAACCGGAAAGAGAAACCAATCGTTCCCCATCGACCCCGCTCCGGAACGGAGCAACCCGTACTTATGGAAAAGGAGTTACCAATGGAATCTATGGAAAAAAAGTGTCCGGTTTGCGGCAATGTGTTAAAACCGGAAGAAAAATTCTGCCCCAACTGCGGCACCCATTATCAGCCCCCTGCGGCCCCGGCGGCGGACCAGCCTACCCAGGTGTTGAGCCAGGAAGAAACTGCTTCGCCGGTCTATGACCAGCCCACCCAAGTGCTGAGCCAGGAAGAACCGGCCCAGACTTATCAGCCGGTGCAGCCCAATGTGCCCCCGGCTCAGCCGCAACAGCCGGCTCAGGCTTACCAGCCCGCTCAGGCCAATGTGCCTCCGGCCCAGTCAAACACTCCTCCTTACCAGCCCGTTCAACCGGCTCAGCAGCCTTATCCGGGACAGGGGGCAGGGTACATTCCCCAGTCCGGCCCGGTAGGGGCTAATCCCGCCCAGCCCGGCTATCCCGGCGGCTACATCCCCACTCCGGTAAACGGCATGAACCCCGCCATGAACCAGGGCGCTACCCAGCCTCAGTTTGTTCCCCAGCCCCCGCCGAAGAAAAAGCACACCGGCCTGATTGTGGGACTGTCTGTGGGCGGCGGCGTGGTGCTGCTGGCCATCATTGCCCTGGTGCTGTGGTTCTTTGTGCTGGGAGGCAGCGGCGCTACCGGCGGCGGTGGAAGTACAGGCGGTCTTCGTCCCGGCAGCGTGATGAGCAGCAGCGACACCTACACTACCACCTGCGACGAATACATCCAGCAGTATGAATCCGCCCTCTCCTCCTTTACCGGAAGCACCATCACCGTGGAGCAGTACGACAGCGAATCCAGCACCTATGCCATGGACTATGTAGTCCTGGAAAACGGAGTGGAAACCGATGTGCGGCTCTGCTTCTACGGAGATGACTACCAGGTCATGGGCAGTGAAAGTTTCGACACCGTGATGATCGACTCCTGGGAAATCACCAACGAAATGAGCGATCTGGTGGTGGATTCCTGCGCCGCCGCTATGCTGCTGGCAGACGACCAGTGCAGCGATGCAAACACCGCCCGGGAGCAGATCCGTCAATGGGACCAAGACAGCGGCGGGGAAGACTGTGTGGAAACCCTCAACGGCATCACCTACGAATTCAGCTATCTCGACAGCGGGGAGTTCTCCTCTTTGTTTGTAGCGGACAGCGATGGAGAAGCGTATCTTTCCGGCAGCACCGGCGGTTCCGGCAGTTCCGGTGGTTCCGGCAGCTCCGGTGGTTACGGCTACACTTCTCCTTTGGGGGAATATGTGCCCAGTGAAGTGTACACCAGTACCGGGGGAAGCCTTACCTACCGGGAGTACCTGGAACAGTTGGTGGAACAAAACGGAATGGACCTCAGCAGTACCGAAGCCCAGACCGCTATTGAACAGGGTATGGACACCAGTTTCTACTTCCATTCCGACGGCACTGTGGATGTGGTGTTGAACGGAGGAGCTTCTCAGGAGGGCAGCTTTGTGATGTCCGGCAACTGGGCGGAAGTGACCCTGGATGGTGTCACCGAATCCATGGAATACGACGGCAGCACCGACGTTTTGACCTTGGAAGATAACGGCGTGTACCTGGTGTTGGAGTACAACGGAATGTAAGAGATTTCGTTGAGGAAAAATAGGAAACAGAATCAGCCCGTTTCCGGTTTTGCCGGAGACGGGCTTTTTGCGGCAAAAAAATGCCGCCCGGAGATTCCGGGCGGCGGAGGTTGTGGAAAAAGGATTCGGTATGTTCGAAACAAGCCTTCGGCATGTTTCCGGATTGACCTGCCCTTGGCTTTACGCCATTGGGCAGGCGGATTCCGTTATACTATGCCACTTACTATGCTACATGGATGCACTGCCACGGACCCTTATAATAGACTCCGTATTGTTTGCGGGGCTTTGCCCCAGAATCCACTGTGTGGGATTCGACCCCACCATGCCTTCGGAAAAAAAGATTTTCAATCTTGTTTTCCTAAAAGGCTGGACCTAAACTTTACGTTTTTACAGCTCTACCGGGTGATATTCCCCTACGTTTTTCAAGAACCGGGTCAGGGCGTCCTGCCAGGCAGGCAGGCGGTGGAATCCGGCCTGTTCCAGCTTGTCCTTGCTCATCCGGGAGTTTTTGGGGCGCACCGCCTTGGAAGCGCCGTACTCCTCGCTGGTCACCGGCTTGACGGTGACCTTTTTCCCGGCCTGGCGGAAGATCTCCACCGCAAAGTCGTACCAGCTGCACAGACCTTCGTTGGTGACGTGGTAGGTGCCGTACTGCTCGGTGCGGATCATCTCACACACCAGCTTGGCCACGTCGGGGCAGTAGGTGGGGGAACCAATCTGGTCGTTGACCACCGTTAAGGTGTCGTGGGTTTCACTCAGCCGCAGCATGGTGCGGATAAAGTTGTGGCCGTGGTCGGCAAACACCCAGCTGATCCGCAGGGTGAAGTACTTGGTAAGCAGCTCCTTCACTGCCTGTTCCCCTTCCAGCTTGGTAAGGCCGTAGAAGTTGCTGGGGCCGGTGGCGTCATCCTCCACATAGGGGGTGGTGCCGGTGCCGGGGAAGACGTAGTCGGTGGAGAAGTACATGAACTTGGCGTCCAGCTCTTTGGCGCACTGGGCCATGTTCCGGGTGCCCTCCACGTTTACTTTCCGGCAAACCTCCCGGCCTTCGTCCTCCGCCTTGTCCACGGCGGTGTAGGCGGCGCAGTGGACGATGACGTCCGGGGCATAGCCCAGCACTGCCTGTCGCACCGCTTTTTCATCGGTGAGGTCGAAGTCGTCGATGTCTACTCCCCAACAGGGGACGTTTTGTGCTTCCAGACAGGCGACCACATCGCCGCCCAGCTGTCCTTTCACGCCGGTGACTAATACTTTCATGGGAAATTATCCTCCTAAACTTAAAAGTTTTTGGTCAGAAACACGCCGAAGGCTTGTTTCGCTTTTCTACAAAAAGCTGCTGGTGTCCATAACAAAAAGGGGAACCCACCGGTTCCCCTTAACTTGCTGCGAAACCGAAACGGTGTTCGTCTTGTTTTTGTAAAACGACGGTATCGTCGATACGTCAGCTTCGCTGGCTCAGCGATTGCCGTACATCTTCTCGTAATAGTTCTGATAATCCCCGTTGATGATGTTCTGCCACCACTGTTTGTGGGTCAGATACCAGTCAATGGTCTGCTTGATGCCCACATCGAAGGTGGTGGTGGGGCTCCAGCCCAGCTCGGTCTCGATCTTGGTGGGGTCGATGGCGTAGCGGCGGTCGTGGCCCTTCCGGTCGGTGACGAAGGTAATCAGGCTTTCCGGCTTGCCCAGCTCCTTGAGGATGGTCTTGACCACCTGGAGGTTGGTGCGTTCATTGTGGCCGCCCACGTTGTACACTTCCCCTTCCCGGCCGTTGTGGATCACTTTGTCGATGGCGGCGCAGTGGTCCTTCACATACAGCCAGTCCCGGACGTTTTCCCCGGTGCCGTACACCGGCAGGGACTCGTCTGCCAGCGCCCGGGAGATGATCAGGGGGATCAGCTTTTCCGGGAAGTGGTAGGGGCCGTAGTTGTTGGAGCAGCGGGTGATGGTCACCGGCAAGCCGTAGGTGCGGTGGTAGGCCAGCACCAGCAGGTCGGCTCCCGCCTTGGAGGAGGAGTAGGGGGAAGAGGTGTGGATGGGGGTCTCTTCGGTGAAGAACAGGTCGGGGCGGTCCAGAGGCAGGTCGCCGTAAACTTCATCGGTGGAAACCTGGTGGTAGCGCTGAATGCCGTACTTGCGGCAGGCGTCCATCAGCACGGAAGTGCCCAAAATGTTGGTCTTCAGGAAAATTTCCGGGTTGACGATGGAGCGGTCCACATGGCTTTCCGCAGCAAAGTTCACCACGATGTCGAACTTTTCCTTCTCAAACAGGTCGTAGACGTACTCCCGGTCGGCGATGTCCCCCTTGGTGAATTTGAAGTGGGGGTTTTTCATGGCCTCTTCCAGGGTTTCCAGATTGCCGGCGTAGGTCAAAAGGTCCAGGCCCACAATGTCGTAATCCGGGTGGTTTTCCAGCATGTAGTACACAAAGTTGCCGCCGATAAATCCGGCCGCACCGGTCACACAAATCTTCATGATGATTTCTTCCTTTCTTGATTCCCGATCTTATCCTTCAAAGGTAAAGTCGGCGTCGCTGTCTGCGTAGAGGGGGGCGCTGAGGTCTTTCTGGCTCAGGATGGGGTTTTCCACCAGGCTGGCCCAGTCAATGCCGAAGGCGGGGTCGTCAAAGCGCACCGAGCGGTCGTTTTCCTTGGAGTAGAACTCGTCCACCTTGTACTGCACCTCCACGTCGTCGGTGAGGGTCACAAAGCCGTGGGCAAAGCCTTTGGGAATGTAAAACTGCTTGTGGTTTTCCGCCGTCAGCTCCACGGAGTAGTGCTTGAGATAAGTGGGGCTTCCCTTGCGCAGGTCCACCACCACGTCCACAATGGCGCCCCGGGTGCAGCGAATCAGCTTGGTCTGACACTTGGGGTTGGTCTGGAAGTGCAGCCCCCGCAGGGTGCCCTTCTGGGCGGAAAAGCTCTGGTTGTCCTGGACGAACACGGTGTGGATGCCCGCCATGGCCAGTTTCTGGGCGGAGTAGGTTTCGGTAAACCAGCCCCGGTTGTCCCCGTAAAACTTGGGCTCTACAATGCACAAACCGGGAAATTCGGTTTTGGTGACCTGAAGGTCACCGCAGACAATGACGTTTTCTTCCATAATATGGATTCCTTCCTTTCCTAAGAATGCCGGGATGTTGTCCTTCCCTCAGATTTTGCCTTCCGCCACCTTTTTCAGGTGCATGCCGTAGGCGCTCTTGCCGTACTTGCCGGCGGTTTCCAGCAGGGTTTCTCGGGTGATCCAGCCCTTCTGGAAGGCGATTTCTTCCGGAGCGGAAATCATCACGTTTTGACGGGTCTGAACCATGTGGACAAATTCTCCTGCTTCCAGCAGGCTGTCCATGGTGCCGGTGTCCAGCCAGGCGTAGCCCTTACCCAGCAGCTGGACGTCCAAATCTCCCTGTTCCAGGTAAATCCGGTTCAGGTCGGTGATTTCCAGCTCGCCCCGGGGAGAGGGCTTCAAGCTCTTGGCGTATTCCACCACCCGGTTGTCATAGAAGTACAGCCCGGTGATGCAGTAGTTGGATTTGGGGTGTTCCGGCTTTTCCTCCACCGAAAGCACCTTGCCGTTTTCATCAAATTCCACAATGCCGAACCGTTCCGGGTCGTCCACCCGGTAGCCGAACACGGTGGCACGGCCTTTGTTGGAAGCCGCCTTTTGCAGGGCTTCGCCGAAGTGCTGGCCGTAGAAGATGTTGTCTCCCAGCACCATGGCCACGTCATCGGAGCCGATGAACTCTTCGCCCAGAAGGAAAGCCTGGGCCAGTCCGTCGGGGGAGGGCTGTTCCTTGTAGCTGAGGCGCACGCCGTACTGGCTGCCGTCTCCCAGCAGTTTCTGGAAGTTGGGCAGGTCCACCGGGGTGGAGATAATCAGGATGTCCTGAATCCCCGCCAGCATCAAAGTGGACAGGGGGTAGTAGATCATGGGTTTGTCGTAGATGGGAAGCAGCTGCTTGCTGGTAATCATGGTCAGGGGGTACAACCGGGTGCCGGAGCCGCCTGCCAAAATGATTCCTTTCATGCTCGTTCCTCCGTTTCATTTCAGTGAAGAAAAATTATCCCTTTTGGAACATTGTCATTTTACCATAATTTTTCATGGGTTGCAATCTTTTTCAGGGAAAAAAGGAAAGAGGCACCAGAAATTCCCCCCTTTTTTCCCTGATTTTGCGGTGTTTTCTCCAAAAGGAGTCGGAGAAGGAGACCCTGTTTTCGGCAGTCTGCCCCCAAACGTCCAAATCATGCAAGAATAAGGGGGATTTTCCCCCAGCATCCAGGATTGAGGGCGGTGTAAAAAGGACAAGTTTCCCCCATGTTCATGGCCGGGACGAAGGCTGATTTCCTCCGCCGGGAAATGGGGGGGAACCGGGAAGATTTTCCATGGGATTTGCCCAAAAGCCCTTGAAACACACCGCTGTTTTTGTTATACTTTATTGTAGTTAATTCTGCTGTTTTTTAAACAACAGCCTTGTTCATCCGCCCAGGAAATCAGAAAGGAAAGGAAGTCAAGAATTATGGATATGAGAGGAATCTACACATCGGTCACCAAGCTGCGCCGCCAGGTGTTCACCGAAATCGCCCGCCTGGCCTACGAAGGCGGCGACCTGTCCCGGATCGAGGAACTGCCTTATAAAATCGTCCCCGGCGAGGTGGCCACCTACCGGGAAAGCATCTTTTTGGAACGGGCCATCATCGGGGAACGGCTGCGGCTGGCCATGGGACTGCCGGTGCGCCCCATCACCCAGCACGCCCCTCTGGCCCAGGGCATTGAAGAAGCCGCCAAGGCGGAAAAGTTCTACGATCCTCCGCTGGTGAACATCATCTCCATCGCCTGCCACTCCTGCCCCCGGACCAAGGTGCTGGTCACCGACGGCTGCCAGGGATGCCTGGCTCGGCCCTGCATGGAAGTATGTCCTAAAAAGGCCATCTACCAGCACCACGGCCGCAGCCACATCGACCCGGACAAGTGCGTGAAATGCGGCAAGTGCGTGGAGGTCTGCCCCTACCACGCCATCATCAAGCAGGAGCGTCCCTGCGAAGCCGCCTGCGGCATGGGGGCCATTTCCAGCGACGAGCTGGGCCGCTGCAGTATCGACTACGACAAGTGCGTTTCCTGCGGACAGTGCATCGTCAACTGCCCCTTCGGCGCTATTGCGGATAAGAGCCAGATCTTCCAGCTGATTCAGGCCATCAAGCGGGGAGACGAAATGATTGCCGCCGTGGCTCCCGCCTTTGTGGGACAGTTCGGCCCCCGGGTCCATGCGGAACAGATCAAAGAAGCCATGAAGGAAATGGGCTTTGCCGGCATTTATGAAGTGGCGGTGGGCGCAGACCTGTGCACCATCGAAGAAGCCAAGGACTTTATGGAAAAAGTCCCGGCGGAACAGGAATGGATGGGCACTTCCTGCTGCCCGGCCTGGAGCGTCATGGCCAAAAAGACCCTGCCCGACAAGGCCGGCTACATTTCCATGACCCTCACCCCCATGGTGCTTACCGCACGGCTGATTAAGAAGGAACACCCCAACGCCAGAGTGGTGTTCATCGGGCCCTGCTCTGCCAAAAAGCTGGAAGCCTCCCGCCGGAGCGTGCGCAGCGACGTGGACTTTGTGCTTACCTTTGAAGAGCTGCGGGGGATGCTGGAAGCCAAGGGCATCAACCTGGAAACGGTGAAGGAAGAGGACGTGTCCCAGCGGTTCAACGAAGGCTCCGGGGACGGCCGGGGCTTTGCCGTGGGCGGCGGGGTGGCCAGCGCCGTGGTCAACGCCATCAAGCGGATGGACCCCGACCGGGAAGTGCTGGTGGATTCCGCCCAGGGCTTGAAGGAATGCCGGAAGATGCTGATGCTGGCCAAGGCCGGCAAGCGCAATGGCTACCTGCTGGAAGGCATGGCCTGCCCCGGCGGCTGCGTGGCCGGTGCGGGAACCCTGCTGCCGGTGGCCAAGAGCACCGCCATTGTGAGGCTGTACAAAAAGGCCGCCCCGGTGCAGGAGTCCATGGACAGCAAATATGCCGAGCTGGCCGATGAAATCTATAAGTAATTTTGCCGGAGATTGCCGGACTGTGTAAAAACCAAATTAGGATACCGAGAAAGAACAAGATGAGATGGGGATGTAGATGAAACAAGCCAAAGGGCATTTGCGCATGGGGGCGCTGCTGGTCTGCCTGTTGCTGGTGGCTTCGCTGCTGGGCAGTTGGTGCAGCGTCCGGTCGGTGAAAGCCGCCGTGACTATGGAAACCAGCCATCAGTCCATGCAGGTCGGGGACTCCCGGCTGTTGGAAATCCAAGGCGCCGTCGGCAGTGTGAGCTGGAGCAGCTCCAACCCCAGTGTGGCTTCGGTGACCCAGGAAGGGGTGGTGACCACCCACCAAATGGGAGAAGCGGTGATCACCGCTTCCGACGCTTCGGGCAGCCGGGCCGCCTGCACCATTACCAGCGGGTACTACTGGGGCATCGACGTGTCCCGGCACAACGGCACCTGCGATTGGGCCGCTATCGCCCGGGCCGGGGTGGACTTTGCCATGATCCGGGCGGGGTACGGCCATGAAAACTACCCCAACCAGGTGGACAGCCAGCTGCGGGCCAATGTGGAGGGGGCGGTGGAAAACGGCGTCCCCTTCGGGCTGTACTTTTACAGCTACGCCACCAGCGTGGAAACCGCCTCTCTGGAAGCGGACTACCTGCTGCGGATTTTGGACGATTATGTAGGGGAGTACCGGGGGGGACCTGGTGCTGCCCATCGCCTACGACGTGGAGGAAAGCCAGATCATCAACAACCTGGACGCCAACACCGTCACCAACATGATTTTGACCTTCTGCCAAAAGGTGCGGGACGCAGGGTATCTGCCCATGCTTTACTCCTACCGCAGCATGATAGAAACCTCCATGAACCTGACCGATCTCCTGGAAGAAGGGATCTTGATCTGGGAGGCCTACTGGCCCACCCAGCCGGACTTTACCCAGAAACAAAGCCTGCCGGGACAGCCCGGGGTGGCGCCGGACATCTGGCAGTACACCTCCGACGGCAACATCCCCGGGGCTAACACCACCAGCGGCCGGGTGGACCTGAACCTGATCTACATGGATTCCACCTTGGGCCAGCTGCTGGGAGGCGGGGATCTGCTTTCCGTCAGCGGGGTGGCCGTGGACGGCGCCGGCATCCTCAACTGGAACCGGCAGCAGCAGGCCCAGTCCATTGAGGTCCACCGCGTTTCCCCCCAGGGCGAAGATGTGATTCTGGCCAGCCTGGACGGGGAAAGCACCAGCTATCTGGACAACACCCTGGGCTGGTCCGCCGGAGACTATGCCTACTACATCCGCATCACCGCCCAGGACGGCAGTACCATACAGTCCAACCGGGTGACCCTCACCGCCCAGACCAAGACCTATCAGGCCCAGGCGGCCTCCTACCAGACCAATGACCGTCTGGTTTGGGATCGGGTCAATGGGGCGGACAGCTACGGGGTGTACTGCGACACGGTACGCATTGCCCGGCTGGACGGCTCGGCCCGGGAATATGCCCTGACCCAGAACAACCATTTCGGGGTGTACACCGTCCGAGCCTACTTCCACTGTGCCGACGGCACCACCCTGTACTACGACCTCCAGGGAGGGGGACTGCTGGGAGAGGGAGAACCGGAAGCGCCTCAGGTGACGGTGAGCCATTCCGGGGAAGCCCTTTTCGCCCAGCTCAGCTGGGAGGAGGCCCCCACCGCCGCCGGGTATCAGATCTGGCGCAACGGAGCGTACTTTGACTGGACCACCGACCCCAGCTACACCATCTACTTTACCCAGGACCAGACCGACACCTATCAGGTGTTGGCTCACTATACCGCCGCCGATGGCACGGTGCGGTTAAGCTCTCTCAGCGATCCCATCTATACCGCTTTTCTGCCGGAGGGCACTTTGGAGCAGCCGCTGAGCCTCACTGTCCAGCCCGGGGAAGATTACATCGCCCTGTACTGGGAGGAACTCCCCTATGCTCTGGGGTATCGGGTGACCCTCAACGGGGAAGCGGTGCAGACCTTAACGGAAACCTCCCTGCTGCTCACCGGCCTGACTCCGGGAGCCGCCTATCAGGTGGAGGTCATTCCCTATTACTTTACCGCCCAAGGTGAGACCGACGGTACCGCCGCTTCGGCAGAAGTCACCCTTTCCGGTGGGGAAGCCGGAACCCTTGCCGCCCCGGCGGTCACCGCCCAAAATCAGGAGTCCTATTTGGAACTGTCCTGGGAGCCGGTGGAGCAGGCGGAAACCTACCAGGTGTACCGGGATGGGGAACTGCTGGGCCAGACCCAGCAGACCTGCTGGCAGGACGCCCAGGGGGTCCTGGGGCAAGCCTATACTTACACCGTCCGTGCCCTGGGGCAGGAGGAAGGGGTTTTCAGCCCCTTCTCCCAGCCGGTGACGGCGGCCCGGCAGGTGCTGACCCCCCAGCCGGTGTCCGGCCTGTCCGCCCAGACCCGGTTTGACCGGGTGACCCTGAGCTGGAACGGCGACGGGTCCGCCACTTCCTACCAGGTGTACCGGGACGGGGAACTGATAGCCCAGCTTCAGGAAACCGCCTATGAAGACCTGGAGGTGGCGGCGGACACCCGCTACACCTACACCGTGGTGGCAGTGCGCACCCTGGAAGGGAGTACCGCCGTAAGTGCGGAGACGGAGTTGTCGGTGCAGACCCCGGCGCCCTTAGTGGGTTCCGGCACCCTGGTGGCCATGGGCTCCCAGGAAAGCGGGGTAAAGGTGACCCCCACCCTGTCGGCGAACGACGGCGGTTTGGTGCGGCCGGAAGGCTGGCTGCTGTACCGGGATGGGGAACTGGTTACCGCCCTGGGGCTGGAGGAAAGCTACACCTTCTACCAGGACACCCTGGAGCAGTCCCACCGGTACTGGATTGTGGGGTACTTCTTTGACCAGGACGGCCGGCTGTGGCTGAGCCAGCCGGTGTAAGAAAGACATTGCCCGGTGGTTCCCTTTTTCACCCAAAGGGGTGGGGAGCCAAATCGGTTGGTTTTGAATGTGAGAAGCAGGAACCGTTTCGGCATTTGCCGGGGCGGCTCTTGCTTTTTGGGCCGATTTTTCCATTTTAAGAAAACAAGCAAATTCAGGATTTGCAAAAAATCGCATTTCCCCTTGAGGGGCGGGCCCCGCTCCCCCCAGGAAATATGGGTTGGTTTCCGGTAAGTACACCGAAATAGTAGAGTTATATTTGTGACTTTTGCTGAAATTTCCCGGCAGGCAAAACCTACTCTTGACTTGCGCCCCACAAGAGGCTACAATAGGATATGCACCCCAACGATACGATATATAGTGGGTTTTGCGAAATCGGATACTATATTTAGAATACAGATAGCGAGGCGTTCCCTATGAAAATCATCAAACGAAGCGGCACCGAGGTCATCTTCGACATCACCAAAATCATTGCGGCGGTGCAGAAGGCCAACAAGGAAGTGGTGCCTGCCGACCGGCTGACCCAGGACCAGATTGTGGAGGTGGCCAACAACGTCACCAACATTTGCAGCCAGATGGGGCGCACCTTGAGCGTGGAGGAAATCCAGGATTTGGTGGAAAACCAGATCATGGACATGAAGCACTTTGAAGTGGCCCGGAAATACATCACCTACCGCTACAAGCGGGCCATGGTGCGGAAGGCCAACTCCACCGACGAACAGATTTTAAGCCTGATCGAATGTGAAAACGAAGAGGCCAAGCAGGAAAACTCCAACAAGAACCCGGTGGTGAACAGCGTCCAGCGGGACTACATGGCCGGGGAGGTCAGCAAGGATATCACCCGCCGGTTCCTGCTGCCGGAGGACGTGGTCCGCGCCCACGACGAGGGGGTCATCCACTTCCACGACGCCGACTACTTCGCCCAGCATATGCACAACTGCTGTCTGGTGAACCTGGAAGACATGCTGCAAAACGGCACCGTCATCAGCGAAACCATGATCGAAACCCCCAAGAGCTTCTACACCGCCTGCAACATCGCCACCCAGGCCATCGCCCAGATTGCCAGCAACCAGTACGGCGGCCAGAGCATCACCCTGTCTCACCTGGCTCCCTTTGTGGACGTGAGCCGACAGAAGTTCCGCAAGCAGGTGGCCCAGGAGTTTTTGGCGGCGGGCATCACCATCGACCAGGCCCAGATTGACCGGATTGCGGAAATGCGGGTCCAGGAAGAAGTGGCCAAGGGGGTTCAGACCATCCAGTACCAGGTGATTACCCTGATGACCACCAACGGTCAGGCTCCCTTTGTCACAGTGTTTATGTACCTGGACGAAGTGCCTCAGGGACAGCTCCGGGACGATTTGGCCATGGTAATTCGGGAAATGCTTCGCCAGCGGATCATGGGGGTAAAGAACGAAAAGGGCGTGTTTATCACCCCCGCCTTCCCCAAGCTGATCTATGTGCTGGAGGAGGACAACATCCACCCCGACAGCAAGTATTGGGAATTGACCGTGCTGGCTGCCCGGTGCACCGCCAAGCGGATGGTGCCGGACTACATCTCCGAGAAGGTGATGAAGCAGCTGAAGGTGGACAAAAACGGGGAAGGCCACTGCTACACCTGCATGGGCTGCCGCAGCTTCTTGACCCCCTATGTGGACGAAAACGGCAAGCCGAAGTATTACGGCCGGTTTAACCAGGGTGTGGTCACCCTGAACCTGGTGGACGTGGCCTGCTCTTCCGGCAAGGACATGGATAAGTTCTGGAAGATCCTGGACAGCCGCCTGGAGCTGTGCTACAAGGCCCTGATGTGCCGCCACAACCGGCTGAAAGGCACTCCCTCGGACGTGGCCCCCATCCTGTGGCAGAACGGCGCCCTGGCCCGTTTGAAGAAGGGGGAGACCATCGACAAGCTGCTCTACGGCGGCTACTCCACCATTTCCCTGGGCTATGCGGGGCTGTGCGAATGCACCCGGTATATGACCGGCAAATCCCACACCGACCCGGAAGCCACCCCCTTTGCCCTGGCGGTGATGCAGCGGCTCAACGACGCCTGCGCCCAGTGGAAGGCCAAGGAAAACATTGATTTCAGCCTGTACGGCACTCCCCTGGAATCCACCACCTATAAGTTTGCCAAGTGCCTGCAAAAGCGGTTCGGCATCATTCCCGGGGTGACCGACAAAAACTATATCACCAACAGCTACCACGTCCATGTCACCGAGGACATCGACGCCTTCACCAAGCTGAGCTTCGAGAGCCAGTTCCAGAAGCTGAGCCCCGGCGGCGCCATCAGCTATGTGGAGGTGCCCAACCTCCAGGACAATGTGGAGGCGGTGCTGGCGGTGATGCAGCATATTTACGAAAACATTATGTATGCGGAACTGAACACCAAGAGCGATTACTGCCAGAAGTGCGGCTACGACGGAGAAATCCAGATTGTCACCGACGAGGACGGCAAGCTGGTGTGGGAGTGCCCTAACTGCCATAACCGGGACCAGGACACCATGAACGTGGCCCGGCGGACCTGCGGCTATATCGGCACCCAGTTCTGGAACCAGGGCCGCACCCAGGAAATCAAGGAACGGGTGCTGCACCTGTAAGGAGGAACCGAGCTTGCACTACGCCGAGATCAAAAAGGTGGACGTGGCTAACGGCACCGGGGTGCGGGTCAGCCTGTTTGTGTCCGGCTGCACCCACCACTGTCCCGGCTGCTTCAATGAGGAAACCTGGGATTTTTCCTACGGAAAACCCTTCACCCCGGTGGTGGAGGAGGAGCTGCTCACCGCCCTGGACCACCCCTATATCGCCGGGCTGACCCTGCTGGGGGGCGAGCCCATGGAGCCGGAACACCAGCGGGCGCTGCTGCCTTTTCTGCAAAAGGTGCGGGAGCGGTTCCCTGAAAAGGACATCTGGTGTTACTCCGGGTACACCCTGGATGAACTGCTGGGGGAGAGCCGGGCCCACTGCGAGGCCACCCGGCCCATGCTGGAATTGATGGATGTGCTGGTGGACGGGGAGTTTGTCCAGGCCCAGAAGGACATTACCCTGAAGTTTAAGGGGTCGGCCAACCAGCGGATTATTTTGCTGGGGCCTACGCTGGAAACGGAGAAGATTGTGCTGAGCCCGTTGAATGAGAAATAACTTGAAGTTTTTTGATGAAACTTTTTTTCAAAAAAGTTTCTCGGGGGTCGAATCCCACGCAGTGGATTCTGGGGGAGAAGCCCCCATAACAATCTGGAGTTTTTTCAAAGGGTCCGTGGCCGACAGGTACGCCTTTGGCGACCTGTCTAAGTTCGCTCTTTGCGGTCGGTCAGAATGACCGCAATTTTGCTTCGCAAAAGCCGAGCGAACTTGCTGCAATCATGTAGCCTGGCTGGTGGCAGCCGGAGCCGGAAACCGCCCGGCGAAGCTGCTGAAGGCAGCCAGCAGGGTCGAACCGGAAACATCCCATATCTTTTCTGAACACAAAAAGTCGCCAACCACTTTTTCGGTAGTTGGCGATTTCTTTGCGTTTGGTATCGAAGCGAAAGGATTCCGGTTTGACCGGCTTGTTGCCTGCGGCAAAGCAGCCGGCGGATTCCAGGGCCTTCTGCCCCCAGCTGGGCTACAAGGACGCCCTGCCTAAGACCCTTGAAATGGTTTTAAGGATTCTTCGCAGGGGTTAAGTTCCATCGGTTTTTGCGAAGCAAAATGACGGCCTGCCTTTTGGCCGTCAAGATGGGACTTAGAAACGAGAAACGTCGTATGACGTTTCGTAGACGTTTCGTGCCCACTGCATCCCCGCAAACCTTTAAGAAAGGCGAAACAAGCCTTCGGCGTGTTTCTGACCAAAAACTTTTAATTTTACTTTTTCCATTTTCCATTTCCTCCCATTTACCGCATACTTCCATCCAATCCGCCCATACTAACCCGTAGGTTAGGAAAGGCGGGTTTTGGTATGTATAAGGTGGATTTGTGCGGGGTGAACACCTCCCAGCTGAAGGTGCTGAAGGAATCGGAAAAGGTGGAGTTGTTAAAACAAACGCAGGCCGGGGACCCTACCGCCCGGGAAAAGCTGATTACCGGCAACCTGAAACTGGTGCTCAGCGTCATCCAGCGGTTTGACCGCCGGGGGGAAAACCCCAACGACCTGTTCCAGGTGGGGTGCATCGGGCTGATGAAGGCCATCGACAACTTTGATTTGAGCCAGGGGGTGCGGTTCTCTACCTACGCTGTGCCGATGATTATCGGGGAGCTGCGGAGGTATCTGCGGGATTTCAATCCGGTGCGGGTGAGCCGCTCCCTGCGGGACACCGCCTACCGGGCCATGAACGCCAAGGAAAAGCTCACCGCCAAGCTGGATCGGGAGCCCACTGCCCAGGAGATTGCCCAGGAGCTGGACCTGCCCCGGACAGAGGTGGTGCTGGCGCTGGAATCCATGGTGGGGCCGGTGAGCTTGTACGAGCCAGTGTACTCCGACGGCGGGGACACCATCTATGTG
This sequence comes from Ruminococcaceae bacterium UBA1375, assembly GCA_002305795.1. Classification (GTDB taxonomy): domain Bacteria; phylum Bacillota; class Clostridia; order Oscillospirales; family Ruminococcaceae; genus Egerieicola; species Egerieicola faecalis. The sequence goes on from DBRF01000006.1 coordinate 78,545, forward strand.
CTGGACCAGCTGGGGGATGACCAGGGGGACAGCTGGGTGGATTTGATTGCCTTAAAGGAGCAGATTCGCTCTTTGCCTGCCCGGGAAAAGCGGATTTTGCAGCTGCGGTTCCAGCTGGGGAAAACCCAGACGGAGGTGGCCAGGGAGATCGGCATTTCCCAGGCCCAGGTGTCCCGGCTGGAAAAGTCGGCGCTGAAATGGGTGAAGGGGGAACCCTCGTAATTTCACCTAAATAGAAAGACGGCTCTTGGGAAGAGATTCTCAAAAGCCGTCGTTTTTTATTCTAATTTGCTACAATGAGCTTTACAATGTCGCAGGGGTCCCCCACGCTTAGAATCAGCTTCACAAAGGGGTATTCCGAATCCCGTTCCAGCTCCAGACTGTCCAGCCCCCGCTCTTTCTTAAAGGCCACAGCGTAGCCCAGCAGGGCTTTGGCCAGCTCAAAGAGGGCGTCCTCCTTGGTTTGGCCTTCCCCCTTGCAGTCCAGTTCATTGCAGTAGGCTTCCCAGCCCGGGCGCTTGGGAATCAGCCGGGCGGTCATTCGCAGCATGATTCTGCCTCTCGGATGGATTGGTTCAGCTTTTCCATCCAGTCTTCCAGCTCCCCGATGGTGAGCTGGGCTTCGTAGCGCAGGTTGCGGATGGGGTAGTCCAAGGGCAGGGTGTGGCCGTCGGGGTGGGTGAGCTTTTCGTCGGTGATCCCCGCCTTGGCAAAGAGTTTGCGCACCGCCGGCCCGGCAACGGGGTGGGGCAGCAGCTGGTCCAGGGTGCTGTTTCGGGTCACCACCAGGGGCCGCTGGATCTTGGAAACCGCTTCCACCGGGGCCCAGAGCAGCACCCGCTCGCAGTCGGCGCAGATCTGCACCTCAAAGCTGCCCTGGGCGTACCAATCGGAGAGCTGCACATCGTACCAGGCAAAGCTGCGCCAATCCAGCTCCAGGGACACGGTTTTGGTTTCCCGGGGCTGCAAGAATACTTTGGCAAAGCCCTTTAACTCTCTGGGAGGACGGGAAGTCCTGCCGGAGTGATCCGCCACATAGAGCTGCACCACTTCCGCCCCCGGCACCGAACCGGTGTTGGTGACCTCCACCGTGGCGGTGATGGCCTCCCCCTGGGTGATGGTGGACTGGCTCAGCCGCAGGTTGGCGTAGGAGAAGCTGGTGTAAGACAGCCCGTAGCCGAAGGGGTACTGCACCGGGATCTTCCGGGCCAGGTACCACCGGTAGCCGATGAAGATGTTTTCGTGGTAGGGAACCAGATCGTCGTGGCCGGGGAAATCCAGGTAGGACGGGGTGTCCTCCAGCCGCAGGGGGAAGGTTTCCGCCAGCCGTCCGGAGGGGGAGACCGCCCCGGTGAGCAGATCCACCGCCGCTTCCCCTACGGCCTCGCCGCCAAGGCAGAGGTAAAGGATGGCTTTCACTTCGTCCCGCCAGGGAAGCACCATGGCGCTGCCCCCCATGAGCACCACCACGGTGTTGGGCTGCACCGCCGCCACCTGGGAAATGAGCCGGTTCTGGCAGGGGGGGAGGTTGAGGTGGGTGCGGTCGTACCCTTCGCTTTCGTAGTGTTCCGGCAGTCCGGCGAAAATCACCGCAATGTCCGCCCGCTTGGCGGTTTCCACCGCAGCGGGAATCAGGGAGTCGTCTTCATCCTTGGACAGGTCGTAGCCGGAAGCGTAGGTCAGAGAGGCGAATCTGCCTTGGGCGGCGTCCCAGGAATTGGTGACGTTATGGGCGTTGACATGGCTGCTGCCGCCCCCTTGGAACCGGGGAGTTTTGGCAAAGGCGCCGATAAAGGCCACCTTCTGGTTGTCCCATAAGGGCAGCACCCCGTCCTGGTTTTTCAGCAGTACGGCGCTTTCTGCCGCCGCCTTCCGGGCCAGAGCGTGGTCCTTTTCCCAGGGCAGAGTGGCGTTTTCCGGCCACTGAGGCAGTCGGGCCAGAATCTTTAAGGTGTCCAGCACCACGCTGTCCAGCTCTTCCATGGAGAGCTTGCCTTCCAGCACCGCCAGCTCTACCTGACGGTTGGAGTCGTGGTCGGTGCCGGGCATTTCCAGGTTCAGCCCCGCCTTGATGCCGGCAATCCGGTCGTTGACTGCAAACCAGTCGGACATGACCATGCCCTCATACCCCCACTCCTTGCGCAGCAGGTCGGTGAGCAGCCAGCGGTTGTCGGAGGAGTAGGTGCCGTTGATGCGGTTGTAGGAGCACATGATGCTCCAGGGCTTGGCGTGCTTGATGGGGTATTCAAAGCTGGCCAGGTACAGTTCCCGGAGGGTGCGCTCATCCACCACGTCGCTGACGTTGAGCCGCCGGTATTCCTGATTGTTGGCGGCAAAGTGTTTGAGGCAGCAGCCCACCCCGTTTTGCTGTAAGCCCCGGATGTACCCGTCCGCCATGCGGGAGGAGAGGTAGGGGTCCTCGGAGAAGTATTCAAAATTCCGGCCGCAGAGGGGGCTGCGCTTTAAGTTGGCGCCGGGGCCCAGCAGGATGCCGATCTGTTCAGCCTGGCAGTCCTTGCCCAGGGCGTCTCCCACCTCTTCTTCCAGGGCCACGTCAAAGGAGTTGGCCATGCAGGCGCTGGGGGGAAAACAGGCGGTGGACACCGCTTCATAAAAACCGGCCTGGATGGCGCTGTCGATGTGCTTGCGCAGGCCGTGGGGGCCGTCGCAGACCAGCATAGGCTGTACCCCCAGGCGGGGTACGCCGGGGATGTGCCAGAAATCAGCGCCGGAGCAGAGGTCGGCTTTTTCGGTGAGGGTCATTTGAGAGAGGATTTCTTGTGGGTTCATGGGAAGGCTCCTTTCGGGGAAACGTGAAGTTTTTTGGTGAAGCTTTTTTTCAAAAAAGGTTCTCAGGGGTGCAGGGGATGAAATCCCCGCAAACAATATGGAGTCCTTTTTCAGAGTCCGTGGCAGGGCAATCATGTAGCCTAGCTGGTGGCAGGAGGAACTGGAAACCGCCGGCTGCTTTGCCGCAGGCAACAAGCCGGTCAAATCGGAATCCTTGGCTGAAATTGGTATCCGTCTCCTGTACCAAAACCGGCAGAGGATTTTGTCCATTCCAGATTGACCTGCCCCGGCCTTCGGCCATTGGCGGGCCCGTTCCGGCTCCGGCTTCCACCAGCTATGACCACTGGAGCCGCCTGCCTAAGACCCTTGAAAAGGTTTTAAGGATTCCTTGCGGGGCGTAAGTTCCATCGGTTTTTGCGAAGCAAAATGACGGCCGGCCTTTTGGCCGTCAAGATGGGACCTAGAAACGAGAAACGTCGTATGACGTTTCGTAGACGTTTCGTACCCACTGCACCCCGAAAAACTTTTTGAAGAAAAGCGAAACAAGCCTTTGGCATGTTTCTGACCAAAAACTTCCGGCAAAAAGAGGGAAGTGCTTCCACTCCCCTCTGCATCTCGTATCTTGCCGGGGATGCTGCCTTTATTGTAGCATCCTCCCGCCTATTTGTCTACCAAATTTTACTCCATGTCGTTCATCATGTCCACCATCATGGCTTCCGCTTTCCGGCCGTCGGCTTTGCCTCGGGTCTGCTTCATCACCTGACCGATTAACGCCTTCACCGCCTTGTCCTTGCCCCCCTTGAAGTCGGCTACCGCCTTGGGGTTGTTGTCCACTACGCTCTGGCAGATGGTGCGCAGGGTGTCCTCGTCAATGTCCCCCATGTCCTGCTCGCTGATAAAGTCGGTGCAGGGTTTGCCGGTTTCCAGCATTTTGTCCAGGGTGGTCTTGGCCAGGTTCATCTTAATTTTGCCGTCCTCCAGCAGTTTGGCCAGGTCGTGGAGGTACTCCGGCGGGATGGCTACCGCGCCGTTTTCCTTCTCCTCGTCGGTGACCAGGGTGCGGAAAATCTGGCCCAGGATGAAGTTGGCCACTGTCTTTTTGTTGGCCAGACCTTCCCCGGCGGCTTCAAAGTACTCCGCAATCTTCCGGTACTTCACCAGCAGCTGGGCGTCCGCTTCCGGCAGGCCGAAGTCGCTCTCATACCGGGCAATCCGGGCGTCGGGCAGCTCCGGCAGCTCCTGGCGGATGGCTTCAATCTCTTCGTCGGTGGTGTAGATGGTCACCAGGTCCGGCTCCCGGAAGTACCGGTAGTCGTGGGCGTCCTCCTTGCCCCGCATGGGGGTGGTGATGCCTTCGTCCGGGTTCCACCGCAGGGTCTCCTGGGTCACCTTGCCGCCGCTTTCTAGCAAATCAATCTGCCGGTCGTACTCATAGGCCATGGCCTTTTCCATGTTGGTAAAGGAGTTCATGTTCTTGATTTCGGTGCGGGTGCCGAATTCGTTGCTGCCCTCCGGACGCACCGAAATGTTCACGTCGCAGCGCAGGCTTCCTTCCTGCATCTTGCAGTCGCTGACCCCGATGTGCTTCATAATCATCTGGAGCTTTTCCACATATTCCCGGGCTTCGGCAATGCTGCGGATGTCCGGCTCGGAGACGATCTCGATCAGGGGCACGCCCCCTCGGTTGTAGTCCACAAAGGTGTCCCCGTGTTCGTGAACCAGCTTGCCGGCGTCTTCCTCAATGTGAATCCGGGTGATGCCGATTTTCCGGCCGTTGTCCAGCTGAATGTAGCCGTGCTCGCACAGGGGCTTGTCGTACTGGCTGATCTGGTAGGCCTTGGGCAGGTCGGGGTAGACGTAGTTTTTCCGGTCCATCTTGGAGACGTTGTTGATGGTACAGTGGGTAGCCAGCCCCGCCATGATGGCGTAGTGCACCACCTGCCGGTTTAGCTTGGGCAGGGTGCCGGGCAGGCCGATGCAGATGGGACAGCAGTTGGTGTTGGGCTCGCCCCCGAATTTGGTGGTGCAGCCGCAGAAAATTTTGGTGTTGGTGGAAAGCTCCACATGGGTTTCCAGACCCGAAACTAATTCCCAACTCACAGAGCAAGACCTCCTTCAACCTTTTTGTTAAATTCTCCGCCAGTGGCCTGTTCAAACTGCCAAGCCAGGTTCAGGATGTTGGCTTCCCCGAAGGTGTTGCCAATTAGCTGCATCCCGATGGGCAGCCCCTTTTCCCCGAACCCGCAGGGAATGCTCACCCCGGGCAGGCCGCAGATGTTCACCGGCACGGTGCAGATGTCGGTCTGATAGGTTTCGATGGGGTCTTGGCTGGTGAAGCCCTTGGGGAAGCTGGTCATGGGCACCGTGGGGGCCAGAATGGCGTCGCAGTGGTCGAAGGCTTCCCGGAAGGTGCGGACGATGCTGCCCCGCAGGTTCTGGGCTTTCTTGTAGTAGGCGTCGTAGTAGCCGGAGCTGAGCACATAGGTGCCCAGCAGGATCCGCCGCTGGACTTCCTTGCCGAAACCGGCGCTGCGGGTCTTGCAGATCATGTCGTGAGTGTTGAGATAGCTGTCTGCCTGGTAACCGTACCGGATACCGTCGTAACGCCCCAGGTTGGAGCTGGCTTCGGCGCAGGCCAGGATATAGTACACCGGCAGGGCGTACTTCAAGGCAGGCAGGGAGATGTCCACCAGCTCACAGCCCATGGCCTCATAGGTCTTCATGGCCTGCTGGATGGCGGCTTCCACCTCCGGCTTTAACCCTTCCAGGTACTCCTTGGCAATGCCGATGCGCTTGCCCTTCACCGGGTCCTTCAGGTGGGAAAGGGTGTTTCCTTCCGCCCCCTTGCTGGTAGAGTCCATGGGGTCGTACCGGCAGATCTGGTCGTACACCAAAGCGGTGTCCTCCACGTTGGTGGTGATGGGGCCGATTTGGTCCAGGCTGGAAGCGTAGGCCACCAGGCCGAACCGGCTCACTGCCCCGTAGGTGGGTTTCAGTCCCACCAGGCCGCAGAAAGAAGCGGGCTGGCGGATGCTGCCGCCGGTGTCGCTGCCCAAGCCGTAGGCCGCCAGGTTGCCGCCCACGGCGCTGGCCACCCCGCCGGAAGAACCTCCGGCTACATGGTCCAGGTTGTGGGGATTGGCAGCGCCCCCGAAGCAGCTGGTCTCACAGGAAGAGCCCATGGCGAACTCGTCCATGTTGGTTTTGCCCAGCAGCACGGCGTTCTGGTCTTTCAGCAGCTTCCACACCGTGGCGTCGTAGATGGGCACATACCCCTCCAAAATCTTGGAGCAGCAGGTGGTAGGGATGTCCTTGGTGGAGATGTTGTCCTTTAAGGTCATGGGAATGCCTTCCAGGGCTGCCAGTTCCTCCCCCCGGGCCAGCTTTTCGTCCACCTGCTTGGCGGCAGCCAGGGCGGCTTCCGGGGTAGCGGTGACGTAGGCGTTGAGTTTGGGGTTGTCCCGCTCCATGGCGTCCAGGTAAGCCTGGGTCAGTTCGGTACAACTGATTTTTTTCTCCCGCAGCATGGACTGCAAGGAGCGAATCTGTGCAAGATAATCCAGCATACTTGAAGTCCCTCCTTATTTGTGTTTGGCCACATAGAAAAATCCGTCTACGCCGCCGTCCCGGTTTTTCAAGATTTCACTCTGGGGGTAGCTGGGCACCACTTCGTCTTCCCGGAAGGCGTTTTGCAGGCCGTTGATGTTATCAAATTCCTCCCCGGCGTCGGTAGCCTGGTTGATGGTGTCGGCAAAAGCGATCATCTGGTCCATTTCCTTGGTCAGACCGTCCAGCTCTTCCTCCGCCACAAACAGTTTGGACAAGAGGGCAATGTTTTCAATTTCTTCTCTGGTTACCATAAAAAAACCTCCTATCTGGTTTCCTTACCAAAAAGGACTGTCACAGCAAGCCATGACAGTCCACCATTGGACGTTTAATTGTGGGGGCGCACCTTAATGTGAACCTCCCGAAGCTGCTGTTCGGTGACAGGAGTGGGCGCTCCGGTCAACAGGTCCTGTGCGTTGGAGTTCATGGGGAAGGCAATGACCTCCCGGATGTTTTCTTCCTCCGCCAGCAGCATCAGCATCCGGTCGATGCCGGGGGCCATGCCGGCGTGAGGAGGTGCGCCGTAATGGAAGGCGCTGTACAGGGAACCGAACTTCTCCTTCAAATCCTCTTCGGTGTACCCGGCAATCTCAAAGGCCTTCACCATAATATCCAGGTCGTGGTTACGCACGGCGCCGCTGGACAGTTCAATGCCGTTGACCACAATGTCGTACTGGTAAGCCAAGATGTCCAGGGGATTCTTAGTGGTGAGGGCTTCTAAGCCCCCCTGGGGCATGGAGAAGGGATTGTGGGTAAAGATAATCTTGCCGGTTTCCTCGTCCTGCTCGTACATGGGGAAGTCCACCACAAAGCAGAACTTAAAGCTGTCCTCATCAATCAGCTCCATCCGCTTGGCCACTTCCTGGCGGATCATCCCTGCCAGACGGGGGGCTTCCTTCTTGCTGTCGGCGATGAAGTAAAGCACGCAGTCCGGCTCCAGTTCACACCGGTTTTTCAGTTCGATGCGCTGGTCGTCGTTTAAGAATTTGTCGATGGGGCCCAGATACTTGTAGTCCTCGGTGACCTTAAAGTAGCCCAAACCTTTCATGCCGATTTCCAGGGCGTACTTTTCCATCTTTTCAAAGAAGCCCTTGGACTTGCCCGCCATGCCGGGGACCTTGATGGCCCGGACGCACTTGTTGCAGAAGGGCTTGAAGCTGCTGTCCACAAACAGGTCGGACACATCCACGATCTCCAGGGGGTTGCGCAAATCCGGCTTGTCGGTGCCGTATTTCACCATGCACTCTTCATAGGAAATCCGGGGGAAGGGCGCCGGGGACACCTTCTTGGTGGTGAACTGGGCGAAGGTGGAGCTGAGCAGCTCTTCCGCCACCGCAAACACGTCCTCCTGGGTGGCAAAGGCCATCTCGAAGTCCAGCTGGTAAAATTCTCCGGGGCTGCGGTCCGCCCGGGCGTCTTCGTCCCGGAAGCAGGGGGCAACCTGGAAGTATTTGTCAAAGCCGCTGACCATTAAAAGCTGTTTGAAAATCTGAGGGGCCTGGGGCAGGGCGTAGAACTTGCCGTGATGCTTCCGGGAGGGAATGAGATAGTCCCGGGCGCCTTCCGGGCTGGAAGCACTGAGGATGGGGGTCTGCATCTCCACAAAGCCCATCTCGGTCATCTTCTGACGCAGGAAAGCAATCACCTTGCTCCGCAGCAGGATGCTGTCGTGCACTTTTTTGTTGCGCAGGTCCAGGTAGCGGTATTTCAGCCGCACCTCTTCCTTCACTTCGGTGGAGGTGGCCACCTCAAAGGGCAGCACATTTTCGCACTTGCCCAGCACGGTGAGCTCAGTGGCCCGGATTTCCACGGTGCCGGTTTCGATTTTGGGGTTGATGGTGTCTTCATCCCGCTTTACCACCGGCCCGCAGGCGGTGACCACACACTCCCGGTTGACCTGCCTCAGCATGGCTTCGTCGTGGATGACCACCTGCACCACGCCGTACTGGTCCCGCACATCCAAAAAGATGACGCCGCCGTGGTCCCGAATATTTTCTACCCAGCCGGCTACCCGCGCCACGCTGCCGATGTCCTGTTCCCGGATGTCGTTGCAGCTGTGGGTGCGGTAGATGTTTGGCTTTATCACGCTATATCGTTCCTTTCCTGGGCAGGCAAACTCCCTCTGCCCGCCGGCTCACTGTACTGGCAGGGTGTGTCCGGAAAACCCTTCCCTTCCGAAGACACCTGCAATCAAGTAATTAGTATACCAAAAATTCCGATAAATTTCCTCTGGTTTTCGCCCATAGCGAAATGGCTGGCCGGATCGTTGGCCAGCCAAAGGGGAAATCATACTCATTGGCCTGACAATGAGTATACCATAATATGGGCAAAGAATCAATCGTTTTGCCGAAAAAAGCCCTTCTGTCCTTACATTTCCACTAATTTAGGTTGAAAGCGAAGGTAGTCGGCGCTGATTAAAGTGAACTCAATCCCTTCCCGGACCCCGTTGACCGCACCCCGGAAGGTGTCCTTGCCGTGGAGGTGGCCGTAGTAGCACCGCTTCACTCCGTACTCCAGCAGCACTTCCATGATTTCGTCGCACCGCAACGAGGCGTACACCGGGGGATAGTGGAGAAAGACAATGGGAGTTTTCCCGGTGGCTTTTCCCGCCTGAAGGCTCATCCGCAGCCGTCCCGCTTCCCGGTCCAGAATCTTTTTGTCCTGGGGCACTCCCGGTTCGTTGATCCAGCCCCGGCTGCCGCAGAGGCAGTAGTCCCCGTATTCGTAGGCGTTGTTGAACAGCAGGGAAAAGGAAGTGTAGCCCTGCTCTGCCCAGAACCGCTCCACCTTGCTTTTGGTGGACCACCAAAGGTCGTGGTTGCCTTTGAGCAGGATCTTGCGTCCCGGCAGTCCTTCCAGAAAATCGAAGTCCGCCTTGGTTTCCTCCAGCTTCAGCGCCCAGGAGATGTCTCCGGCCAGCAGGATGGTGTCATCCGGCTGCACCGTTTTTTTCCAATTTTCTTCCAGCAGGGAGACGTAGCCGTCCCACCCGGCGAAGATGTCCATAGGCTTCTGGCTGCCCAGGGAAAGATGGGGGTCGCCCAATACATATAAGCTCACAAGATCCTCCTTTCTGATGGTTGAAATTTTGTGTTTGCAAAAACCGAGGGAAATCCATTCTGAAAATCATGGTGCCCAAGGAATAATCCGTGCCCTTAAGTACACACTACTTTCAAGCGTCGGACAATGGGGTTTGGCGCGGTACTTTTCTTTGGAAAGGAGCTTTGTTATGTCCATGAATTACGACTGCACCGGCAATTCCTGCGACTGCTTGCAGGGGGTAAAATGTGACGTCACCAGCTGCATCCACAACAATCAGCAATGCGGCTGCACCGCTCAGCAGATTCGGGTTGGCACGTCCTACGCCACCAAGGCGGACCAGACCATCTGCGACACCTTTGAACAGCAGAAGTAAGCAGAGAAAATCTGGTTGAGCAACAAGAGGGCTGCGGAAAAGCAGCCCTCATATTTTTGGAATTAAGATGAAACGAACCCCAAAAACATATCGAGCAGATTCCCCCTGGCTTTCGCCTTGGGCGAAATGGCTGGCCGGACATTGGCCAGCCAAAGGGGGAATCAGAAACGTCGGCTTGCCGACGTTTCGAAGCCCTCATTATTTTTTGAATTGGNNGGATGATAAACCCGAAAAACACATGGAGCAGATTTCCCCTGGTTTTTGTGGAACTAGGATTTGCGGAAAGGGAAAAGTTCTAACGGTTTCCGGATTGACCCTGCTGGCTGCCTGCGGCAGCTTCGCCGGGCGGGTTCCGGGGCCCGCATCCACCAGCTATGACCACTGGAGCGCTCTGCCACGGACTCTGATAAATGACTCCATATCCTTGCGGGGACGTTGTCCCCCAGAATCCACTGCGTGGGATTCGACCCCACAATACCTTCGGAAAAACGATTTCATCTTATTTTCCTAAAAGGTTTGATCCAAACTTTATGTTACCCAATCCCCAGCAGCTTCAGCACGGTTTCTTCCATCTCACTCTTTTCAATGGAACCGGTAAACCGCACCGGCTTATTCTTCAGCTCCGCCAACGCTTTGGGCACCGGCAGGCCGGAAATCCGATTCAGCTCGTCGATTTGGGCGTACTCGTCTTCCGGGATGTTATCGGCAATGGCCCCCAGCACGCTGGACGCAAACTTGTAGGGGCTGGCGGTGGAGGCGATCACCGTCTTGGTTTCATCCCCGGTGGCTTCCTTATATTGACGGTACACGTTCACCGCTACGGCAGTGTGGGTGTCGCAGAGGTAGTGGTCCTTGCGGAAGGTGTCCCCGATGGTCTGCTTGGTACCCTCATCGTCGCAGCAGCCTGCCCAGAACAGCTCCTTGATCTGATCCTTTACGTCCTGGCTGACTTCGTACCGGCCGGTTTTGCCCAGCTGGCCGAACCAATCCCGGATGGTGGCGTCGTCCCGGCCGCAGAGGTCGTAGAGCAAACGCTCCAGGTTGGAGGAGATCAAAATGTCCATGGAGGGGGAGGTGGTGGCGTAGAAAGCCCGGTTGCGGTCGTAGACGCCGGTGGTTAAGAAGTCGGTGAGGACGTTGTTGGCGTTGCTGGCGCAGATCAGCTTGTTCACCGGCAGGCCCATCTTCTTGGCGTAGTAGGCCGCCAGGATGTTGCCGAAGTTGCCGGTGGGCACCACCACGTTGATGGCTTCGCCCAGCTGGATTTCCCCGGCCTTCACCAGTTCGGCGTAGGTGGACAGGTAGTACACCACCTGGGGCAGCAGCCGTCCCCAGTTGATGGAGTTGGCGCTGGAGAAAATCATGCTGTGCTGGGCCAGCTTTTCCACCACGGCCTGGTCGGTGAAAATCTTCTTCACCCCGGTCTGGGCGTCGTCGAAATTGCCCTCAATGGCGCAGACTGCCACGTTGCCCCCTTCCTGGGTGGTCATCTGGCGCTTCTGCATCTGGCTGACCCCGTCCTGGGGATAGAACACCACCATTTTGGTGCCGGGTACGTCTTTGAAGCCTTCCAAGGCGGCTTTGCCGGTGTCCCCGCTGGTGGCCACCAGGATGACGATTTCCTTGCCCGCCGCCGCTTTTTTGGCGGAGGTGGTGAGCAGGTAGGGCAAAATTTGCAGCGCCATATCCTTAAAGGCGCAGGTGGGGCCGTGCCACAGCTCCAGCAGGTATTCCCCCGGCTCCACCTTGCTGATCTGGGCGATTTTATCGCTGCCGAACTTCTCCGTGGTATAGGCGTTTTCGGCGCAGTAGGCGATTTCTTCCGGGGTAAAGTCGGTGAGGAAAAGGGAGAGGACGTACTTGGCCCGCTCCACATAGCTCATCCCGGTCATGGATTGGATGGTATCCAGGGTGATGGACGGCAAAGTTTCCGGCACAAACAGGCCGCCTTCCGCCGAAATGCCCCGGCTGATGGCCTGGGTGCTTTCCACCCGGCACTTGGAGTCTCTGGTACTGAGATACTGCATGAATCTGGTTCCCCCTGTAATGAATTTGGGATTTTACAAACGAATTCAGTTTATTGTAGCATACTTACCCCTTAAAATCAAGGGTCACGGATGAATGGGGATTGGGTCACTTAAAGTTTTTGGTCAGAAACACGCTGAAGGTTTGTTTCGCTTTTCTTCAAAAAGCTGGCGGGTGCAAGGTGGAACCCTGCGAAAGAATCCTTAAAACCATTTCAAGGGTCTTAGGCCGACAGGTACGCCTTTGGCGACCTGTCCAAGTCCGCTCTTTGCGGTCGGTGGGAATGACCGCAATTTTGCTTCGCAAAAACCGAGCGAACTTGCTGTAATCCTGTAGCCCAGTCGGTGGATGCCGGACCCGGAATCCGCCCGGCGAAGCTGCCTAGGGCAGCCAGCCAGGTCATCCCGGAACCCGCTGGAACATTTCCCACACCTCCCCACAAACAAAAAATCCGCACAACCAAAAGGCTGCACGGACTTTTACCGCTTTGTTTACTTACGCTTCTTCTGCTTCCTTCATCTTGGCAAAGCATTCGCTGCAGTACACCGGGCGGTCCTCCCTGGGCTGGAAGGGCACTTTGGCTTCCTTGCCGCAGGCGGCGCAGGTGGCGGTGTACATCTGGCGGGGAGCGCGGGCGCCGTTTTTCCGAGCCTGGCGGCACTCTTTGCAGCGCTGGGGCTCGTTTTCAAAGCCCTTTTCCGCATAAAATTCCTGTTCTCCGGCAGTGAATACAAATTCCTTGCCGCATTCTTTGCACACTAATGTTTTGTCCTCAAACATGCTTCTAACCTCTCTTGGTGTTTTGCCTTGGCGGACCTTCCGCCGGGGTGGGATGGATGGAGAACCCTGCCGGAACCGGCACGGCTGTGACAACTATGGGTTTCACCCGCTTCACCGTGATCTCAAGTGTCCACAAATACCGTTTTCAGTTTCCTCCGTATCCGCACCAGCGCATTGCTCACCGACTTTTCGCCTACGTTCAGCCGCTTGGCGATCTGCCGGTAATCGTCCCCGTCCAAATAGCAGTGAAACACCTTGGACTCAAAGGGGGAAAGACTTTGACGAATTTGTTCCAAACAGAGGTGATACTGTTCCTTGTCGATGAGCATCTGATCCGGCTGGGGGAGGCCGGCTTGGGGCTCCTCCTCCGGGCGCATCTGCTCTAAGGAAACAGAACTTGCATTCAAATGTGATTTTTTGGTACTGAGTTTAACCTGATAGTTTCGTAAGGCGTTGTCAATGCAGCGGTTGGCGTAGGTGGAAAACTTCACCTTCCGGCTGGAATCAAAGTGGCGCACCGCCTGGTACAGGGCCAGATAGGCTTCCTGGCCGCCGTCCTCCCAATGTTCCTTGGGGAGCATCCGGCTGACCTTGGCGTCGATGGCCTTCTGGTACCGGCCGAACAGCCGCCCCAAAGCCTCGGCGTCCGTCTTGGCGCGGACCGCCAGGTTTTCCTCCTTTTCGTTGGATGGTTTCATACCTCGCCTCGCTTCCATCAACAACAAAACTATTATACGGGAGAAGCAACAAAAAGTCAATCATTTTCGGGGTCATTTTTTCCTTTTTGGACAAACCACTGAAAAATTGATTTTCTTTTGCACAAACTGCACAGTTCCATAACTTTTTTTGATGTAAGTTGTACGAACCTATGCTTTTTTCTGCTTGTTTATGACTGAATTTGGCGGAACCACGGCCCGCCGCCAAACCCGCCGCCGCCCCTCCGGCCGTCCTTGGAGCAGCCCCAAGGCACCGTATACTCCAGCCAAAGATGTTCCGTCCTTCTGGGGCAGTCCCATGGACTTGGCCAAATCTTGGGCGGTAAACTCCTCCGGCAGGGAGTCCGGGAGAAGCTGGGCGTAGTCCTCCGGGGTGTCCAGCCAGAGGATTTCCCCGGCGGACAGGGGGAGGTTGTCCAGCTTGGTGGCGTGGATTTTCTTGTCCTTGCCCCGGCCGTCCAGCAGCCGGAGCTGCCGTTGGGTGAGGGTGACGGCGGCAATCCGCAGGTTGGGGTGGCACAGGAGTTTCCGCAGCCCGTAAAGCTGGGGCAGCACCCCGTTGACCCCGCAGCGGCGGCTTCGCTTCCCGGTGCCGGCCTGCTCCCCGGTGTCCGGGTCCAGCCACAAAATCTGGGCCTGCACCACCACCGGATACACCACCGTCACCGGGTATTCCGGCAAAAAGGCTTCCAATTTCGGCAGCAGGGTGTAGAGGTTTTTGGACTGGATTTCCAGCACCCCGTCTTCTCCTAACCCGTCCGCCACAAAGCCGCCGATTTTCTGCTCGTGGCAGGTTTCCCGGGGGAGGAAGTAGTATTTCAGCGCCCGGTGGGTGGTTTTTTCCCCCAGTCCCCCCACTCCGGGGGTGGCGTGCTCTTCCGCCCAGCGGCAGGCCTGGGCAAACCGCTCCTGGTCCACCGGGACAATCATGACAGCAGAAACTCCTCCAATTCTTCCACGTCGTCCGCCAAAAATACATGGGGGTATTCCCTGAGCTCCCCGTAGCCCCCGAAGCCGTAGGTCACCCCGATGAAGTCCACCTGGTTCTGCTGGGCTCCCACCGCATCCATGGAGCGGTCCCCCACCATGACGCAGTCGGAGCAGCCCAAAAGAGCCCTGGCCCGGGCAATGAGCTGGGGCTTGTTTAAAATCCGGCCTTCCAATTCGGTGCCCACCACCACATCGAACAGGTGGGCAATCTGGAAGTAGTCCAAAATCCGCTTGACAAACACCGCCGGCTTGCTGGAGGCAATGGCCAGCAGCATCCCTTCTTCCTTGAAGTGTTCCAGGCACTCCCGGATGCCAGGGTAGAGGGCGTTTTCGTAGATGCCGGTGTCCCGGTACCGCTGGCGGTACTGCTCCACCGCAAAAGCGGCCTGCTCCTCATCCATGCCGTAAAACTGCTGGAAGGAGTCCATGAGGTTGGGACCGATGAAGCAGCGCAGGCTGCTGCGGTCCTCCACCGGGATGCCGCATTGTTGCAGGGCGTACTCCACGCACCGGGTAATCCCCTCGTAGGAGTCGGTGAGGGTGCCGTCCAGGTCGAATAAAATGGCTTCGTAACGCATAAAAACACCTTCTGTGATTTGGCAGGAATGGTTGCCGTTGTTATAATTGTGATAAGATGCAATTTTATTTGTGTCCACCTGCTGTTGTTTTGCAATGGTGGGGGATGGACAGAACCGATGGGCCGATTTGTCAGCCTAGAAAACGGTAGCGGTTAGCTCCTCATCCGTTTTGTTTTATGCCACGTTTTGGCGTGAGATAGACGAAAGGGGGGAGTCGATTCTTTATGTTGTCTTGGAAACTGCTTCCTCTCTTGGAAAGGGGGGAGCAGTATGAACTACGTCACCTGGCCCGACCTGTTTGTGTTTCTTACATTAACAGTAACTGCCGTGGGCGTGTTTTACAATATTTGGACAAAAAAGAAGTAACCGCTCATTTTAGCCACCAGAGCGATTACTTCGAACAGTAATCCGAAAGGGACTAACCGTTGCCGGTTCTGTCCTTCTTTTTATTATACCGATTTTCTCTTCCGGTGTCAAGGTGAGAAACCCTTCTTTTCCAAGGCAGGAGGTTCAAAACATCTTAAATTTCGCCAGGATCACCGCCACAATGGCGGTGGCGATGATGCTCAGCACCGTGGGGAACCAGATGCTGGCAATGCCGGGCAGCCCCTCCACGTTCATGCCGTAAAAGGAGTAGATCATGGTGGGGATGGCCATGAGCACGGTAATGGAAGTGAGCAGCTTCATCACGTTGTTTAGGTTGTTGCTGGTCACTGAGCCGAAGGCTTCCATGGTGCTGGTCAAAATGTTGGAGTAGATGGAGCTCATCTCAATGGCCTGCTTGACCTCGATGATTACGTCCTCCAGCAGCTCCTCGTCCTCCTCGTACATCTTAATCACCCGGCCCCGGAGGATTTTTTCCAGGGTGATCTCGTTGGCTTTTAAGGAAGTGGAAAAGTACACCAAAGACTTTTGCAGACCCAGCAGCTGGATCAGCTCGCTGTTTTTCATGCTCTTTTTCAGGTTGACCTGCAAGTCCGAGGAAGATTTGTCGATCTGCTTCAGGTACCACAAATACTGGGCCGCCGCCCTTAGCAGGATGGACAGCAGAAACCGGGTTTTCAGCTGGGTGTCGGTGTTTTTCAGATAGCCGGAGCTGAGCTCGTTGATTAAGGGGTTTTCCCGGATGCAGACGGTGATTAAGGCGTTGTCGGTGGTGATGATGCCCATAGGCATGGTTTCGTACACCACCGTGGCTTTGTCGTCGTCCTTGGTCTTTAAGGGGATGTCCACAATCACCAGAGTCTGGTCGTCCTCTTTTTCCACCCGGGAAGTTTCCTCTTCGTCCAGGGCGGACTTGACGAAGTCCTCTTCCAGGCCCAGGTCGTCGGTGAGGTAATCCAGCTCCGCCGGGGTGGGGTCGATGACGCTGACCCAGCAGCCGCTGGTGAATTGGTCGATGGGCTTTACTCTGCCCTTTTCGGAATAGTAAAAATCAATCATAGACTGCCTCCTTCCCATGGGAAGGGACAGCCGTTTTTACCGCAAAGAGGCAAAAGCAGCCACGGCCCCATGGCTCCCATGGAGTGATAACTCATTACTTCGGCCGCAAGGGTCGGGACTCATTTTGCTTCCTCCTTGTTCCATCAATTTGACAATCGAAAAAAGCCGGTTTACGGATTTCGTATACCATTCAAAAATCCGCTGGTTTTCGCCCTCAGGCGAAATGCCGCCCTTCCTTTTTGGGCGGCAAAGCGGGAACCGTAATGACTGCTTTTCGCAGTCATTATACCATAGTAGGTTTTAAATTGCAACTGCCGGACCGGGGGTTTCAGTGGCCTTGCCGTTTCTTTTCCTACTTCATACATTTCTTACAAAGGAAGGCTGCGCCGCCCCAAGCCAGCGGGTTTGGCAGTCAAGTACAGGACGGCTTTGTTGATTTTCCTCAAATCTTTCGCCGCCCAACCCCCATTTCCCGTTACCCGAACCAAGAGTGATTTTCCCGAAAAATAATCCTTGCATTTTCCCATGCTCTGTGGTATGATGTACAGGTATTGGAATGCCGCCCTTTGTGATTCCGATAAAGGGATGGGGTTTCATGGAGATCATGAAAGCGGACAGTCCTCTGTGCCCCAAGGGCAGTACGAATGTCTGAACTACAGTTTTGGAGGAAGTATTGTATGAACCAGTTGGAACTCATCAGCAACGGCAGCCTGAAGGCGGAAGCCCCCAAGTTTGAGGTGGGCGACCAGGTCAAGGTACACTGCCGCATCAAGGAAGGCGACAAGCAGCGGATTCAGATCTTTGAAGGCACTGTCATCGCCAAGCGTCACGGCGGCGTGGCGGAAACCTTCACCGTGCGCCGTGTAGCTTACGGCTGCGGCATCGAGCGTGTGTTCCCCCTGCACAGCCCCAACGTGGAAAAGGTTGAGGTTGTCCGGATGGGTAAAGTGCGCCGCAGCAAGCTGTACTACCTGCGCGACCGTGTGGGCAAGGCTGCTAAGGTCAAAGAGCGTCTGTAATCGGACCATGCAACAGAGGGGGACGGTAGGTGATCTGCTGTTCCCCTTTTTGTTTTTGATTTCATTTCAGTCGATAGGAGCGTGGCAACCATGGAGCAACAACCTCAAACCAAAAAGCCCCGGAAAAAATGGAGCGGGGCGGTGGAGGAATTTTTCGATTGGGTGGAGACCACCCTGTTTTGCATGATTCTGGCCATTGTGGTGCTGACCTATCTGTTCCAGGAGGTCCAGGTGGACGGCACTTCCATGGTGCCCACCCTTCAGGACGGGGACCGGCTGGTGACCTCTTCCTTATTTTATACCGTGGAACCGGGGGACATTGTGGTGATCAACCGGGAGGACGGCCAGGAACCCTTGATTAAACGCTGCATCGCCGTGGCGGGGCAAACGGTGGACATTGACTTCGACGCCGGCATCGTCTATGTGGACGGGCAGGCGTTGGAAGAGGACTATGTGAACACCCCCACCAACCGCCATTCCGGCAACCTCATCGACTTCCCCTGCACCGTGCCGGAAGGCCATATCTTCGTCATGGGGGACAATCGGAACAACTCCCTGGACAGCCGGTATGTGGAAGTGGGCATGATTGATCTGGACAATGTGTTCGGAGAAGTGATCTTCCGGCTGCTGCCTTTGGACCGGTTCGGCGCTTTGAATTAAATTTCTCAGGAGAAAATACATGGAAGAACAAAATGGATATGAACAGCTGCAACAGCGCCCTTTGGACACCCCTTCCATCCAGTGGTTTCCGGGGCATATGGCTAAAACCCGGCGGCTGATTACCCAGCATCTGAAACAGGTGGACGTGGTGGTGGAGCTGGCGGACGCCCGGATCCCCGCCTCCAGCCGCAACCCGGAGCTGCACAAGTGGTTAAACAATAAGCCCCGGCTGCTGCTGCTGAACAAATCGGATTACGCCGACCCCGACGTCACGGCAAAGTGGTTGTCCTATTACCAGAAACAGGGCATCGCCACCCTGGCCTGCGACTGCAAAACCGGCAAAAACGTGAACCGCATCCTCCCTATGCTCCGCACCCTGCTGAAGGACTTGTTGGAGCGGCGGAAAAAGCGGGGCCTGGTGGGACAGCCCATCCGGGTGATGGTGGTGGGCATCCCCAACGTGGGGAAGTCCAGCCTGATTAACCGCCTGGCCGGGGGCAAGCGTGCCAAGGTGGAGGACCGTCCCGGGGTCACCCGAGCCCAGCAGTGGGTGCCTTTGGGCAAGGACGCCGAGCTGCTGGATATGCCCGGGGTGCTGTGGCCCAAATTTGAGGATCCCTTAGTGGGAGAACGGCTGGCCTTTACCGGGGCGGTAAAGGACGAGATCATCGACACCCAGCTGCTGGCCATGCGTCTGCTGGCCTTTTTGAAGGAGAGCGGCTACGCCAAGCTGCTGGCGGCACGGTATAAATTGGAAGAAAGTGAAATCGCCCCCCTGGACGGTTACCGGCTGCTGCTGGCCATCGGCAAAAAGCGGGGGATGCTGCTTCCCGGCGGGGAGATTGATTTGCAGCGGGCCGCTTCCACGGTGTTGGACGAGTACCGGGGAGGCAAGCTGGGGCGGATCACCCTGGAAGCCCCGGAAAAGGGGGATTCCCATGACCCTGCGTGAGTTTGATGCCAGCCTGTATGCCGATCTGCTCTGCGGGGTGGACGAAGCGGGCCGGGGCCCTTTGGCGGGGGACGTGTACGCCGCGGCGGTGATTCTTCCCAAAGAGTATGATTTGGAAGGGTTAAACGATTCCAAAAAGCTCACCCCCAAAAAGCGGGAGAAACTGTTTGATGAAATCCAGGCCCAGGCGGTGAGCTTTTGCATCGCCAAGGCCACCGTGGCGGAAATTGAGGAGCTGAACATCCTAAACGCCGCCATGCTGGCCATGGGGCGGGCGGTGGCAGGGCTTTCCATCACCCCCGATTTGGTGCTGGTGGACGGCAACCGGGACCCCAACCTGGGCCTGCCCACCCGGCTGATTGTTTCCGGGGACGCCACCAGCGCTTCCATTGCGGCGGCTTCCATTCTGGCCAAGGTGGCTCGGGACCGCTCCATGGAAGAGCTGGCCAAGGAGTACCCCCAGTACCAGTTTGAAAAGCACAAGGGCTACGGCACCGCCCTGCACTACGCCATGCTGGATGCCTACGGGGAAAGCCCGGTGCACCGGCACAGTTTCCTGAAAAAATACTATCAAGCTAAGGAACACCCGGAACTGGTGAAAAAGCCTCTGGGCGTGCAGGGGGAAGACTTTGCGGCGGACTGGCTGGAACAGAATGGCTATCAAGTTTTGGCCCGGCAGTACCATACTGCTTTGGGAGAGGTGGACATCATTGCCCAAAACGGGGAGGCTCTCTGCTTTGTGGAGGTGAAGACCCGCTCCAAACGCCAGGCGGAACCTGCCCGGGCGGCAGTAGGCAAGGCCAAGCAGAAAAAGGTGGGGCTGGCGGCGTTGGAGTACCTGGAAAAGCACCCCACCGGCCTGCCGGTGCGGTTTGACGTGGCGGAGGTGTACGGCAAGGCGGGGCAGTTTACCATGGAGTATCTGGAAAACGCCTTTGCGCCGCCGGAATGGGAGAAATGAGGGGCGCTGTAGAAAAGTAAAGTTTAGGTCCAACCTTTTAGGAAAACAAGATTGAAAATCTTTTTTTCCGAAGGCATGGTGGGGTCGAATCCCACGCAGTGGATACGAATCCCACGCAGTGGATTCTAGGGTGGCAACGAAACGTCCTAGGACGTTTCTAAGTCCCATCTTGACGGCCAAAAGGCCGGCCGTCATTTTGCTTCGCAAAAGCCGATGGAACTTGCCCCTGCAATAGAGATTATTTTATCCCGAAAACTCTTTCTTCTGCTTTATTGTTTGAAAAAAGTTGTGAAACAACAAATCGGAATCCGCCCGCCCGACGGCGTAGAGCCGAGGACGGGTCAATCCAGAAACATGCCGTAGGCTTGTTTCGAACATACCGGAACCTTTTTCGACAGACTGACGGATGAGGTGGACCGATTTTCACTACTTTTTCGTAAATGGAAACTTTTTCCTTTCCACCTCATCAGTCTGGGCTTCGCCCAGCCAGCAGATGCCACTGTGTGGGCATCGTCTCAAGAGGAAGCCTATAAAATCTCAAAACCGTTTTCCCTGCACGAAATTTTTCCATCTTGACAATCCACCCAGCCCGTTTTATAATGAAAGGCAGTAGGCGAGGAAGAAGTCAATTTCGCCGTCTTTGCTTTCAGAGAGCTTCCGGTGGGTGCAAGGGAGCAGCAAAGGGCGGAAGCGCCGCTTTGGAGCTCCGGTTAACCCCGGCGGCTGGCAGCCGTTATCTGCCGAAACGAGAGGCAGGAAGATTTTCCTGCAACTTGGGTGGTACCGCGTCAGAATCTTCTGCCGTCCCAAGCCGGTTTCCGGCAGGGGCGGCTTTTTTGCTGTCCGGGCGCCCAACGATGAAGAAGGAGTGTAACAAACCAATGGAATGGACGGGACTGAATGAGCTGCGGGAAAAGTTCCTGCATTTTTTTGAAGAGAAGGGGCATTTACGTCTGCCCAGCTTCCCCCTGATTCCCCAGGGAGACAACAGCCTTTTGCTGATCAACTCCGGCATGGCCCCCATGAAAAAGTGGTTTTTGGGCCAGGAAGAACCCCCCCGGCACCGGGTGACCACCTGCCAGAAGTGCATCCGCACCCCGGATATTGAAAACGTGGGCAAAACCGCTCGCCACGGCACCTTCTTTGAGATGCTGGGCAACTTCTCCTTCGGGGATTACTTCAAGCACGAAGCCACCAAGTGGGCCTGGGAGTTTATCACCCAGGAGCTGAAAATGCCGGTGGACAAACTGTGGGTGTCCATCTACGAAGGGGACGAGGAAACCCGGAAAATCTGGGTGGAGGAAGTGGGGGTTGCCCCCGACCGCATCGTCACCATGGGCAAGGAGGACAACTTCTGGGAAATCGGCGCCGGTCCCTGCGGCCCCTGCAGCGAAATCTACTTCGACCGTGGCCCGGAAAAGGGCTGCGGCAAGCCGGACTGCCATGTGGGTTGCGAATGCGACCGGTATGTGGAGTTCTGGAACCTGGTGTTCAGCCAGTTTGACGGGGATGGCAATGGCAACTACACCCCCATGGCTCACCCCAACATCGACACCGGCATGGGCCTGGAGCGTCTGGCCTGCATTATGCAGGGGGTGGACAACCTCTTTGAGGTGGACACCATCCAGAACATCATGAAGAAAATCAGCGAAATCGCCGGGGTGCACTACCACGAAGACGAAGCCAAGGACGTGTCCCTGCGGGTGATTACCGACCATATCCGCTCCACCGTCTTTATGCTGGCGGACGGGGTGATCCCCTCCAACGAAGGCCGGGGCTATGTGCTGCGGCGGTTGCTCCGCCGGGCGGCCCGCCACGGACGGCTGCTGGGCATCAACGGCCCCTTCCTGTATCAGGTAGTGGATACGGTGGTGAAGGAAAACCACACCGCCTACCCCGAACTGGCCCAGAAGCAGTCCTATCTGGAAAAGATCATTCTCACCGAGGAAGAAAACTTTGACCGCACCTTGAACAAGGGCCTGGAGCTGCTCAACCAGCTCATCGACAAAGCGGAAGAACAGGGCATCTCCACCTTGGCCGGGGAAGACGCCTTCCATCTGTACGACACCTTTGGATTCCCCATCGACCTGACCCGGGAAATCGCTTCCGAAAAGGGTTTTGCCATCGACGAAACCGCCTTCGGCGCTTTGATGGAGCACCAGAAAGAGGTGGCCCGTCAGGCCCGGATGAGCCAGGAAGACGTGGCCTGGGCGGACGAAACCCTGGGCCTCCACGGAGTCAAGACCCAGTTTACCGGCTATGGCAGCCTCACCGGCACCGGCAAGGTGCTGGCTATGCTGGTGGAGGGGGAAAAGGTGGAAGAAGTTTCCGCCGGCACCCGTGCCACCATGGTGTTTGACTCCACCTGCTTCTACGCCGAAAGCGGCGGACAGGTGGCGGATAAGGGCACTATTTCCACCGGCTCCGCTTCCGGCCAGGTGCTGGACGTGCAGAAAACCGGCACCGGGCTTTCCATGCATGTGGTACAGGTGGAGGAAGGCGCCTTCCATCTGGGAGATATGGTGGAGCAGAAGGTGTACAAGCTGGTGCGCTACCCCATTATGCGCAACCACACCGCCGCCCACCTGCTTCAAGCCGCCCTGCGCCAGGTGCTGGGAGACCATGTCCACCAGGCCGGCCAGCTGGTCACCGCTCCCTCTCTGCGGTTTGACTTCTCCCACTTTGAAGCCATGACCCCGGACCAGATCCATCAGGTGGAAGGGCTGGTGAACCAGAAGATCTTTGAAGCCATCCCGGTGACCGTGGAGGAAATGCCCATTGAGGAAGCCCGGAAAACCGGCGCCATGGCTCTGTTTGGGGAAAAATACGGCAACACCGTCCGGGTGGTCAGTGTGGACGACTTCTCCAAGGAGTTCTGCGGCGGCACCCATGTGGCCAACACCGCCCACATCGGCCTGTTTAAGATTGTCAGCGAAGGCAGCGTGGCCGCCGGGGTGCGCCGGATTGAGGCGGTTACCGGCAACTATATCCTGGACCTGCTCCAGCACAACACCTACACCCTCCACCAGGCCGCCAAAGCCTTGAAGCTGAACAACACGGAAGAGTTGGTGGACAAATGCGCCGCCCTCACCGCCGAACTGAAGGAAGCCAAGGCGGAAGTGGCCCGGCTCAACGCCCAGCTGGCCCAGAACAGCTTTGCCAAGGTGCTGCGGGACAGCCTGCAGGAAGTGGACGGCATCCAGTACACTACCATGATGCTGGAAAACATGGATCTCAACGCCTTGAAAGATTCCACCTCCCGGATGCGGGAGCATCAGCCTGACCTGGTGTTCGTGGCCGCCAACATCACCGACGGCAAGGGCAACCTGATCTGCGTGGTGGGGGACAACGCCAAGAAGCGTGGCCTGAAGGCGGGCAACATCGTCCGGGAAGTGGCAAAATTCACCGGCGGCAAGGGCGGTGGACGGCCCGACCAAGCCATGGCAGGTGTGGGAGACGTCACCAAGGTGGACGAAGCCCTGCTGCAGCTGAAAGATGTGATTGTAAGCCAGTTGGGATAACGGCTTAAAAAATTTACCATCGAGTCTTTCCTCCCCGGGGGAAGGCTTTGCCAAGACAATAAACCTTATTACAATAGAAAGGAGGTGCAACCATGGATTGTTTGTTCTGCAAGATTGCGGCGGGAGAAATCCCCTCCAAGAAGGCCTATGAAGACGAAAAGGTGGTTGCCTTTTACGACATCGACCCCCAGGCGCCGGTGCACATTCTGGTGATCCCCAAGGAGCACATCCAGAGCGTCAGCCAGATTACCCCGGAAAACCAGGAGATTGTGGGCCACATCTTCACCGTCATCGCCAAGCTGGCCCGGGAGCTGAACCTGGAGGACGGCTACCGGGTGGTGAGCAATGTGGGACAGCAGGGGGGCCAGAGCGTGCCGCACCTGCATTTCCACCTGCTGGGCGGACGGAATCTGGGCTGGCCTCCTGGTTGAGATTCGTTTTGCTAACCTTTTGCCCAGGGCAACGAGATTGAAGTATCGTGGTTCAATTTACCCATACCCAAAGAAAAAAGAGACTGCTACCCGTTATTGGGATGGCAGTCTCTTCTATTATATACACTCCAAAATATCCACCGGTTCCACCGGAATCTTTTCCGCCCCGGCTTCCCAGCACAGGGCATAGGCGTACCTCTCCCAAATCCCGCTGTCCCGTTTTTGAGGGAAACCCGCCGGTGTGCCGCTCCGCAGGGAAAACTGCTGCATTCCTTGGGAGAACCCGGCGGCGGTGGCCTTTAAGGCTGCTTCCTTTTCGCACCAAAGTCGGAAAAAAGCGGTTTCCGGCTGGGGCTGCCGGGACAGCCACTCCCCTTCTTGGGGGTGGAAAAACCGCCGGGCCAGTCTTTCCCATTGGGGCAGGGGCCGGAGACGCTCCAAATCGCATCCCAGCCGCTGCCCATCGTCGCTGACTATGCAGAGACAGCGGGTGCCGGAATGGGACAGGCTGAAGGAAAACCGGGGCAGGTCCGGGAAATAGGGCTTGCCGTGTGGGGTGTACGCCGGAGCGGAGGAGGGCAGGGCAATGCCCAGTTTTTTCGCCCCCTGTTCCACCAGCAGCCAGGCTCCGGCTCCGGCGGCACGGTGTTCCGGGGAGGAGCGGGCAACAAGCCGATTTTGCCGCCAGGGGGGCAGAGCGGCCAGAGCTTGTTGCAGCCGGGCAGGGTCCAGCAGGGGGGTGCAGTCCCCGGTCAGGCAGAGTATCACAAAATCGCCTCCTTTGCAGTCTTTTGTTTATAATCTGTTGGGTTTCCCTCGGCTTTTGCGAAGTAAAATGGCTGGCCGGACGTTGAGCCAGCCAAGAGGG
This sequence comes from Ruminococcaceae bacterium UBA1375, assembly GCA_002305795.1. Classification (GTDB taxonomy): domain Bacteria; phylum Bacillota; class Clostridia; order Oscillospirales; family Ruminococcaceae; genus Egerieicola; species Egerieicola faecalis. The sequence goes on from DBRF01000006.1 coordinate 103,300, forward strand.
GAACCGTAATGATTGCTTTTAGCAATCATTCAGGCTGTAGAAAAACCCTCAATTTTGTGAAACACTGAGGATTGACGGGAATCTTGCCTCCCTTTGATGAGGGAGGTGGCCAGCGCAAAGCGCTGGACGGAGGGAGAGAAAAGCAATATTATTTTCACTGTTTAAGGATAGGACGAATTTTATCGTTTTCTCTCCCCCAGTCTGCTTCGCAGACAGCCCCCTCGTCAGAGGGGGCCAAGGCCGCCAATGACCTTTTTCGACAAGCTGAATGATTGCTTTTAGCAATCATTATACCATAAAGTATCCGTTGGGTTTCCCTCGGCTTTTGCGAAGCAAAATGGCTGGCCGGACATTGAGCCAGCCAAGAGGGGAACCGTAATGATTGCTTTTAGCAATCATTATAGCACATTTTTCTCCGTGAGGGTAAGCAAACTGCACAAAGGACAGAAAAATTCTTTGGGACAAATATGGATTTTCCGGTAAACTCACGAATTTATCACACATTTTATTTTGGAAGTATTATAATGAAAGTTGCACTGCAATGACAGGCGCAGACAACACAAATAGGAGATACCAAAATGAAACGGAAAACCTTTTTTATGCGGGGCGCAGGACTGCTGGCGGCAGGGATGATGACACTTTGTGCTCTTACCGGCTGTTCCGGCGAGGAAAGCACCGGCCTTTTCATCGACGGCCAGCATCAGGACATTGATTGGGTGATGCGGGTCAACGGAGAAGAGGTAAGTATGGATCTGTACCGCTGCTACTACCTCAACCAGGTGCAGAGCGATGTGAACAGTTACGGGGACGATTATTGGAACAACGAGGAGCTGTACAACCAAACCAAAGTGGTGGTGGAATCCACCCTGGAAGGCTATGTGGAGATTCTCCGCCAGTGCCGGGAGCGGGGGATTACCCTGGACAGCGAGGAGCAGGCCCAGGTGGACCAATACATTGAAAACGCCCGAGCGAATTATGAAACCGAAGGGGACTGGCAGGCCGCTCTGGAGGTCACCTACTTTACCGAGGATCTGCTCCGCCAGATGCAGGAATTTACCCTGCTGCAGCAAAGGCTGATGGAAGAGGTCTGCCCGGTGAGCGAAGAAGAAGTGGCCGCCGCCCGGCAGACGGTGGAGAGCGACTACTACAAGGTCCAGCACATCCTGCTGATGTATCCTGATGAGTACGACACCTCCGCCATCAGCGACACCGCAGAAAACCCCATCACCGACGCCGACACCTCCAATGTGGTGTACCAGCAGATGCTGGACATCCAAAGCCAGCTGGAAAACGGAGCGGATTTTATCCAGCTGGAACAGGAGTACAGCGATGACATCAGCACCGCCCAGAATTATCCCGACGGCCGGGTGATTACCGATGGGGATACGGAGCAGCAGATTGTGGATACGGCCAAAAGCCTGGCAATAGGGGAAACCAGCGGCATCATCAAAACTACCTACGGCTACCACATCGTCAAACGGGTGGACCTCACAGAAGAGGACATCCAGGAAACTGCCCAAAGCCTGGCGGCGGAAGAAGCAGGTCAGAGCGAGGAGTTCGACGATTGGATGTACGACCAGATTATGAACGCCACAGTGGAGTATTGCGACCAGTACGACCAGATTACCCCGGACACCATGAAATAAAAAAACCAATCCGGCGCCGGACTCCTTTTTAGGGAGAGCCGGCGCTGTTTTTTTGTTTGCAGTTTGCCTGAAAATGGGCAGATGCCGCTTATCTTGGGTCAAAATTCTGTTTTTCCCCAGAAAAAATAGAATCTTTTTACAAATGGTTTTTTCTTAGAAATGGCATAAATTTCATGAAATTTTCAAAAGTGCGCAGAAAGAGAACGAGTTTCCGTGATTTCTTACAACAACCGGAGATGAATCTTAGAGGATATTACCAAGGACCTGAAGGCAATTCGAAAGGTGTTGACCGATTTTGATTGATTTTGATGGAATTGTGATCGACGGCCGGTCAAAATGCCAAAAAGGATGAGGGAAGTGTTTGCAACAACTATTGACATTTTACTAAACGCTGTGGTATCATTGGAAAGTAAATAGGGGATTGTTTGTCCTTTTTTCTCCCGGATGGGTCGGAATTTTGGGGAAAAGATCTGGGACGGCGTTCTCTAAATGTGTTTTCAACGGAATTTTTCCGATTGAAGACGAAATCCATATTAAAAGAGAGGATCGTTATTATGAAGACACAAGCATCCAAACTCGTTGCTTCCTTTTTGGCGCTGATTGTGGCTCTGGCTTTGGTGGCGACTCCCCTGCTCGCTTCTCCTGCTCCGACGCAGACCAAGGCAGCGACAGCAGTCCAGATTATCGACGCCAACGGCAACGCTACCAGCAATGCCCAGGTCAATGTTCTGGGGAGTGCGCAGATGACCCCCACGACCCAGGCAGATGCCAACGGCGTGACCAAAACCGGCATGAACTTTGCCGGCAACAACAGTAGCTATTTGGAGATCACCAACACCGACTGGATGAACGGATCCGGTTTTACTTTCTCCGCTTGGCTGTATTGGCGCGGTGAAGGCGGCTCTTCTCAGCTGCACTGGCAGCGTGTATTTGACTTCGGTTACGAAAGTCCTGCCGGCGCCGCTTCCTGCTTCTACTTCACTCCCCTGGGCAACAAGACCAACGAAATTACCGGCGCACAGGCCATCGACGGCATGGGCTTCTGTATGTATGAAAATGCCTCTGCTTCCACCACCACCGCCGACGACTATGTCTGCCAGCCGGTGAGCGCAGGCACCACCGCCATGGCGGCTAACCAGTGGGTCCATGTGGCCTGCACCGTCAGCGGCAACACCGCCAGCCTGTACATCAACGGCCAGCCCTATACTTCTACCACCATCAGCACCAACTGGTCTACCCTGGTGGCAAACAACACCGCTTCCAACTTCAAACTCTACATCGGTCGTTCCAACAAAGCCAGCGACAGCAAGATGGCTTATTACGGCCTGATGAGCGACGTTCGGGTTTACGACGGCGCCCTCAGCGCCGGTGAAATTGCCAGCCTGGGTGCAGGCGCAGGCAGCAGCGGCATCACCATTAACGGCGATGTGGCCGACAGCGGCGCTTTGACCGACGGCAGCACCACCACTCCTGGCACCACCACTCCCGGTTCCAATGCTCCTACTCAGGGCAACAATGCTGCTGCGGAAACCGTCACCGTAGAGGTGCAAAATGAATTTGACGTCAGCAGCATCGAATCCAGCGTGGCAAGCAATGCGGAAACCGAAATGGCTGCTACCACTCCCACCACTCTGACCAGCGGCGTATTCAGCGCATTGCAGCAGTCCGGCAACACCTTGAGCCTGGACGTGGTAAACTCCAGCAATGAAATGCTTTACCGCTGGACCTTCAACGGCGCCGACATCACCGATACCAGCAAGGAAGTCAACCTGGAAATCGTGACCAACGGCACCAGCGATGCCATTTCCGCTTTGGTAGGTTCCGACTACTACCCCTACATCCTGAATTTCACCAATAAGGGCGACCTGCCCGGCAAAGCCTCCATCCAGGTTTATGTGGGCGATATGTACGCCGACAGCCAGCCGCTGTATCTCTACCTCTACAACGAAGAAAGTGACGAACTGGAACTCATCAGCTCCGATCTGGTGGTGGCCCAGGGTTATGTGACCTTTGACACCGAAAAGACCGGGGACATGGTCCTGACCATTTCTCCTGTAGGCGGAGCCAGCAACGCCACCACTACCACCACCTCCACGGTGAGCGAAAGTGTTACCGAAGTGGTGGAAAGCCATGACAACGGCACTGCGATTATGATCCTCTGGATTGTAGTGGCTGCTCTGGTTGTTTTGGGCGTAGGCGCTATCGTCATCCTGCAGGTGGTTTCCAAGAAACCCAAAGCATAATTCATCGTCCCGTATTTAACCCATGCAAGGAGGAATCCATTGATGGAAAAACTGAAATCCTTTTTCGGGAAAAAAGTCAATGTGATCAGTGTGATTATCGGCTGGGTCATTCTGCTGGGCGTTATTGGCTGTGTGGTTACCATCCTGCTTCTCAACGGCTATGATCTGGCTCAGAGAACCGATCGGGTGATCACCTATGAAACCGTCACCGAAGATATGGGCCTTCCGGGCGGAAGCCTGTTGGACAACAACCGGGGTGACGGCGACACCAATACTGATACCAACACCAATACGAATGTCCCTGTGAACAATCCCTCTGACAACACTGGCACGACTACTACCGGTGCAGGCGCTGCTCTGCCGGCAGGCGTGGTTGCTCCTGGTACACTCCAGGACGGCACCCTGCGGCTGCAGATTGCCTACTACCGCAACGACGACGTCTTTTTGGCCAATATCCAGGCTGCTTTGGCTGCCGGGGATACCATCAAACTTTACGACGCCAACGGCAACCTGATTGCTGAAACCACCCGCATCGAGGTGGAAAACGGCTTTATCGTGGCTGTGTTTGAAGATACCAGCAACCTGTTGTACAACACCAGCCTGACCTTTACCGGTCCCACTGTGCAGAATGGCAACGGAGAAACCGTTACCATTCAGGGCGATGCCACCGTCAGTATGCCGGTCACCGGCAGCTTTACTTCCGCTGCGGCAGGCGCCTATAAAGTGGTGCAGACCAAGCTGCAAAACGACTTGTTCGGCATTACCGACGAATTGGAAACGGTGAACGTGGAATTTTCCAATACCACCAAGACCGATAAGGTAAACCGGGGACGTTTGGACGGCCACGACCTGAGCTGTTTCTACGATCCCGTCAGCAAGTGTTACTATTCCTACGGCACCGACGCTGAAATCGGTGTGGCCATTGAAAGCACCACCATGGGCGTTCAAGTCCGCCGTTCCGAAGACCTGGTGAACTGGGAATTTGTGGGCTGGGCCCTGGACGGCGTTTATCCCATCGGCAGTATGTATTCTGTCACCACCGACGGTCAGACCACTGAAGTGGACGCTGTGGGCCAGTGGCAGCCGGTGGAAGGCACTTCCACCAGCATCAACCAGTACAAATATCTCTACGATGAATCCGCCAACGAGTATGTGGTGCAGTATTACTACTACACCCTGTCTTCCGACGGCACCCCTGTCCTGAATCCGCAGGATCTGCTGACAGTGAACACCTATATCGGTACCGCTCAGGTGGATGAAGACGGTAATGTGATTCCCGGAACCGGCGACTACAAGCCTTCCGGTGCCGCTCAGATCATCTACAGCAAAGAGCAGCTGAACCAGGTAATTGCTGCCGACGACGACTGCAAGGGCGCTACCCAGTATGGCTACACCCAGGTGTATTCTGCCAGCGTGGGCGAAGGCATCTACTCCTTGCAGAACTTCAAGTACGGCACCGAGTACGCCGACGGCCAGCACACCTTCTGGGCTCCTGATGCTTACTATGACACCACCAGCGGCAAGTATGTGCTGTACTTCGGCGTCACCGAAACCTTCGGCTCCCAGAAAGCTGTTACCTACTACGCCACCAGTGACCGTCCCGACGGCGGCTACACCATTGACGACAACGGCGACGGCGTCATTACCATGAGCGAGCTGGACTACCACATGGTGCTCAACTCCTATGCCGGCGGCGGCAACGTCATCGACGCTTCCATCGCCTACGACTACAGCGGCGACAACTACACCGGCGATGTGACCTACTACCTGTCCTACGGTTCTTACGGCGGCATCCGGATTGCCCAGATGGCTTACGATGAGGATCGCGGCGTACAGATGCCGGTAGGCAATTACTCCACCGGTCTGCCTACTGGTGACGGCACCCTGTTGGCCAACCGGACCAACTATGAAACCAACCAGGAAGGCAGCTCCATTCTCACCTACTGGAACGAAGAGGAAGGAGATTACGACTATTTCCTGTTCGTCACCGATGGTGACTTGTACTCTACCTACGATGTCCGGGTCAGCCGCGCTGACAGCATTACCGGTCCTTACAGCGACTACAACGGCAGCGTCATGACTGGCTCCAAGACCTACTACAATTATCAAAGCAATGAAACCACAGGCATCGGTTCCGGCACCAAGCTCATGAGCAGCTATCGCTGGACTTCCAGCCTGGTAGGCAACTACACCACCCACGGTTCCGGTGCTTGGAGCTATGCCGGCTTCATTGCCCCCGGTCACGGCACCTGGTTCAAGGATGCGGACGGTAACTTCAAGTTTATCCACCACACCCGTGAAGGCGGCAGCAAGACCGGCAGCGGCGACGACGTCCAGTACACCAACCACTATCTGGTGGTTCGGGATCTGGAGTTCGTGGAAACCGACAATGGCACCTGGCCTGTCTTCAGTCCCGGTTGGTATGCTAATGAAGGCAGCCTCCAGGACGGCAGCATGAATGAAAAACACGACACCACCTATGAGGATATCTTAGGCGAGTGGGAGTACATTGTCTTCACCGAAACCAGCGACCGGGCAAAACTTCTCAACGACGCTGTGTTCACCGAAGCCGGCGGAACCAAGGATGGTAACGGCGGTATCACCAATGCAAAGGTGTACTACGGCGATCGGGAAGGCACCTGGAGCTTTGATGTAGAAACCAAGCAGCTCACCATTTCCTTCACCGGCGTAGACGGCAACGGCAATGATCTGCCCATCACCCTGTACGCCAAGGTTCTGGTTGGCTGGGACGTGGAAAACACCAAGGGAACCATCATGTTCAGCGGTATTGATGACACCGGCATCGCCCACTGGGGCAAGAGAATGTATGATTAAGGACCTTTCATCCAGTTGAAAGTCTACCCTAGCAAAACTATAAGGAGGAATAGGACTTGACAAAGACCAATTCTTTGAAAAAAGCTCTTGCCGGTATCCTAGCAGCCTGCATGGCCGCCACCACCCTGGTAGCTGCCCCCTTCACCTTTGGGGGAAGCCAATCTGTGGGTGCCGTGGGTCTGGATGAAATGGAGCTGCTGGCCCAGTATAGCTTTGAAAGCGGCTATACCGATTCGGTAAGCGGCGAGGCAGGAACTTTGGATGAGACGGCGGAAGGGACTGTGACTCTTCAAAAAGAAGACGACAACACCTATATGTCTGTCGGTTCGTCCGGTAACTATAACAATGTGCTGGCAGTTGCAAACCCCTATGCCGGGGATACGGCTTCTGCCATGACCATTGCCATGAAGGTTCGTGTAAACGAAAGCAACGATTACCAGGGCCTTTGGGCATTCATTCAAGACACCGCTGGTTCTTGGGCCGGCCTTTGCGGAACCGGTGGCTTCCACTACAACTATACTAACGGTTATGCCGATTACACCACTGGTTATAACGGAACTATCCCGGTAGATGCTCAGTGGCATGAAGTGGTCACCACCATTACCGAAAATGGCGATTTGACTCTTTATGTAGACGGCGAATCCAAGTACACCATTAGCGAACCCGCCATGATTGACGGCTTCTATCAGTTCGACACCCTGTTGATTGGTGCCGGTTGTTCGGAAGTCTTTGCGTGGGGTTCTTCCACCGCAGATTATGACGATGTGCGGCTCTACTCCGGCGCAGCCGATGCAGAAGCGGTGGCTTCCATCTACCAAGATGCAGCGACTCCCGTTGCCAACTGGACCTTTGAAGAGGGCAACGATGGTTTGACTACCACCGGCACTGTGACCTTCGCCGAAGACGAAGTCCAGGGCAATGTGGCCACCACCACCTATGGCCTGGCTGCTGAGCGCAGCTACATTCAATTCGACAACCCGCTGAAAGATTCCGAAGGCCTCACCGGCGTGACGGTGTCCATGAACGTGAAATTTGCGGAAGGGGCTACCGTCAACGCTTACGAAGGCCACTGGGGCTTCATGAACGGCGCAACCGATCAGGACGGCTTCTTCGGCATCGGCGGCGACGCTTCTCCCCACTATAACGAGTGCTGGGATGTAGGCGATGCAGTCAACAATTATTTTGATACCACCCTGGGTCTGCTCAGTGCAGACGGCGATTGGCATAAAGTTGCGGTCACTGTCACCAACGACGGCTTGGCAAAGGTTTATGTAGACGGCAGTTTGGTTTCTACCGTGGATACGGTGGCTACCATGCAGGCTACCGATCCTTCCAATGCGGCGACCACTCCCACTGCCACTGCGACTTCTGTGCTGGACTTCATCACCAGCAGCAATTACTTCAACCTGGGCTTTGCTTCCGGTTTCTGGGGCAGCGCTGGCGCTTCCTACGACAACGTAGCTATCTATGATTCTGCACTGTCTGATGTGGAAATCGCCAACCTCCCCGGCACCATCCCCTCTGCAACGGAAGATCCGGAAGATCCGGTAGAACCGGTAGATCCCGGCGAACCCATCCCGATTTCCCGTGACGCCATCGGCATGGCCGACGGCACCTACACCGAATCCCAGTGGCAGGTCATTGACGGCGATGAAAGCCAGACCTCCAAGGTCAGTGTGGAAAGCCAGGCTGTGGGCAGCAACTACTCTGTTTACGGATGGTTTAAGTTGAACACAGCTACCAGCCCGAAAGGCTGGATGAACCTGTACCAGCAGACCAGTGTGAACAATGACTGGGCGGGCACCCGTATGTGGGTGGAGTCCGACGGTCAGATTGGCCTGCGTGTGGAGAACTCCGGCTTTGTAGATACTTATGTGGAAGGATTCAGCATCAATCCCGATGAACCCTTCTTCCTGACGGTAAACTATGACGGCGCAAATAAGGTCGTTGACGTATACATTAACGGCCAGTTGGTTGCTTCTCAGTCCGGTCATGCCGTGGCTGCAAGCTCCCTGCCTGTGTCCGCCGTCTGGCTGGGTGTGTCTCCCCTGCCTCAGAGCGACGCCATCCTGGATGGCAGCGTGGCTGGATTCTACTACTGGAATTCCCTGTTTGATCCCACCACCATTGAGACTTATATGCAAGAAAATCCCGCTCCCACCAGTGATTTGCCCAAGTTGGATTATGCAACTGCCGACATTGAAAACTTGAACATTGTGGAAGGCGGCGAAAACGTCACTTACGGTGAAACGGTAGACGAAAACGGTAACAAGGAAATCCTCTCGGTCGACGGCAATGCCAAGGCAATGCTCAGCACCGAAAAGTACACCCAGGAAACCCTGGCTGCAACTGCGGATGACCGCTATGCCGGCACCCCCGGTTACCGCGCTTTTGATGTGGACGCTTTCTTGGCCGATGCCAGTGACTTTGCCATTACTTCCTGGGTCCGCTGGTACGGCGACGGTTCCACCGCTTGGGGCGGCACCCAGGCTCTGCAGGCTCAGCGTTTCTTTGATTTGTTTAACATTGATGACGCAGACCAGAGCAAGTACGAGTTCTACTTCAACGGTTGGGAAGAAAACTATTATCAGAGAAACCCCTCTGTCAGCAGTGCTTCTGAATTGCAGGAAGGCATTGACGAACTGCAGCGGTTGAACAACAACCCCAACCAATCCAGCGCAGAAGCAGGCGTGTACCTCTGCGGTATTTCTGCCGGCGCTACCATGAACGGACTGGATCGTCCCTGCTTCCGTCCCGGCTTGACCTTTGTGGCCAACGGCAATAAGACCAACTCCGGTCTGCCCTATCAGTGGACTCACATTGCTGTGGTCTACGATGCAGACGGACACCTGGATGACAACGGCCAGCCCTGCGGCGCTTCTTTGACCTACTATGTGGACGGCGCTGCCTATGCAGTTCGTTACTTCGACTATGCCGATGCCGATTTGGCGGAAACCGTGGATGCGTTCTATCAGAACAACTCCGACCCCAAAAACGCTACCTTCATCGAAGGCAAATACGATCCCACGGAACATGACGCAAGCTACAACAATCAGGTAGTTGGCGGTTCTCTGGACGGCGCCGACGTGATCTACGGCCTTACCAGCGCAGAGCAGCTGGAAGTCAAAAACATGGCTCTGGATACCCTGTATCTGGGCGCTTCCACCGATTCTACCGCTCTCTGGAACGGCCAGTATCAGAACGCTTACCTTTACAACTACGCTATTACCAGCACCCAGATCAGTGAAGACTTTTCTGAATTCGTGGAGCCGGTAGAAGGCACTTCTGCCAACCGTCCTGCTTCCGAAGCGGAGAATCCCTTCCAGCTGGCGGAAGGCGTCAACGCCTATTCCTTGATTACGGAAGAAGATGAATTTTCCAAGAACATGGAAACGGGCTTTAACACCCAGTGGTATAACAACTCTTCCTTCCGGGATTCCGACAGCCTTGCTCTTAACGGTGAAGGCGGATATGTGTCTGTACCGGTTGATTATCTGAAGAAAGCTGATGGCACTGTAACGGATCAGCTCACCTTCTCTACCTGGGTCAGCGTAAATGAATCGGTGAACTGGGGCCGTATCTTCGACATCAAGGGAAGCAACGGCGAGTTGTTCTTAAGCAACAACGGCTGGTTTAACAACGATGCCGATGTGGGCATGGGCCTGCGGTCCTCTACCCTGGATGCATCCGGAAAAGAAGAGTCCCACACCGATACCTCTGTGGGTCAGTACATTCCCACCAGCAACTGGGTGAACATCACCGTTGTCATCGACGGACTGAATGTTTCCATCTACTACCAAGGCAACCTGTTGGTCAGCGGTGAATTGGAAATGACCCTGAGCCAGATGAACATCGACACCTTCTATCTGGGCCGCAGCGCAGCGGTGGACGGCAAGTACGGCCTGCCTCTGGATGCGGACAACAACATCACCTTGGATGAAACCTACCTGTTCCAGACTGCATTGACTGCTGAGCAGATTTCCGGCTTGACCCTGGAAGGCTACACCGGCCTGTCCGGTTCCACCACCAGTGAAGACAGCAGCCGCTTGGATATGATCGACGTGGCTGATCTGTTTGATGCAGAGCTGAATGTAGATGTCTACTATGTGGACATCACCGACCACAAGACACTGTCTGCCGACGTGATGAATGCGTTGGCTGGCAGCACCGGCAAGACCTTGTACGTCCGGGTACAGCAGGGCGTCAGCTACGACTTCGTCTGGAAGCTCACCAGCGAAGCCTTCGCAGGACGCAGCTATACCTCCGCCGACGAGTTTGACCTGCTGGTCAGCGGCGACAATATGTCTGATGCCGATGCCACCACCATCCTCACCAAGTGGAGTCAGATTGATCCCACCGCCAATGTCACTCTCCGGGCACAGACTATCACGGTGTACGCCGAACGGCTGCCGGTCAGCCTGCCGCTGTTTATCAACTACGGCAGAGACTTCCTGGGCACCGACGGCACTACCTTGACTGATGCCACGTTGAACCTGTACAAGGGTACTGCTTCCGATTACACCTTGGTAACTGCCGGTCTCCAGGCTGCTACCGGTGCAGACGGCAATGCGTTGATGCAGGATTACACCAATCCCACCACCAACGCTTCCGGTACCGTGGTTGAGTATTACGCTCAGAACCTCACCGAAGGCGGCAGCTACATTCTGACCACCAACACCCTCCCGTAATTCCTAAGTAGGAATTTCAGGGCCCCGCATGGAAACCTGCGGGGTCCTTTCTTTTTTGCCCCGAATCTGGTTCTGCGTCTGGGTTCCGGAAAAGGAAAGTGGGGTGTAACTGAATTGAAAACCAGGGCGGAGTGTGTTATACTAAGGGGGACGAAGGAAAAGGAGTAAGGTATGTCACAGTATTTGGCAATAAAACAAAAGATTCTCACCAAAGAATATGATTTTTTAAATCCCCAGCAGCGGCAGGCGGTGTTCCAGGTGAACGGCCCGCTGCTGATTTTGGCGGGGGCCGGCAGCGGCAAAACCACGGTGCTGATTAACCGCATCAGCTACCTGCTCACCTACGGGGACGCCTGGGCTTCGGAACCGGCGCTGCCCCTGACGGTGGAGGAAGAGAACTTTTTGGAGCAGTGCGTCCAAAATCCGGACCTGGACCGGCTGCGGATGGTGAGCTTGTTGAAGGCTCCCACGGTGCAGCCTTGGAATGTACTGGCCATCACCTTCACCAATAAGGCCGCCAATGAGCTGAAAGCCCGGCTGGCGTCCAAGCTGGGGGAGGATGTGGGGGGACAGGTCCGGGCAGGCACCTTCCACTGGGTCTGCGTGCGGATTCTCCGCCGGGAAATCCAGAATTTGGGGTACACCTCCTCCTTTACCATCTATGACACCGACGACAGCTTGCGGGTAATCAAGGATTGCATCGCTTCTTTGGGAGTCAATGATAAAATGTTCCCGCCCAAGACCTGTCTCAATGTCATCAGCCGTTGGAAGGACAGCATGGTGTACCCGGACCAGGCCGCTCTGGAAGCGGGAAGCGATTTCCGCCAAAAGATTTTGGCCAACCTGTACACCCTCTACCAGCAGCGGCTGAAAACCGCCAATGCGGTGGACTTTGACGACATTATCCTGCTGACGGTGGAGCTGTTTACCAATTTCCCCGATGTGCTGGACCACTACCAGAACCTGTTCAAGTATATCCTGGTGGACGAATACCAGGACACCAACCAGATGCAGTTTGAGCTGGTGCGGCTGCTGAGCCAAAAGTACGGCAACCTGTGCGTGGTGGGGGATGACGACCAGAGCATCTATAAGTTCCGGGGGGCCACCATCGAGAACATCCTCTCCTTTGAAAAGAACTTCCAGGGGGCCAAGGTGGTGCGGCTGGAACAGAACTACCGCTCCACCCAGCACATCCTGGACGCTGCCAACGGCCTGATTCAGAACAACCGGGGCCGGAAAGGCAAGCGGCTGTGGAGCGACCAAGGGGAAGGGGAAAAAGTAAAGCTGTACCGCTGCCGGGATGACTATGAAGAAACGGCGGTGGTGCTGGACCAGATCAACCAGAACTGCGCCCAGGGAATCCCCCTGAAGGAACAAGCCATCCTCTACCGGATGAACGCCCAGTCCGGGCAGATCGAAAAGCGGCTGGTCCAGGCGGGAATCGCCTACCAGATCGTGGGGGGCACCAAGTTCTTTGACCGGAAAGAAATCCGGGACGTGCTGGCCTACTTCCATGTGATGGATAACCCGGCGGACGAAGTGCGGCTGCGGCGGATCATCAATGAGCCCAAACGGGGCATCGGCAACACCACCGTGGCCGCCATTGAGCAGCTGGCCCGGCAGACCGGCGCCACCATGATGGAGGTGATCCGCAATGCCGACCAGTACGCCCTGCTGAGTAAGCGGGCCGGGGCGCTGCTGGGATTTGCTCGGCTGATGGACGAACTCACCGATTTGGCCGCCCGGCTGCCTTTGGAAGAGCTGCTGGATGAATTGATGGAGCGCACCGGCTACCGCACCGCCCTGGAAGGGGAAGGGGTGGAAGGCCAGGTCCGGCTGGAAAATATTGAGGAATTGAAGTCCAACCTGGTGAACTATCAGGAGGAACAGGGGGAAGAAGGGGACCTGTCCGGCTTTTTGGAAGAGGTCAGCCTGTACACCGACCTGGACCGGATGAACCAGGAAGAGGATAAAATCACCCTGATGACCGTCCACGCCGCCAAAGGCTTGGAATTTGGGGCGGTGTACCTCATCGGCATGGAAGAGAGCATCTTCCCCTCCAGCAGCGCCATGTTAAGCGAGGAGGAGCTGGAAGAGGAGCGGCGGCTGGCCTATGTGGCCATTACCCGTGCCAAGCGGAAACTCTGCATCACCTGTGCCGGACAGCGGATGCTGTTCGGCATGACCCAGCATAACCTGCCCAGCCGGTTTTTGGCGGAACTGCCCCCGGAAGACCTGGAACGGGTGGAGCTGCACCCCAGAACGGAATATGGGATGGGCGCATCCCGCCCCGCCCCGGTGCGGCGGCCCGCAGGGGGAACCGTCCAAGGTACTACCGCCCTGGCCGGGGTCAGCCCCAAGGGGGAGAAGAGCAGCGAGAGCTACGGCATCGGCGACCGGGTGCGGCATAGGATGTTCGGCAGCGGCACGGTGCTCAACGCCACCGCCATGGGGGGAGATACCCTGTTGGAGATTGCCTTTGATAAGGTGGGCACCAAGAAGATTATGGCGGCGTTTGCGAAATTGAAGAAAGAGTAACTTGAAGTTTGGATCAAACCTTTTTAAAGGTTTGCGGAGGTGTGGAGGCAGAGCCTCCACGAAGAAACCGGAGTCTTTTAAAAGAAGCTTGTGGCAGACGGTTCATGTAGCCTAGTCGGTGGATACTGGAGTCGGAACCAGCCCTGCGATGTTGCCGTAGGCAACGGGCAGGGTGGAGCCGGAATCCGTGGCTTGACAACTGCCTCCTCTTTTTGGATGGCCGGAGATTAACCCCTCATCAGTTAAGGCCTCGCCTTGCCAGCAGATGCCACTGCGTGGGCATCGATGCCACTGCGTGTGCATAGATGCGACTGTGTCGGCATCGATGCGACTGCGTCGGCATCGCTCTCAGGGGGGAAGCCTTTGTTTGACAGCTTTCCGGTTTCCCATCCGCAATCCGGTCTTTTTCAAATAGAAGAGATTTTCCTTGGAAAATCTCAACTTAAATTATTCATTATTCATTTTTCAATCTTCACGATTCATTATTTTTCCCCGAAAGGAGCCTTTCCCATGGACCTGAATGTGGGCGATGTTATCACCATGAAAAAACCCCATCCCTGCGGCAGCAAGGAGTTCACCCTGCTGCGGGTGGGGATGGACTTTAAGCTGCGCTGCAATGGCTGCGGGCATGAAATCATGGCTCCCCGGAATAAAATCGAAAAGAACATCCGCCAGGTCAACGGCGTGCGGGTGAAGTAAGGAGCGAACAACTTGTTTGAACAAATGCAGATGGTGGTCAAGCGCTACCAGGAACTGACCCGGCTGCTGGCGGACCCCGCTGTGCTGGCGGATGGGGCAAGGTACACCCAGGTGAACCGGGAGTGGAAATCCCTCTCCCCGTTGATGGACACCTACCAGTCCTACCGCAGCGTCCAGCTCTCGCTGGAGGAAACCAGGCAGCTGCTCCAGGAACCGGATCTGGACCCGGAGCTGGCGGCGCTGGCCAAGGAAGAGCTGGCCGCCTGGCAGGAGCAGAGTGAAACTCTGGCCCAGCAGCTTCAGCTTTTGCTGCTCCCCAAGGACCCGCTGGACGGCAAAAACGTGATTTTGGAGATCCGGGCCGGGGCCGGGGGAGAGGAAGCCGCTCTGTTTGCCCACAGTCTGCTGCGGATGTACACCATGTACGCCGCCCGCCGGAATTGGAAAACTGAGCTCATCAGCCAGAACGCCACCGAGCTGGGTGGCGTGAAGGAAGCCGCTCTGTCCCTGGAGGGGGAGGACATCTACTCCCGGCTGAAGTTTGAAAGCGGAGTCCACCGGGTGCAGCGGGTGCCGGAAACCGAAACCGGGGGCCGGATTCACACCAGCACCGTCACCGTGGCGGTGCTGCCTCAGGCGGACGAGGTGGAGGTGGAGATCGACCCCAAGGACTTGCAGATCGACACCTTCCGCTCCTCCGGCGCCGGGGGCCAGCACATCAACAAAACCGAAAGCGCTATCCGCATTACCCACCTGCCCACCGGATTGGTGGTGGAGTGCCAGGACGAGCGCAGCCAGTATAAAAATAAGGACAAAGCCATGCGGGTGCTGCGCAGCCGGTTGTACCAGCGCCAGTTGGAAAAGCAGAACCAGGAAATTGCCGATAATCGGAAAGCCCAGGTGGGCACCGGGGACCGGTCCGAGCGGATCCGCACCTACAATTTCCCTCAGGGCCGGTGTACCGACCACCGCATTGGGCTGACCCTGTACCGGCTGGACGCCATTTTGGACGGGGATCTGGATGAACTCATCGACCCCCTGACTGCCGATTACCAGGCGAAGCTGCTGGCCCAGCAACAGCCTCTTTAATGGCCCATTGTGCCCAACAACAAAAACCATTTTACCCATAAAGGGGAGAACGCCGATGCAATATGAAACCCAGGTTTGGGAACCCACCCCGGAGCACATCGCCCAGGCCGCCAAGCTGCTCCGCCGGGGGGAACTGGTGGGAATGCCCACCGAAACGGTGTACGGCTTGGCTGCTAACGCCCTGGACGAACAGGCGGTGGCGAAAATTTTCGCCGCCAAGGGCCGTCCCATGGATAACCCTCTGATTGTCCACATCGCCAAAAAAGAGGAGCTGGGGCGCATTGTCAGGGAAATCACCCCCACGGTGCAAAAGCTCGTGGACGCCTTCTGGCCGGGGCCACTGACCATGGTGCTGCCTCGCCGCCCGGAAATCAGCGACGCTGTCACCGCCGGATTGGACACTGTGGCGGTGCGGCTGCCCAGCCATCCGGTGGCCCGGAAGCTCATTGAGGAAGCAGGGGTGCCTTTGGCCGCCCCCAGCGCCAACACCTCCGGCAAACCCAGCCCCACCCGAGCCAGCCATGTGTACCACGACTTAAAAGGCAAGCTGCCCTGCATCCTGGATGGGGGAAGCTGCCAGGTTGGGCTGGAATCCACCGTCATTGCCGTGGGGGAGAACTCCGCCCGGATTCTCCGCCCCGGCCGGGTCACCGTAGGGGATTTGCTGAAGGTGGTGGAGCAGGTGCAGGTGGACGACGGGGTGTTCACCAAGCTGGAAGGGAACCAGAAGGTGGCCAGCCCCGGCATGAAGTATAAGCACTACGCCCCCTCCGCCCATGTGGTGATGGTGGACGGGAGCATCACCCAATTCTGCGATTACGTCCGCACCCACGCCCAGGAAGGCACGGCGGTGCTGGTGTTCGACCGGGAAAAGAGCCTGTTCGATTTGCCGGTGTTTACCTACGGCAGTTTTTCCGACCAGGAGTCCCAGGCCAGCCGGCTGTTCGACGCCCTGCGGCAGATGGATGAGCGCAAAGACATCAAAACGGTGTACGCCCGGGCCCCCTTCCGGGACGAAGTGGGGATGGCGGTGTACAACCGCCTGCTGCGGGCCTGCGGGTTTGACGTGGTGGATTTGAAGAACAAAACCCACGTCTACGGCCTCACCGGACAGACCGGGGCAGGGAAGTCCACCGTGGCGGATCTGCTGCGCAAACAGGGCATCGGGGTGGTGGACTGCGACCTCATCGCCCGGGAAGTGACCCAATCCTCCGCCCTGCTGGAGCGGTTAGCGAAGCACTTCGGCAAGGATATTTTGGAAAACGGGAAGCTGAACCGCCAGCTTCTGGCGGACCGGGCCTTTGCCTCCAAAGAAGCCACCCAGCGGTTGAATCGAATTATGTTCCCCCCCATCCTCAAGGAAGCCAGGGAGCAGATGGACCGGCTGGCGGCGGCGGGACACCGGGTGATTCTGCTGGACGCCCCCACCCTGTTTGAAAGCGGGGCGGACGCTCAGTGCGATGCGGTGATTACCGTAGTGGCCAAGGATGCAGTTCGGTGTAAGCGGATTATGCAGCGGGACGGCCTGACCAAAGAGCAGGCCAAGGCCCGGATGGACGCCCAGCTCAGCCGGGAATTTTTGGAGGAGCACAGCGACTACCTTTTGATCAACGACGGCACGCCGGAAGAGTTGAAGGAACAGGTTTTGGCTTTGGCCATGAAGCTGAAACACCCTCAGCTGGCCGGTTCCGGGAAAGGACAGGACTATGACAAAGGGTAAACCAAACCGGCTGTCCCGGGTGCTGGGGGCCACCTTGGGGGTGCTGGTGCTGCTGGCAGCCATTGTGGCGGGGGGACTGGCCCTGTGCTATCAGGTGCTGTTCCCCAAGCCCTACCACGAGCTGGTGAGCCGGTACGCCCAGGAGTTTTCGGTGGACGAAAATCTGGTTTACTCGGTGATGAAGTGCGAGAGCAGCTTTGACCCCAACGCCACCTCTTCGGTGCCTGCCATGGGGCTGATGCAGATTACCGAGGACACCTTCGACTGGATCAGCAGCAAGCTCCCCGACGGGGAAAACTACACCGTGGACCAGCTCTACGACCCGGAAGTGGCCATCTATTACGGCACCTTCTTTTTGGGGTATCTGCTCAATGAATTCGACCACGAGCAGGTGGCCCTCTCCGCTTACCACGCCGGACGGGGCATCACCAACCAGTGGCTGGACAACCCCCAGTATTCCGGGGATGGGGAGACGTTGGACGTGATTCCCTATGCGGACACCAGCCAGTATGTGGATTCGGTGCTGGGAACCTATCGGGTGTATCAGAGGCTGTATTGAAGGGCAATGAATCGCTGGTAATCTAGTGAATAGTGAAGAAATGAATCGTGAAGAATGAATAATTCAGGTTGAGATTTTCTGGCGAAAATCTCTTTCATCGAAAGATAAGATTTACTGCTCATTGTATATTTCCCATAGAACAACGCAATTTATCAAGGAGGTAACAGACATGAGTGAACCAAAGACCAAAGGTGAGGAGCTGAAAGAGGCCCTCTGCTATCAGCCCAAGAATCTCACCGAAACTATGACCAAAGAGGAACTGGAACAGGCCTTTGATTTCTGCGAAGGTTACAAAGACTTCTTAAATGCCGCCAAAACCGAGCGGGAAGTGGTGGCCAAGGCGGTGGAGCTGCTCCAGCAGGAGGGCTTTGTGCCCTTTGACCCGGAAACCGCCTACGCACCGGGGGACCGGGTGTACTGGAACAACCGGGGCAAGGCCCTGCTCATCGCCACCATCGGCAAAAAGAGCCTGGCTCAAGGGGCCCACATCAACGCCGCCCACATTGACTCTCCCCGGCTGGACTTAAAGCCCAACCCCCTCTACGAACAGGGCCAGCTGGCGCTGATGAAGACCCACTACTACGGCGGCATCAAGAAGTACCAGTGGGCCACCGTCCCCATGTCCCTCCACGGGGTCATTGTGAAGAAGAACGGGGAAAAGGTGCAGGTGCGCATCGGCGACGAGCCCGGCGACCCGGTGTTCTGCGTCACCGACCTGCTGATCCACCTGGCAGGGGAGCAGATGCAGCGCACCCTGGCCAAAGGCATCCAGGGGGAAGAGCTGAACCTGCTCTGCGGCTCCATCTCGTTGGAGGACTCCAAGGTGCCGGAACGGGTGAAGCTGAACATCTTAAACCTGCTCCACGAAAAGTACGGCATTATCGAGGAAGACTTCCTTTCCGCCGAGCTGGAGGCCGTCCCCGCCTATGAAATGCGGGATTTGGGCTTTGACCGGAGCATGATCGGGGGCTACGGCCAGGACGACCGGGTCTGCGCCTATCCCGCCCTGATGGCTGCCCTGGACTGCAAGGACCCGGAAACCACCCTGATTACCGTGCTGGCGGACAAAGAGGAAATCGGCAGCGAAGGCAACACCGGCTTAAACAGCGATATGCTGCGGTACTTCGCCGCAGATCTGGCCAAGCCCTACGGCATCGACGGGCGGCGGGTGCTGATGAACAGCCAGTGCCTGTCCAGCGACGTCAACGGCGCCTTCGACCCCACCTTTGCCGATGCCTTTGAGAAGAACAACACTTGCTTCCTCAACTACGGCGTCTGCCTGACCAAGTACACCGGCTCCCGGGGCAAAGGGGGCAGCAACGATGCCAGTGCGGAATTTATCGGCGAAATCCGGAAAATTTTGGATGAAAACAAAGTGGGCTGGCAGACCGGCGAACTTGGCAAAGTGGATCAGGGAGGCGGCGGAACCGTTGCCATGATGATTGCCAACCTGGGGGTTGACGTGGTGGATTTAGGGGTGCCGGTGCTGAGTATGCACTCTCCCTTTGAAGTCACCGCCAAAGTAGATGTGTATATGGCCTACAAAGCCTTCGGAGCCTTTGCAAATCAGAAATAATCACACTCAACAGCGTTTCTAAACGGCCATGGCACAAAATCCACGAAAAATTTCGTTTTTACACATTGACAATAAGCCAAAAAATTAGTATGATAAAGGTGTAATTACGGTGGGGCGTTTCTGCATGGAATTGCTGTTACGGCCGTATCGAATCAAAGGAGGATTTGGATGTTGGAAAACAAGGTTTGCAGCAATTGGGATCCTACCCCTGAATTGCTCAACAAGATGGATGCATACTGGCGCGCCGCCAACTATCTGGCAGCCGGTCAGCTGTATCTGCTGGACAACCCGCTTCTGCGTGAACCTCTGACCATGGATCACGTCAAGAAAAAAATCGTTGGTCACTGGGGCACGGTTCCCGGACAGAACTTTATTTACTGTCATCTGAACCGTATCATCAACAAGTATGATCTGGATATGATCTATATTTCCGGTCCTGGCCACGGAGGAAACTTCATGGTTGCCAACACCTACATGGAAGGCAGCTACAGCGAAGTGTACCCCAATGTCAGCGAAGACGTGGAAGGCATGAAGAAGCTGTTCAAGCAGTTCTCCTTCCCCGGCGGAATTTCCAGCCACGTGGCGCCGGAAACTCCCGGTTCCATCAACGAAGGCGGCGAGCTGGGTTACTCCATGGCTCACGCATTCGGCGCTGTGTTCGACAACCCGGAACTGGTAGTTGCCTGTGTGGTAGGCGACGGCGAAGCCGAAACCGGCCCGCTGGCCACTGCCTGGCACTCCAATAAGTTCCTCAACCCCGTCACTGACGGTGCCGTTCTGCCCATTATGCACCTGAACGGCTACAAGATCTCCAACCCCACTGTCTTCTCCCGTATTCCTAAAGAAGAATGCCAGAAGTTCTTCGAAGGCTGCGGCTGGGAACCCCACTTTGTGGAATACCAGGAAGGCGAAGACATCATGGAGATGCACAAGCGCATGGCCGAAACCCTGGACGTTTGTGTAGAAAAGATCAAAGCCAACCAGAAGGCTGCCCGGGAAGACGGCGTCACCGAACGCCCGATTTGGCCCATGATCGTGCTGCGCACCCCCAAGGGCTGGACCGGCCCCAAAGTGGTGGACGGCAAGCAGATCGAAGGCACCTTCCGTGCTCACCAGGTTCCCATGGATATGTCCAAGCCGGAACACCTGGAACAGCTCAAAGAGTGGATGCTCAGCTACAAGCCCGAAGAGCTGTTTGACGAAAACGGCAAGCTGATCCCCGAACTGAAGGCCATCTGCCCCAAGGGCAACCGCCGCATGGGCGCCAACCCCCATGCCAACGGCGGCCTGCTGATGAAGGATCTGCGGATGCCCGACTTCCGCAAATATGCCATCGACGTTCCCTATCCGGGCAGCGTAGAAGCGCAGGATATGATCGAACTGGGCAAGTTTGTCCGGGATATCTTTAAGCTCAACAAGGAAGAACGGAACTACCGTATCTTTGGGCCTGACGAAACCATGTCCAACCGTCTGGGTGCGGTGTTTGAAGAAACCAACCGTGACTGGAACGCCGAACTGGTGGACAACGACGAGTTCCTGTCCCACGACGGCCGCGTCATGGACGGTATGCTCAGCGAACACCTCTGCGAAGGCTGGCTGGAAGGCTACCTGCTCACCGGCCGTCACGGGTTCTTTGCCAGCTACGAAGCCTTCATCCGCGTGGTGGACTCCATGTTCAGCCAGCACGCAAAGTGGCTGAAGGTCACCAGCGAACTGCCCTGGAGACAGAAGATTTCTTCTCTGAACTATATCCTGTCCTCCAACGTGTGGCAGCAGGACCACAATGGCTTCACCCACCAGGATCCCGGTTTCCTGGATCACGTTGCCAACAAGAAGGCGGACGTGGTGCGGATGTATCTGCCCCCGGACACCAACTGCTTGCTGAGCTGCTACGACCACTGCGCACGCAGCCGCAACTACGTCAACGTGCTGGTGACTTCCAAGCATCCCCGTCCCCAGTGGCTGACCATGGACCAGGCTGTGAAGCACTGCACCCAGGGCATCGGCATCTGGGAGTGGGCCTCCAACGATCAGGGCTGCGAACCCGACCTGGTCATGGCTTGCTGCGGCGACACCCCGACTCTGGAAACTCTGGCTGCTGTTACCATTCTGTGGGACAACCTGCCGGAACTGAAGATTCGGTTTATCAACGTGGTTGACCTGATGAAGATGGAATCTCACGACAAGCATCCCCACGGCATGACCGATGCGGATTACGATTCCCTGTTCACCAAGGACAAGCCCATCATCTTTGCCTTCCACGGCTATCCCCGCCTGATCCACGAACTGATGTACCGTCGGCACAACCAGAACGTACACGTTCACGGCTATCAGGAAGAAGGCACCATCACCACTCCCTTCGACATGCGGGTACAGAACGAGATCGACCGGTTCCACCTGGTCATCGACGCTGTGCAGCAGCTGCCCCAGCTGGGCAACCGCGGCGCTTACCTGATCCAGAAGATGCGGGATACTTTGGTGGAGCACACCAACTATATCGCCGACAAGGGTCAGGATCTGCCCGAAGTCATGGATTGGAAATGGCATGGCCGCAACGACTGAGTTCGTTGACATTCCAAGTGAAACAACACCGGCTGCGTAAGCTGCCGATGTGCGGAAGCACCGTCTTAACAGGGCGGTGCTTCTGTATTTTTGTCTGCCGAAACCTTTCGTGCCGGGTTTCCCCAATGCCGGGATTTGGAAGCCGGAGATAATAATCCAAAGCGGCAAATCGGAAAACCGCCAAAATGGACGCCGCTGCGCTTTGGAAAATGATTTTCTGCCGGATTTGTGAGAGAGTTTGCTTTAAAATTGCAGGTTGCCTAGACATTTTTTTAACCCTGTCACTTATCTCATACCTTCCGCTGGTTTTGTCCCTTGACGCAGTGGTACTCCCTTTGCTATAATCTGTCCGAAATCGGACGAGTTGGAGGGAGAAGATGGGCTATTTTTGGGAGTTTACCGGTTTGTGGCAGGAAACCAATATGCTGTACGCCGATTGGGCGAAACGCCATGGACTGAGTTTGACGGAACTGTTGGTGGCGCTGAGTTTGGTAGAGCAGCCCCAGGGCTGCCGGCAGCGGGACATCTGCCGCCGTTGGGCGCTGCCCAAACAGACGGTGAACAGCGTGTTGAAACACTGGCAGCTGCAAAACTGGGTGTCTTTCGCTCAGGAACCGGGGGACCGGCGGGTGCGTCGGGTGACCCTGACCCCTCAGGGACTGGCATACGCCGGTGAAATTGCCCGGCAGCTGATTCAAACGGAGAGCCGGGTTTGGCAGCGGCTGGGGCAGGAGACATCCCAGGAGTTTCTGGATGCCACCGCCCGGTACAATCAATACTTTCGGGAGGCCTGTGAAGATGAAGGAACGTAAAGCCTTTTTCCAAGCCGTGCTTCCCTCCATGTTGGCCTTTGCCCTGTCCGGGGTGTACGCCATTGTGGACGGCTTCTTTTTGGGCCACGCCATGGGAGACCATGCCCTGGCGGCGGTGAATATGGCCTATCCCATCACCGCCTTTTTGCAGGCGGTGGGTACCGGCATCGGCATGGGGGGTGCGGTGTGTTACGCCATTTCCCTGGGCAGACGGCGGGTCATTTTGGCCCGGAAATACTTCGGCATGATGGTGCTGGCCCTGGCGGTGTCTGGAATCGGGCTGACAGTGCTGTTCCTCACTCTCGCCCCCTCTGTCCTGAGCCTTTTCGGTGCCCAGGGAACCATCTTTGCCTTGGGGCAGGAATATCTGCTCTACATCAGCTTCGGCGCCCTGTTTCAGGTGCTGGGTACCGGCTTGGTACCCCTGATTCGGAACATGGGTGGTGCCGTCTTTGCTATGGCGGCCATGATCGCCGGATTTCTCACCAATATCCTGCTGGATTGGCTGCTGGTGTGGGTGATCCCCTGGGGGATGATGGGGGCGGCGGTGGCCACCGATTTGGGGCAGGCGGTGACCTTTTTGGCCTGTCTGGGGTATTTTCTCCGGCACCATAAAAAACCCAGATTCACCTTTACCGGCCAGGGAAAAGAGCTGCTTGGCTACATCCTCCGGGTGGGGCTGTCCCCCTTTGGGCTCACCTTTTCCCCCAACCTGACCTTGATTTTGATGAACAAATTTGCCGCCCTCACCGGGGGCGACGCCGCCGTGGCCTGCTATGCCACCATCAGCTACATCACCTCGGTGGTGATCCTGCTGCTGCAAGGGGTCAGCGACGGCACCCAGCCCCTGCTGAGCCTGACCTATGGGGAAGGGAACCGGTGGGCAACCTTGACCTACCGCAAATTTGCCTATCTCTTTGCCCTGGCAGTAGCGGCAGTGTGCATGGTGGGGGTATACCTGCTGCGAGGGGAATCCGCTGCCCTGTTCGGCACCTCGACGGAAACCGCTGGGATGGTAGCCCAGGCCCTGCCGGTGTTCTTGGGAGGGTTTCTGTTTGCCGCCCTGTCCCGGGTGTCCACCGCTTACTTTTACGCCACGGGGAAAAACCTCTGGGCCTACCTGGTGATTTACGGGGAACCGGTGCTGCTGCTGGTACTGTTGTTTGTTCTGCCCCAGCTTCTGGGGTGGTGGGGCCTTTGGATGGCGGTGCCTTTGTCCCAGGCGGGGGCGGCAGTGCTGGGGGCGCTGCTGGTGTGGAAAGGACGAGGAAAGGAAAGCCCTTGATCCTGCGCCGTCAGCCCTTCCGTGGAGTGTTTTCTGTTCTGCTTCCTATTGCAGTTTTTTGACCTGCCGGTATCCGGCAGGTCACAGACTGTAGAAAAACTAAAACATAAAAGTTTTTAGTCCAGTTTTTTACAAAAAACTGGTGGGGTCGAATCCCACGCAGTGGATTCTAGGGGGCAAAGCCCCTGCAATACAAATTGTTTTATTCTAAAAATTCTTTCTTCCGCCTTATTATTTAAAAAAGTTGTGGAAACAACAAACCGGAATCCGCCCGCCCAACGGCGTAGAGCCGAGGGCGGGTCAAGCCAGAAACATGCCAAAGGCTAGTTTCGAACATACCGAACCCTTTTTCGATAAGCTGTGACCTGCCGGTATCCGGCAGGTCATTTTGTTGTGTAACGAAAACCATG
>DBRF01000006.1:128004-128234 GCA_002305795.1 Ruminococcaceae bacterium UBA1375
TGAAGGAGATCATTCAAGATGAACGATACTAGTAGTTTAGCGCATACGAAATGGAATTGCAAGTACCACATAGTTTTTGCACCGAAATATCGAAGACAAATTATCTACGGAAAAATAAAAGCGGATATAGGACAAATACTGAGAAAATTATGTGAGAACAAAGGAGTAGAAATCATCGAAGCAGAAGCATGCCTGGACCATATCCACATGCTGGTAAGCATACCACCAAA
>DBRF01000013.1 GCA_002305795.1 Ruminococcaceae bacterium UBA1375
ATATGTTTGACAAACCTACAAATTTTTTCGAGCCCGCTTGTTCCCTTTTTGCCCCATGAATATGCTATAATAAAATCAATGGCACAGCATTATTTTTCAAAAGGAGGCAAACCAATGCTTTTTCTCACCGGCGACACTCACGGCGACTTCACCCGTTTTCGTACCGACATTTTCCCGGAACAGAAGCAGATGACCAAGGAGGACTATGTGATTGTCCTGGGGGACTTCGGCGGGGTCTGGGACGGCTCCAAAGAGGAGCAGTACTGGCTGGACTGGCTGGAAGACAAGCCCTTCACCACCCTGTTCGTGTCCGGCAACCATGAAAACTACGACCTGCTGGCTGCCTATCCCATTCAAACCTGGAAAGGGGGACGGGTCCAAGCTGTCCGGCCCTCGGTGCTCCACCTGCTCCGGGGGGAGGTGTTTACCCTGATGGGCAAAACTTTCTTCGCTCTAGGCGGTGCTTCCTCCCACGATATTTCCGATGGAATCTTGGAGCCGGACGCTCCGGATTTCCGCCGGCGGAAGCGGCAGCTGGACGCCCGGGGCGCCCTATACCGAGTCAACCACCGCTCTTGGTGGAAGGAAGAATTGCCTGGTGAAGGAGAGTACCGCCACGCCGAAGACACACTGAACGCCCATGACCGCAAGGTGGACTTTATTCTGACCCACTGCGCCCCCACCAGTGTTCAAAACGCCCTCAGCAAGGGGATGTACCAGCCGGACGCCCTCACCGATTACCTGGAACAGGTAAAGGACAGCTGCCAGTTTCAATACTGGTTTTTCGGCCATTACCATGACAATAAGGTCATTGGTCAAAAGTACGTTTTGCTGTACGAGCAGATTCTGGAGCTGACCCTGTAAGAAGGACAAAAAGAAAAAAGGCAGAGCGAAAAAACTCGTTCTGCCTTTCTTGTTCTTTGTCACGAAACGGCCTTCCCCGAACACTCAGGTGGTCAGGTAGCTCTTCACCATGGCCTGGAGCAGCTCGTCCCGGTCCACATGGCGAATTAGCGCCCGGGCGTTGTTGTGGGTGGTGATATAGGTGGGGTCCTCGCTGAGGATATAGCCTACGATTTGGTTGATGGGATTGTATCCCTTTTCCCGCAGCGCATCGTATACCGTGGTGAGGATGCGCTTCATCTCGTTTTCCTTCTCATCCCGGACGGTGAAGGTCATCGTTTTATCGTTCATTGCGTCCACCTCCTGATTTGGAACTTGACCCCATTATAAATCATTTCGCGCCGTTTGGCAAGGCTTATTGCCGCAGGGACACGCCGATTTCTTCCAACTTCTTCAAAGCCTTGGCCACGGCGTTGTCGCAGTCCTGGTCGGTGAGGGTGCCGTCCGCCTTGCGCAGCACCAAAGAGTAGGACACGCTCTTCTGGTCCTTGCCCACCTGGTCGCCCCGGTAAACGTCGAACAGCTCCAGCTTTTCCAGAATCTTCCCGGCTCCCGCACGGATGGCTTTTTCCACCTGGGCGATGGGCAGGGCGTTGTCACACACCAAAGACAAATCCCGGGTGGAGGCGGGATACTTGGGCAGGGGATGGTAGATCATCTCCTCCTTCTGGGCGGCGTATAGGGCGGCGCAGTCCAGCTTGGCCAGGTATACCCGAACGCCAATGCGGTAGTTGCCCAGCACCTTGGGGCAGACCTCACCCAAAATACCGATCTGCACCCCGTCCTTTTCCAGCACGGCGCAGCGGCCGGCGTGGAAGGTGGGGTGGTCGGTGCAGGGGAGGAACTCCACTTCCCGGATCCGCAGCACGTCCAGCAGGGTTTGGGCCATGCCCTTTACGGTGTAGAAGTCCGCCTCGTTGCCGTACAGCCCAATGGTCAGCTGCTTGCGTTCGTCGGGCAGAGGCTGGCCCTCTACCGGATGGTACTCCCGGCCGATTTCATAGCACCAGAACCAGGGATTGCGGTTGTTGTAGTTGCGGGCCAGGGTTTCCATCATGCTGGGCAGGGTGGTGGTGCGCATAATGCTGGTGTCCTCCCCCAGGGGGTTGGAGATCACCACGCTTCCCCGCAGGGGATGGTCCGCAGGCAGGTTGATGTTGTCGTAGTATTTGGGGCTGATGAAGGAATAGGTCATGATTTCGCTGCATCCCAGGCTCAGCATGGTTTGGCCTAAGGTCCGCTCAAACTGCTGGTAGGGGGTGACTTCGCCCCGGGCAATGCCGCTCATGACGCTGGTGGGGATTTTGTCGTAGCCGTAAATCCGGGCGACTTCTTCCGCAATGTCCGCCTTGTGGTGGATGTCGATGCGGTAGTAGGGGGCGATGATGGTGTCCCCCTCCAGGGCAAAGCCCAGGCTTTCCAGGGTGTTTACCATTTCTTCCCGGGACAGGTCAATGCCCAGGAATTTGTTAATCCATTCCACTTCCAGCTTCACGGTGTCGGGGGTGTGGTCGGCGTTGTCCACGTCGATAACCCCGTCTACTACTTCGCCGCAGCCCAGCTCTTCCACCAGCTGGCACATCCGCTCCAGGGATTCCGGGCAGCTTTCGCTGCGCAGGCCCTTTTCGTACCGGGCGGAGGCGTCGGTGCGCATACCCAGGGCTTTGGCGGTGAGCCGCACGCTGGGGCCGTTGAAGCAGGCGGATTCAAACACCACGGTCTGGGTGTCCTCCATAATGCCGGAGTATTCCCCGCCCATGACCCCGGCCACTGCCACGGCTTTGGCGGTATCGGAGATCACCAGCATATTGGGGTTTAAGGTCCGCTCCACCCCGTCCAAGGTGACGATGGTTTCGGCTTCCCTGGCCCGGCGGACGGTGATGGAATTGCCCTCAATATACCGCAGGTCAAAGGCGTGGAGGGGTTGGCCCAGTTCCAGCATCACATAGTTGGTGATGTCCACAAGATTGTTGATGGGCCGCACCCCGCTGGCCCGCAGCCGTTCCCGCATCCACCGGGGGGAGGGGCCGATCTTTACGTTTTTCACCACTCTGGCCATATACCGGGGGCAGAGGTCCGGGGCGTCTACCTTGACCTTCAGGTAGTTTTCAATGTTGTCCCCGCTGCCCTTGACCACCGGCGGGTTCCATTTCAGGGGAACGTGGTAGGTGGCGGCGGCTTCCCGGGCCAGGCCCAGTACGCTTAAGCAGTCGGGACGGTTGGAGGTGATTTCAAACTCCACGCTGGTGTCGTCCAGGCCCAGCACTTCCTTGATGTCCTGGCCGGGAACGCATTCCTCCTCAAGCAGGAAGATGCCGTCCTCGATGGCGTAGGGGAAGTCCCCCTGAGTCAGGCCCAGTTCCCCCAAAGAGCACATCATGCCATTGGACACTTCTCCCCGCAGCTTGCCCTTTTTGATCTTCACGCCGCCGGGTAGGGTGGAACCGTCCAGGGCCACCGGCACCATGGCGCCGGGCACCACATTGGAAGCTCCGGTGACAATCTGGACGGGGGCATCCTGGCCCACTTCCACCTGGCATACCACCAGATGGTCGGAATTTTGGTGGGGCACTACGCTGAGCACCTTGCCCACCACTACATTCTTAATTTCCGCTCCTTCGGTTTCCCAGCCTTCCACCTTGGAGCCGGACATGGTCATTTTTTCGGAAAAATCTTTGGCGTCGGGGGCGATGTCCACATAGTCCTTCAGCCATTTCATGGATAAATTCATGGTGTATCTTCTCCTTTCCCCGCTTAGAACTGCTCCAGAAAACGCTTGTCGTTTTCAAAGAACAGCCGGATGTCGTCGATGCCGAAGCGGCGCATGACCACCCGCTCCAGTCCCATGCCGAAGGCGAAGCCGGAATATTCTTCCGGGTCGATGCCGCAGTTTTCCAGCACCTTGGGGTGGACCATGCCCGCTCCCAAAATTTCAATCCAGCCTTCCCCTTTGCACAACCGGCAGCCCTTGCCGTGGCAGGCAAAGCACATCACATCGGTTTCGGCACTGGGCTCGGTGAAGGGGAAGTGGTGGGGACGGAAGCGCACCACGCTGTCCTCCCCGTACAGCTTTTTGATGAACAGCTCCAGGGTGCCTTTCAAATCGCTCATGGTGATGTTCTTGTCCACCACCAGGCCCTCGATTTGATGGAACACCGGGGAGTGGGTGGCGTCCAGGGCGTCGGAGCGGTACACCCGGCCGGGGCTGATGACCCGGATGGGGGGCTTGCGCTGCTCCATGGTGCGGATCTGCACCGGGCTGGTCTGGGTGCGCAGCAGGGTGTTTTCGGTGATATAGAAGGTGTCCTGGGTGTCCCGGGCGGGGTGGTTTTTGGGGATGTTCAACGCTTCAAAGTTGTAGTAGTCCAGCTCCACTTCCGGGCCGTCCACCACATCGAACCCCATGCCCAAAAAGATTTCCTTGATTTCGTCCATCACCAGGGTCAGGGGGTGCTTTTTGCCCAAATCAAACTTCCTGCCGGGCATGGTCACGTCCAAGGTTTCCGCCTGAATCTGTTCCTGAAGCTGCTTTTCCTTCAGCTGCTGCTGGGCGGCGGCGATGGCTTGCTCCAGCTCGCTGCGGATCTGGTTGGCCAGCTGACCAATTACCGGCCGTTCCTCGGCGGAGAGTTTGCCCATCTGCTTTAAGAAAGAGGTGAGTTCTCCCTTTTTGCCCAAGAATTTTACCTTGATGTCCTCCACTGCCCGGCTGTTTTCCGCCTGGGCGATGGCGGAAAGGGCCTGGGTGCGGATCTGTTCCAACGCTTCTTTCATGAAGGTTCCTCCCAATCAATTTTGGTTGCCAGCAAAAAAGGGCAGAAAAAAACGTCCCTTTTCCAAAAAGGGACGAGTGCTGTCAAGCCCGCGGTACCACCCAAATTCACAGCCAAACCTGCTGTGCGCTTCGTTTCAGCCCGGTAACGGGGGCAGGCCGTTTGCGCCTACTGGGGAAAACACCCGTTCAGCCAACCGCTCTTTGAGGGAACCGGCGCCCCTTCCCCTCAGCCGCCTTTCAGCCGGGGGCGGATGTCTCTGGCAGGGGAAGCAGGTGGGCGCTTTTTCTCAAGTCACTGCGTGTAGTTCGTGGATATAGCTTTGCAAAAACAGTATAGCAAACTGCTTTCCGGATTGCAAGGGGCAAAATGCAAAAATCGGTTGCAATCCGGCTCCTGTTTGACTATAATAAAGATTAACAAGTGATTTTGGGGAGTTTTTCCCCGGCAAGGAAGGTACTTTATGGATATTTTTCACGAACAATTAGTCAAGCACCACCGCACCGCCGGCGATTACGTCAAGATTGTGGGCATTATCGTGGGGGCGCTGCTGCTGTTTTTGATTTTGGTGGTAGCGGTTCCCGTGCTGGTGGGTTCCGCCGTGGGGATGCTCTCCTCCATCTGCCTGCTGGTGGGGGTGGCGGTGCTGTTTTGCGCCTACTACCTGATTGTCAATACCGGCATCGAGTACGAATACATCCTCACCAACAACGATCTGGACATTGACAAAATCATCGGCAAACGCAAGCGCCGCCGGCTGCTGACGGTGAAGGTGAACACCTTTGAGGATTTCGGCATCTACCGTCCGGAGGACCATCGGGAGCGGGGTTACACCAGCACCGTCCTCTGCTGCGGCATCAGCCCCGGCGCCGGGGACCCCTATTTTGCCGTGTTTGAACACGCCTCTTTCGGCAAAACCCTGTTGATCTTCAACCCCGACGACAAAATCCTGGAGGGGCTGAAAAAGAACATCAAGCCCTGGATTCTCTCCAAAAGCAAAAAGTAAACCGGCTTTTTGGAAGGAATTTGGGCTGCAAACCCTGATTTTTGGAATCTCTGCCCGCCTGGCACACCGGGCGGGCACTCTTATCCCGGGAGGTAAACGGCATGGTCGTGACGGTAGAACAAATGAAGCGGCTGGAAAAAAAGACGGTGGAGCTGGGCAGCTCCTACCTCCAGCTTATGGAGCAGGCGGGAAGCGCCGCCGCCAACCTGTTGGTGGAGCGGTACTTTCTCATCGGCAAGCAGGTGGTGATTCTCACCGGCAGCGGAAACAACGGGGGAGACGGCTATGTCATCGCCCGGAAGCTGATGCAGCGGGGGGCCCAGGTCACGGTGGTTCTCTGCAAGGGAACGCCCTCCACCCAGGAAAGCCAGGAAAACTTCCGGCGGCTGGACCGCAGCGAAATCCGGGTGTTGGACGCCGAAAAACAGCCCAACCTCTCCTACCAGGCCCTTCGGGAAGGGGATTTTCTCGTTGACTGCATCTTCGGTACCGGGTTCCACGGGGCGGTTCGGGGCACGGCTTTGGAGGTGTTAAACCAAGCCAACCGCTGCGGCGGGGTGAAGGTGGCGGTGGATTTGCCCAGCGGCCTGTCCGGGGACAGCGGGGAGGTGGCTGGGGAGTTTTTCCACGCCGATTTGACCATTGCCTTAGGGGAAAAGAAGCCGGTCCACGTCACCATGCCAGCCGCCGGGGGCTGCGGGGAGATTGTCACCGTGGACATCGGCATTCCCAAAGCCGCCTATGAGGGCATCGAGACCCATCACGGCCAGCTCACCAAGGAGCTGTTTGCCCGGCTGGGACTGCCCCCGGTGCGGGAAGCGGAAAGCAATAAGGGCACCTACGGCAAGCTGCTGCTGATCTGCGGCAGCGTGGGAATGGGGGGCGCCGCCCTGATGGCCACCCGGGCCGCCCTGCGCTGCGGGGCAGGTTTGGTGAAACTGGCCACGGTGGAGCAGAACCTGTTTGCCGCCTACCCCCATTTCCCCGAAGCGGTGACCATCCCCTTAAAAGCCGGGGAGGACGGCACCATTTCCAAAGCCGAAATCCCCCGGCTGCTGGCAGAGGCCAAGAACGCTGCCGCCGTGGTGTTTGGCTGCGGGCTGAACCAGAGCCCGGCTTTGGAGGAGCTGCTCCGGCAGCTGCTGGAACACTGCACCGCCCCTCTGCTGATTGACGCCGATGGCATAAACCTTCTTGCCAAGCACATAGAATGGCTTAACCATCGCCGTGGGCCGGTGATCCTCACCCCCCATCCCGGGGAAATGGCTCGGCTTTGCGGCAAAACCATCGCTCAGATTCAGCAGGATCGGGAGCAGACGGCCCTGTCCTTCGTCCGGGAATACCCGGTGGTGCTGGTGCTCAAAGGCCATAAGACCCTGGTATACGACCCGGCAGGGTGGCTGTGGGAAAACACCACCGGCAATCCCGGCATGGCCCGTGGGGGCAGCGGGGATGTGCTGGCGGGGATGA
The DNA here is from genome assembly GCA_002305795.1 of Ruminococcaceae bacterium UBA1375. Classification (GTDB taxonomy): domain Bacteria; phylum Bacillota; class Clostridia; order Oscillospirales; family Ruminococcaceae; genus Egerieicola; species Egerieicola faecalis. The sequence goes on from DBRF01000013.1 coordinate 7,153, forward strand.
TCGGCTCCTTTTTGGTGCAGCCCGGCTATACTCCCGGACAGGCGGCGGCCTTTGGGGTGTACCTGCACGGCTTGGCCGGGGATTTGGCGGCGGCGAAATATAGCCAGTACGCCATGCTCCCCACCGATTTGATTGAGGCACTTCCGGAGGCGTTTCTGAGCATCCTTTCCTGAGGTGATTGGATTGAACCATGCCCATTCTCATTCCGCCCGCAAGCACAAGAAACTTTGGTTGGTGCTGGCAGGAGCGGCAGCCCTGGCAGCAGGGATTACCCTGCTGGTCCTTTGGCTCACCCGCCCTGCTGCGCCAGTGTCCACCCAGGGAGCCCTGGATGGGGACACCCCCTTTACCTGCACGGTAAACCTCCACACTGGGGACTTTGACGCCACCGGCACCCTGGAGCGTACCCAGCCGGGGCAGTACCGTTTGACCCTGTCCCAGCCCCAGGAGCTGGAAGGGCTGGTGGCAGAGTACGGAGAGGAAGGGCTGACCCTTTCCTTCCACGGCTTGGAATTTGCCGCCGGTCTGGAAGGGCTCAACCCCAAAAACCTGGCGGCGGTGCTGCCCATGCTTTGGGAAGCCTGCTGCACCCCGGAGGGACTGACCTGGGAGGGGGACACCCTTTCCGGCGCCATCGGGGATGCGGAGTTCACCGCCCTTTGCAGCGGGGAAGGGGGCTTGTCGGAATTTGCGGTGGAGGACTACCACCTCACCGGCACCGTCACCGACTTCACCTGGCTTTCGGCCTCGGAATAAACTTCCGCTGTCCCCTCTGAAAACTGTTAGGGGGAAAGCACCTTGCAATCCGCAAAAAAGGACGTATAACTACTATGGAAAATCTCATCTACTCCCTCAACGCCACCATCCCCATTTTTCTGGTGATGGTGCTGGGGTATCTCTTTTATAAAGGGAAGCTGCTCAACGACAACTTTGTCTCCGTTGCCAATAAGTTCGTCTTTCAGGTGGCTCTGCCGGTGATGCTGTTTTGTGATCTGCGCACCATGGATTTGGAGGAAAACTTCTCCTGGCCCTTTGTGGGCTTCTGCTTTGTGGTCACCTTTTTGATGTTCGCCTTGACCTGGATCGGGGCGGAGCTGGCCTTCCAGGACAAACAGATGGTGGGCAGCTTCGTTCAGGGCGCCTGCCGGGGAAGCGCTGCCATTCTGGGTATTGCCTTTGTGGTGAATATGTTCGGCAGCGCCGGCATGACTCCCTTGATGATTTTTGCCGCCGTGCCGCTGTTCAACGTCTTTTCGGTGGCGGCCCTGTGCATCCACGGCCGGGACACCGGCCAAAGCAAGGGAGCCCAGCTTCGGAAAACCCTGCTGAACATCCTGAAAAACCCCATCATTATCAGCATCCTCATCGGGCTGGTGTTTGCTTTTTTCCGGATTCCCCTGCCGGAGATTGTGGACTCCACCTTAAACCTGGTGGGGGCCATCTCCACCCCTCTGGCCTTGATTGCCATAGGGGCGGGGTTTTCCTTTGCCGGGGCGAAAAAGGTATGGAAGCCGGCTCTGGCGGCGGTGTTCATCAAGCTCATCGCCCTGCCCGGGGTGTTTCTGCCCATTGCCGCCTGGATGGGTTTCCGCAACCAGGAGATGATCGCCGTGCTGATTATGCTGGGCAGCCCCACCACCCCCACCAGTTACATCATGGCCAAGCAGATGGCGGGGGAAGGGGACCTTTCCGGCAGCATTGTAGTGATTGCCACTCTGTGCAGCGCCGTCACCCTCACCGGCTGGATCTTTGTGCTGAAGAGCCTGGGGCTGCTGGGGTAATGGGGGTTCCTGGATCTGTTCTTTGGCGTGTGGCGGCGTTTTTTTCCGAAAAACCGTTGACAATTTTTCCGTTTTGTGTTACGATACCAGAGTTATCCTTGCTCTGCTCTTGGAAGCAGGGCCGTAGTCCAAAAGGAGGTGCTATCATGGCAAAACTGGAACAAAGCTATGAATCCATCATCATTGTAAGTACAAAGGTAGGAGAAGAAGGAACCAAGGCTCTGGTGGAAAAATTCACCAAGCTGATCACCGATCACTCCAAGGCGGATTCCGTCACCGTGGACGAGTGGGGCAAGCGCCGTCTGGCCTATCCCATCAATTACGAACACGAAGGCTACTATGTGAAGTTTGACTTCACTTCCACCCCGGATTTCCCCGCAGAGCTGGACCGTATTTACAAGATCACCGAAGGTGTGATCCGGTCCTTGATCGTGGCGCTGTAAGAGAAAAAGGAGTGACGAGGATATGCTGAATCGGATCATCTTGATGGGCCGCCTGGCTGCCGATCCGGAACTGCGCACCACCCCCAACGGAGTCAGTGTGGTGTCATTTCGCATTGGCGTCACCCGGGATTACAATCGGGACCAAACCGATTGGATCAACATTGTCGCCTGGAGACAGACGGCGGAATTTGTAAGCAAGTACTTCTTCAAGGGCAGCATGATTGCTTTGGAGGGTTCCCTCCAGAGCCGCCAATACCAGGACCGGGACGGCAACAACCGTACCGCCTACGAAGTCCAGGCGGATCGGGTTTGGTTTGCCGAGAGTAAGGGCGCTTCTTCCCATCAGGGAGAAAGCCGCTTTGCCCCCCCGACGGAACATCCCGCCGCCGCAGGGCCTGACCCGGCCAAAACCGCCAACACCTCGTTCTCGGTGGGCGATTTGGAAGATTATGAAGACCTGGGCGGCTCCGATGCCGAACTGCCCTTCTGATGCCCTGTCCGGCTGGTCCGGAACGGAGCCTTTACCCTGGAAAGGAATGGTGAATTATGGAAAGAACGAACAACCGCGGCAAACGCAGCCGCAGAAAAGTTTGCGCATTCTGCGTCGATAAAGTAGAAACCGTTGATTACAAGGACGTTGCAAAGCTGCGCCGCTACCTGTCTGAGCGGGGCAAAATCGTCCCCCGCCGGGTCACCGGCACCTGCGCCCGTCATCAGCGTCAGCTGACCGTGGCCATCAAGCGTGCCCGTCATCTGGCTCTGCTGCCCTACGTCAGCGACTAAGCAGCAGAATTTGTAAACAAAATAAAGGATAACCAAGAAAGCACCTGCCAAAACAAAGGCTGGTGCTTTTTTCGTTGTATTTGACGGAAAATAGTGATATACTGAAATCAGTTCATTCAGGAAGGGGGAACCGCCATGAATTCCGCTATGGAAGAGATGGCCAAACGGGCCAGAACCGACGCTGCGTTCCGTCAGAAATTAATGGATACCCGCAGCCAAAAAGACCCTTTGGCGGCCTTCTGCCGCTGTGCCCAGGGGGAGGGGTACGGCCTCACCATCGGGGACATTGTTTCCGATGGGGAAGAGTACAGCTGCAATCAGCTCAAAAGCACCAACGGCGGCGGGGTCACCCCCTACGCCTATTTCGACGACCCTTACGAGATGTTTTTCGTGGAGCTGGAGTATTACCAAAAAAACCAACCGCCGGAAAAGAAGGAGTAAAAAGAACCACGGTACCCGTTGCGCAGTACCGTGGTTTTCTCTTTGCCGCTGAATTTACTTCATTTCATATTCCATCCGAATCTCTCCGGAAAGATCCTTCCAGAGAAACCTGTTTTCTTCCAGGGTCATGTAGCCGTGCCAGCTCTCCTCCTTGGGGATGGACACCGAGCCGGGGTTGAGGTAAACGTAATTTTCCTCCTCCACGCATTTGGGTACATGGGTGTGCCCGTGCAGCAGAATGTCCCCCGGATGCAGGGGCGGGAGGTTTTGCTGGTTGAAGTGGTGGCCGTGGGTGGCGAAAATCATCCGCTTTCCGCTGGCCAGCAGGCAATAGTCCGCCAGAATGGGGAAGGGAAGCACCATCTGGTCCACCTCGGTATCGCAGTTGCCCCGGACCGAGAGGATGCTGTTTTGCAGGGGGCTGAGCATGGCAATCACCGCCTTGGGGTCGTAGTCCCTGGGCAGGTCGTTGCGGGGGCCGTGGTAGAGGATATCCCCCAGCAGCAAAAGCCGGTCTGCCTGTTCCCGTTCAAAGGCCGCCAGCATCTGACGGCAGTAGTAAGCCGAACCGTGAATGTCCGACGCAATCATCCATTTCATTGCACTCACCCTTTCTGTTGCTTCCCCTTTAGGATACCACAGTTTGCGGAGGCTGTCCATTCCTTTTTACAGCAGCCCCTTTAACAGCTCCACGCAGCCGTCCAGCCCCAGCCGGGAGGAGTTGAGCACAATGTCGTAATTGTTCAAATCGTTCCAGCGCTTGGCGGTGTTGGCGTAGTAGTACTTGGCCCGCTTGGAGTCAAACCGCTTGCGCACGCTTTCCAGCTTGTTTTCCGGGATTTGGTAGTCCTCCATGATCCGCTGTTTTTTGTCCGCTTCCTCCGCCCGGATAAACACCTTCACCACGCCCTTGCGCTCTTTTAAGGCCTCAGACGCACAGTGACCCAAAAAAATGGCCCGGCTCTGGTTGGCCAAACGGCGGATTTCGTCCTGTTCGGCCACATAGATGTGGCCCTCCCGGTTGAGCATATCGGATTTGTCGGCGTCTGCCCGGCTCATCATAAATAAGGTGTAGAGGAAGCTGTTGGATACCGATTCCTCATACTTTTGAATCTGTTCCACCGGCACATGGATGGACTGGGACACCGACTCTAAAATTTCCGCCCCGTAGCAGGGCAGCCCGGATTCCTGGGCCAGACGGCGGGCGATTTTGGTGCCGCCGCTGCCGTATTCCCGCTCGATGGTGAGATAATTGCACTTCATAAAAAACCCTTCCTTCTCCTTTACGAAACCTGGGTGAACTGGCTGTTGTACAGGTCGGCGTAGAAGCCTCCCTGGTCCAGCAGGGACTGGTGGGTGCCGCTTTCAATGACGTCCCCGTCTTTCAGCACCAGAATCAGGTCGGAGTTTTTAATGGTGGATAGGCGGTGGGCAATGACAAAGGAGGTGCGGTTTTCCATCAGTTGGTCCATGGCGCTCTGGATTTGCAGTTCGGTGCGGGTATCCACCGAGCTGGTGGCCTCGTCCAGAATCAGCATGGGCTTGTCGGCGATCATGGCCCGGGCAATGGTCATCTGCTGTTTCTGGCCCTGGGACAGGTTCACCGAATCGTTTAACACCGTGTCGTACCCGTGGGATAGGGTGCGGATAAAGTGGTCCAGCCCCACCGCCTTGCAGGCCGCCTTCATCTTTTCGTCGTCGGCGTTTTCGGTGCAGTAAATTAAGTTTTCCCGCACCGTACCCTCAAACAGCCAGGTGTCTTGCAGTACCATGCAGAACTGGGAGTGGACGTCCTCCCGCTTCAAATCCTTGGTGGAGACGCCGTCGATGCGGATGGCGCCGTCCTGGATTTCGTAGAACCGCATCAGCAGGTTCACCAGGGTGGTTTTGCCGGCGCCGGTGGGGCCTACAATGGCGATTTTCTGGCCGGGTTTGGCCTTTGCGGAAAAGTCGTGGATGATGGTTTTCCCGGTGCCGGGGTAGCCAAATTTCACATGGTCAAATTCCACATACCCCTGGACTTTGTCCAGACAAGCGGTTTTGCCGCTTTCGTCCTCCATCTCTTCCCCTTCCAAAAATTCAAACACCCGCTCTCCGGCGGCAGCGCCGGATTGCAACGACTGGATGGCCTGGGCGATTTGGGACAGGGGCTGGGTGAAGTAGCGCACATACATCATAAAGGCGACAATCACCTCAAAGCCGCACTGGCCGTTCATGGTCAGCACCGCCCCCACCACACAGACGGCCACATAGCCGAAGTTACCGATAAAGGTCATTAAGGGCTGCATCAAGCCGGACAGGCTTTGAGCCTTAAAGGCGCTGTCTTTCAGCTTCTGGTTGTAGTTGTCGAAGGCTTTTTTGGAGGCGGCTTCCCCGTTGTAGGCTTTCACTACGGTGTGGCCGGCGTAGATTTCCTCAATGTGGCCGTCCAGCTCCCCTAAGTGTTTCTGCTGCCGGGAGAAGTATTTCTGACTCCGGCCGGTAATCAGCCGCAGCAGCACAAAGCCGATGAGGGTGGCGGCCACTGCCGTGAGGGTCAAAATCACGTTGGTGGCCAGCATCATAATCAAAGAACCCAAAAACAGGGTGATGGCACTTACCATCATGCCGATGCTCTGGTTGAGGGACTGAGAGATCATATCCACATCGTTGGTGACCCGGGACAGAATATCCCCGTTGGAGGTGCGGCTGTAAAAGCTCATGGGCAGCCGGTTGATTTTCCGGGAAATATCGCTGCGCATCTGCTTGGAGACGCCCTGGGCGATGGTGGACATGATGAAGTGCTGGGTAAAGCTGAGGATGGCCCCCGCCAGATACAGCGCCGCTAAAAAGATGCCGATACGGAATACCGCATCCAGGTCGATGCCGGTAAAGAGGCCGTCGGTGATAATCCGGGTCAGCTTTGAGAGTTGGTCCGGCCCGACTAAGGTAAACACGGTACCCCCGGCGGCGCAGACGACGGCGATGAGGATGGGGATGAGGTACTTTTTGCAGTATCCCATCAGCTTTTTCCAGGAGCCCACAAAATCCTTGGACTTTTCGCCGCCGCCTCGGCCCATGCCGTGGCCTCCCATCCCGCCGTGAGCCGGACGGGCAGTTTGGCGTTGGGTTGACTGTTCACTGCTCATTAGGCCAATTCCTCCTTGGAAAGCTGGGACAGGGCAATCTGCTGATACACGGGGCAGCTGGCCATCAGCTGGTCATGCTTGCCCATACCGGCGATTTTCCCCTCCTCCAGCACAATGATTTTGTCCGCATCCCGGATGGTGCCAATCCGCTGGGCCACAATAATTCGGGTGGAATCTCCACATTCCTTTTGCAGGGTTTCCCGTAAGGTGCGGTCGGTTTTATAGTCCAATGCGGAGAAGGAGTCATCGAAGATGAAGATTTCCGGCTGGCGGCAAACTGCACGGGCGATGGACAGCCGCTGTTTCTGGCCACCGGACAGGTTGGAGCCACCCTGGGCAATGTAGCCGTCATATTTCTCCGGCATTTTCAGCACGAACTCCTCCGCCTGGGCGGTGCGGACAGCCTGGGCCACCTCTTCCTCCGAACTGGGTTTGCCGTTGTCCCCGTAGGCCACGTTGCTGGCCACGGTGCCGGAAAACAGGATGGATTTCTGGGACACATACCCGATTTTATCCCGCAAAGCGTGCTGGTTGTACTCCCGCACATCCACTCCGTCCACCAGAACCTGGCCCTGGGTGGCGTCGTAGAACCGGGGAATCAGATTGATGACGGTGCTTTTCCCGCAGCCGGTGGCGCCGATAAGGGCCACCGTTTCCCCCTGGTGGGCGGTGAAGGTGATGTTTTGCAGCACATCTCCGTCGGCGTCGGGGTAGCGGAAGGAGACGTTGCGAAACTCGATTTCCCCCTTCATTCCCGGCTTGGACTGGGTGACGCTGCCGTCCTGGATGGAGGAGTGGGTATTCAGCACCTCCAAAATCCGCTTGGCGGCCACCGAGGCACGGGGCAGGATGATGAAGATCATCACCAGCATCATAAAGGCCATGACCACCTGCATGGCGTACTGGGAAAAGACAATCATGTCGGAAAAGATGGGCAGTTTGTCCGTCATCTGGGCATTTTCCACCAGATAAGCCCCAATCCAGTACACCGCCAGGGTCAATCCGCTCATTACCATTTGGATGCTGGGCATCAAAAAGGCCATGGTGCGGTTGGCAAACAGCTGGGTTTTGGTGAGGCGCTGGTTGGCGTCCTCAAATTTGTCTTCCTGGTATCCTTCTGCGTTGTATGCCCGGATGACGTTTAAGCCGGTGAGGTTTTCCCGGGTGACCCGGTTGATGTCGTCGGTGAGCTTTTGCAGCTGGCGGAACTTGGGCATGGCCACAATGATACATACTACTACAATCAGCAGCAGCACCGCCACCGCCACGCCGGTGGACATGGTCCACTGCCAGCTTTTCCCGGCGATTTTGAAGATGGCCCACACCGCCATAATAGGGGCTTTCAGCAATACCTGCAAGCCCATGACAATCAGCATCTGGACCTGCATCACGTCATTGGTGGAGCGGGTAATCAGGCTGGCGGTAGAGAACTTCCCGATTTCCGCCATAGAGAAGGACTGTACCTGATCAAACAGCTTTTCCCGCAGGGTAGCGGCAAAGTTGGCGGCAATCCTGGCAGCGCAGACGGCGACCACAATGGAAGCGGCAAAGCTCCCCAGAGCGCAGGCCAGCATCTTGCCCCCGGCGATGAGGATGTCGCTCATGGCGCTGCCTTCGGTTTGCACCAGGGTGGTGATTTCAGACATGTAGTCCGGCATGGTCAAATCCAGCCAGACTTGGGCCACAATAAACCCCAGCGCCAGAACAGCCAATCCCCAATCCCCTTTGGTCAGGTATTTCAGCAGTTTCAGCATGAATGGTTTTGCTCCTTTCTGGATACGGCAGAAGGGCAAATTCCTCCTGCCATGTTATGGAATAAAAAAAATTATAGCACGGCAGGCGACAGGTGTTGGTTAATTTTTTGAAAAAATTTCAGGGTTTCTTTTTGGCGAATTTGTCAGGGATTGCCGGGATTTGGAGAAAATTGTTTGGACTTCTCTTCTTTTTCCTGATTTTGAGAAAATTTCCCACCAGATTATTTCACCATGGCAAAGCGGTAGGCCTCCCCGATCCAGTCCATCAGCTCATCGTCCACCTGCTCCGGACAGGTGAGCAGCACATGGTGGGTCCAGCGGTTGGGGTAGGCCTCCACCGCCTGAACGATCCGGGGGGACTTTTTCTCATATGCCAGCCCGAAGCTCACCAGCAGGTATTCTTTCGGCCAGCCCTTCACCTTCCGCCAGGGCAGGGAGGCCATGGCAAAGACATAGCGGTTGCGAAAGGAGATCTGGGTCTTGCTTACCTTGAACTGGGTGTCCGGGTAGGCCGCCGTCAGCTTCTCCCGAAGGGTTTGGTAGAGGGGCAGCATCTGGGGCAGGGAGGCGAAAAAAGCCAATTCTTCCGGCTGCATAAAATTTCCTTCTTTCTGCCGCAACTCAGCGGCTGGTTTTCCTATAGTATAGCACATTCCCCGCCCCCTGCCCATGCCGGTTTTGGCGATGGCTTTGGGAAGAAAATGGCATAAAATCTTGGCATTGGTAGGAGGAACAGCCCCATGCGCCTGGTAAATAAGGAAGAGAAAAAGCACCTGCCGAGGAAGCAGGTGCTTTATTAAAATTATTTTGCATTAGTGATTGATCTGGATGGAATCAAGAACATGCTCTCGAATATCATCTGGAAACGCTTCGCCTTCGATATCTGTAAATATAACTGCATAAACACCATCGCTTGTGTTGAAAGCATAAATTTCATTGAGGTCTCCAACGTCAGATAAAAACGTGCAGGTGTACGCTGGTTCACCATCAATCGTGGTGTCTCCTATTGATGTAAACGAAACACCTAATGACGCCCATTGATTGATATAATCCATCGGGGTATCATAGATATTCCCCAAATCCCATGTGTGAATTACATATCTTATCTGTCCATCAACACTTAAATAATGCCGTTTATTTGTAATCGAATCTACAGTTTCCCACTCAGCTGGAATGTCATACGAAATGCTCTCTAGTTCTGTTTTTGACCATTGTTGGGAATCACACCCGCTCAAGCAAACCACCATGCAAAGCAACGCCACGGCCGACAAAATCCTCTTTTTCATGACTGAACACTCCTTTTCCCTTTTTCACAAGTATGGCAGAATTAGAAAACCTGCCGAATCAGCAGATGCTCTTTGCGTTCAGTTGAATTTATTCGTTGATTTGGATGGATTGAACGACATGATTCCGTATTGACTCAGAGCAGTCATCAAATGTAAAACTATAATAATGGTCTTGGTGCAGAATTACATAGTAGTACATGGAAAAAGTTTCCCCTTCCATCGTATAGCTGACTTCGCAGTAGTACCCGGGAGTTCCGGCAATGGTGATGTCTTTTTCCTCTACAACTGTGCCGTCGGATGCATTAATGAACGATACAATGCTATCCTGTTCCGAATCGTAGATTAATGTAGATGCTGCGTTGATAGAGAAATAACCGGGGACATCTTCGGAAGAAGAATAGAAACGATTATCTGAGTATTCGGATTTTTCCCATTCTGCCGGTAGTTCAAAAGTAAAATCCTCATAACGTTGAGCAACCCACTCAATGTTGGAACACCCACTTAAACAAACCACCATGCAAAGCAACGCAACAACCGACAAAACCCTCTTTTTCATGACCGGACACTCCTTTTCCCTTTTTCACAAGTATGGCAGAATTAGAAAACCTGCCGAATCAGCAGATGCTCTTTACGTTCAGTTGAATTTATTCGTTGATTTGGATGGATTGAACGACATGATTCCGTATTGACTCAGAGCAGTCATCAAATGTAAAACTATAATAATGGTCTTGGTGCAGAATCACATAGTAGTACGTGGAAAAAGTCCCTCCTTCCCACGTATAGCTGACTTCGCAGTAGTATCCGGGAATTCCGGCAATGGTGATGTCTTTTTCCTCTACAACTGTGCCGTCGGATGTTTCCATGAACGATGCGACGCAATTCTGTTCCGAATCGTAGATCAATGTAGACAGTGTGTGGATAACGAAATAACCGGGGACATCTTCGGAAGAAGAGGAAAAGCGATTATCTGAGTATTCGGATTGTTCCCACTGGGCAGGTAGTTCAAAAGTAAAATCCTCATAACGTTGAGCAACCCACTCAATGTTGGAACACCCACTCAAGCAAACCACCATGCAAAGCAGTGCAACAACCGACAAAATCCTCTTTTTCATGACCCGACACTCCTTTATGTCTTTTTCACAATTATGACACAAAAAGCAGGGGTTGTCAAGAAAATCAAAAAAAGAATCCAATTTCCCTTCGATTTAAACAAAATTGAAAGCGGCCCTTCCTGGAGCTACTCCGGAAAAGCCGCTTGTGGGAATTGCCGTTTTGAATTATGTCTTTATTTTCCGGTATACCGGTAATCCATCTTTTTCTCGTTCCAATCTTTCAGCACCAAAAGCATATTCTCCGCCACGGCCTTGGCGCCGGGAAGGTCATGCTCCAGGTAGTTGCCGCACTCCCAGCGCTTGCTGCCGGGGATTTCCCCGGAAAACCCGGCGATAAAGGCAAAGCTGTCCCGGATGAGATCCAGGGCTTGGCCGGGGGAAACGCTGTCCCGCAGCAGCAGGTAAAACCCGGTGCGGCAGCCCATGGGTCCTACATAAATCACCTGGTCGGTGTAGGCGCTGTTCCGGGCGTAGGTGGCAAAGAGGTGCTCAAAGGTGTGCAGCGCCCCGTTGGTGAGGTAGTCCCCGCCGTTGGGCTTTTTCATCCGGATGTCATAGGTGATCACATCCCCGTCGATCCGGGAAATGTACACCCCTTTTTCCAAGGTGTCGTGGTTGACGGTAAAGCTGGCAATGGTTTTCATGTGGGTTTCCTTTCTTGCAGGGCGGTTATCCTTCCCGGACTTTTTGGGCGTTGATCTCCTGGATTCGCCGGGTCAGGGACACTTTTTCGGTGCGGGGGCGGAGTTGCTGGGTAAATCGGGCGGTGACTGCCAAAAAGATCAGGTACACATAGGGCATCCCCAGGTTGGTTTCCAGCAGAGAGTTGACAATTAGGGGCAGCAGCTTTTCTGTCAGGGAGAATCCGGCGCTGCGCACACCTCCCAGCAGCAGCCCGGCTTCCCAGCCAAACTGCACCAAAATGCCGATGGCCAAAATCCAGGGAATCTGGGCTCGTTTGGACCGGTCTTTCTGCCATAGGTTGTAGATCACCAGCCCCAGGTATCCCATAAAAAGGATGGCCGCCATCCAGCCGTGGTAGGAGCCGGTGGTGCGCTGGATGACGATGGGGGTCTGATCCCCGGCAAAGGTCTGGGTGAGCAGGGGGCAGCAGAACCACCAGCTTACAATCAGCAGGGACCATTCCAACAGGTGGGAATCCTTGGACAGCCAGAGCCAAATCCAGACGAAGTTGGTAAAACCGTAGCTCATGGACATCCACAGCAGCACCCAGAAGAGGCTGTATCCGGGGGTGATGGACCGGGCGTGGCAGACCAGGTGAAAAATCCCGTAGTCCACCGCCATGTATACCCATCCCATGACGAAGCCCACCAACAGGGTGAGGTACTGCTTTTTCCAAAGCAGCAGTCCCGCCAGCAGCACCAAAAAGGCCAGGTCCAGCCAGATGTACAGCGGGGCAAACTGCCGCCGGGCGATGATTTCGGTGACTTCCATTCTCCATCCCCCTCAGTGAAAATCTTCAAATAGCCCCAACTGGTAGGGGGTGGTCTGGTAGACGATGTTCAGCCAGTTTTTAAACAGCAGGTTGGCGTGCCCCCGCCAGATGAATCGGGGCTTTTGGGTGGGGTCGTCCTGGGGGAAGTAGTGCCGGGGCAGGGCAATGGGCTTGCCTGCCTTCAAATCCCGGAAATACTCGTTGGCCAGGGTGGAGCGGTCGTACTCGCTGTGGCCGAAGACAAAGATTTGCCGGCAGTCGTGGCGGACCACCAGATTGATCCCCGCCTGCTCCGATTGGGTCAGCACTTCCAAAGCGGGGCAGCGGCGGATGGCCTGGGGATCGGATTGGGTGTGCCGGGAGTGGGGGGCCAGGTAGTATTCGTCAAACCCCCGGACCATGGGGTGAGTGACATTGAGGACCTGATGCTCGAAGATGCCGAACATCTTCTCCGGCAGCGGCTGCTTGGGGATGCCGTAGTGGTAGTACAGCCCCGCCTGGGCCCCCCAGCAGATGTGGAAGGTGGAAAAGCAGTGGGTCTTGCTCCACTCCAGAATCTCCTCCAGCTCCGGCCAGTAGTCCACTGCTTCAAACTCCAGGTGTTCCACCGGCGCCCCGGTGACAATCAGCCCGTCGTAAAATTCCTCTTTCAGCTCGGAGAAGGTGCGGTAGAAGGTGAGCAGGTGCTGGGAAGGAGTGTGGCTGGATTGATGGGAGGCGGTCTGCATCAGCTCGATGTCCACCTGCAAGGGGGTGTTGGCAATCAGCCGCAGCAGCTGGGTCTCGGTTTCGATTTTCAGGGGCATCAGGTTCAGAATCAGGATCCGCAAAGGCCGGATGTCCTGGTGGGCCGCCCGTTCCTTGGTAATCAAAAAGATATTTTCCTGCTCCAAGGTCTGCCGGGCAGGAAGGTTGGATGGGATATTGATAGGCATAAAAAACCTCTTTTACGTCTTGCTGGCACCTGCCCGCCCCGGCGGGAGCTGCCGGGAAATCACTTGCTTTGGCCGGGCGGGGCAGGCGGGTGTCTTTATCATACCAGAATCCTCTGTTTTTTGCAATCCGCCACCGGGGGAATCTTGAATTATTCCAGAAATTATGCTAAGATATGACTGGAAAAAAAGTTGGAAATGCGGAGTAAGATCCGCTTAGAAAGGATGTTCAGGGGATGAAATGTCCAGTTTGCGGCTGCCCGGATACCAAGGTCACCGATTCCCGTTCCACCGAAGATGATCTGAAGGTGCGCCGCCGCCGGGAATGCACCCGCTGCGGCTACCGGTTTACTACCTATGAAGTGATAGAATCCTCCCCTCTGATGGTGCTCAAGCGGGACGGCTCCCGCCAGCCCTTTGACCGGGAAAAGCTGCTCCGGGGACTGATGCGGGCCTGTAACAAGCGCAGCCTTTCCATGCAGAAGCTGGACACCATGGTGGACCAGTTGGAGCAGCAGCTCCGGGACGCCGGCTGCCGGGAAGTCACGGCCCAGCATCTGGGGGAACTGGTGTTGAAAAAGTTGAAGAAATTAGACCAGGTAGCTTACATCCGCTTTGCTTCGGTGTACCGGGACTTTCAGGATGCGGATAGTTTTGTCCGGGAGCTGGAGCGGCTGCGGGAAGAGCCGCCGGAAGAAAATTGAATGGGAGGGAGCGCCATGCGCATTGGACACGGCTACGACGTGCACCGGCTGGTGCCGGAGCGGAAATTGATTTTAGGCGGGGTGGAGATTCCCTTTGAAAAGGGATTGCTGGGCCACTCCGACGCCGATGTGCTGACCCACGCCCTGATGGACGCCCTGCTGGGGGCTGCCGGTTTGGGGGACATCGGGCGGCATTTCCCCGATACCGACCCCGCTTACGCCGGCGCCGACTCCTTAAAGCTGCTGGCTCATGTGATGGAGCTGCTGGCCCAAAAGGGCTACCGGCTGGGCAACGCAGACTGCACCGTCATCGCCCAGCGCCCCAAACTGGCCCCCTACCTGCCCGCCATGGTGGAAAACCTGGCCCGAGTCTGCGGGGTGGAGGCGGAGCAGATCAATCTGAAGGCCACCACCGAGGAAAAGCTGGGCTTTACCGGGGAGGGCAGCGGCATCTGCGCCCATGCGGTCTGCCTGCTTTTGCCCTAAGCACCTGCCCGCTTTCTGCCGCATAGGATACCAGGGGGAAGGTTCCCCCGTATTTTTTCAGGGAAGGCGGTATGTTTATGTCCGCAGGACTGCCGGTGTTCCGTTCCCTGACAGCGGCCTATCAAGCGGTGGAACAGCTTCGCCGTGCCGGGATTCCGGCCAAGGTGGTCAACACCCCTCATACCGGTGCGGGACAGGGCTGCAGCTATTCCATTGTGGTACACCCCCGCTATCAGGCCAGGGCCAAGGCGCTGCTTATGTGACCTGCCGCCGCAATCGGCCTGTCCCCGCTAATATGAAAAGCCGGGGGCGGGGCAGCGGCGGATGGATCAAAGGAAAAGAAGGAGCTTCTGTTCCCATGGGGACAGGGGCTCTTTTTGGTTTTGCGGAAAAAGGGGAAATGGGAAAAGTGGGGGGAGAGTGTAAAGAAACTGTGAGGGAAGGGAAAACAATTTTCCCGCCGCCTTGTTCCCGGCTTTGCCTGGTGCTATACTAAAGGTAGAACAGACGGTCCCCGCTTTACTCTGAACCGCCTGGGAAATGGAGGTGTTTGATGATGAAAACCATCTATTTGGTTACCGGCGCTGCCGGACATCTGGGCAGTGTGCTGGTGCGTAAACTTTGTGCCCAAGGGGAAAGGGTGCGGGCGTTGGTGCTGCCCGGCGATCCAAACGCCGTTTATCTTCCCAAACAGGCCCGGCTGTGTCCGGGGGACGTTACCCGTCCGGAAAGCATGGACCCCTATTTCCGCCACGAAGAAGGGGAACGGCTGGTGGTGATTCACGCCGCCGGGATTGTCTCCATTTCCAGCCACTACGAGCCCAAGGTGCATCAAGTCAACGTCCGGGGCACCGCCAATGTGGTGAACCTCTGCCGGAAGCACCATGCGGACAAGCTGGTGTACGTCAGCTCGGTCCATGCGGTGCCGGAGCTGCCCAAAGGGCAGACCATGACCGAGGTAAAGCAGTTTGACTACCACAAGGTGGTGGGGCTGTACGCCAAAACCAAAGCCGCCGCCACCGCCCTGGTGCTGCGGGCCGCTGAAAAAGGGCTGGACGCCAGCGTGGTCCATCCCTCCGGCATTATCGGCCCCTTCGACCCCGGCCACGGACACCTGACCCAGCTGGTCATCGACTACTGCAAAGGCAGTCTCACCGCCGGGGTCAAGGGCGGGTATGACTTTGTGGATGTCCGGGACGTGGCGGACGGGATTTTGGCCTGCTGCAACGTAGGCAGGCGGGGGGAATGTTATTTTCTCACCAACCGGTATTCTACCTTAAAAGAGGTGCTGGATTTGTGCAGCAGCATCACCGGCCGCAAGCCCATCCGCACCTACCTGCCCATGTGGTTTGCCCGGGGGACGGCGGGCCTTTCCGAGCTTTACTATAAGCTGCGCCGCCAGCCCCCGCTGTACACCTCCTACTCCCTCTACACCGTCTCCGGCAACGCCGCCTTCTCCCATCGGAAAGCGGACCGGGAGCTGGGCTACCATCCCCGCCCTTTGAAGGACACCTTGCGGGACAGCATCGGCTGGCTGGAAATGCTGGGACGGATTCCGCCCCAAAAGGGGCTGGATTTTCGGAAAGCGCCGGTCCATGGGTGAGCATTTTTGGGTTTGCCCAAAGGCGCAGCCCGCCAAAAACAAAACCGGCCTTTGACCTTTGAATGCGGGGATTTCCCCGGAACCGGATGAGCTGATGCCGGCAAAACTGTGGAAAAAAGCACGCTTCCTTGTTTGGGAAACGTGCTTTTGCTGTGTCAGTCAATAAAGTGCAGGGAATGGTTTTCCTCTCCCGGCTGCCGGGCAAAGGCGCTTTTCTGGGGAAGGGCGGCAAAAAAGTCCTGTTCCGAGAAAGGGGGGCATTCCGCCAAAGGCTTCGGACCCTGGGAAGGCTGAGGCTTCCATTGCTGCTGGAACTGCCTCAGCTCCGAAAGGGTCACCGGGCAGCCCCGCTGTTGGAAAAAGGCGATTTCCCGGTGCTGGGCCAACGCCGTCATATACTCCATGAACACCTCTTGGTCCTGGAAAATCTGTTGGAAAATCTCTGAAAGGGTTGCCATACCGGCCTCCTGAAAGTTATTGCAGAAAATACTGGGTGGGGTCGTAGGGGTGGATTTTCCGGGGCTGGTACCGCTCCCCGTTGCTCCAGCTGGGTTCCTCCTCATCCGCTGCCTGGAACTGGGTGGCTTCCTCCATTAAAACGTCCAGCCAGCTTCCGGTGTAAGGGGTGTCCCAAAGCTGGACATAGGGGCGCCGCTGGGCTCTTTTTTTCTTCATGGGAACTCCTCTCCCGCAGGAGGGAATACCCGCCTGCGTCTTTGCCGTAACGCATTCCTTGATAATTGCCTATGGCAATCATTCAGCTTGTCGAAAAAGGGTTCGGATGTTTCTGCGTTGACCCGCCCTCGGCTCTACGCCGTTGGGCGGGCGGATTCCGGCTTGTTGATTCCACAACTTTTTTAATAAAATAAGATAAAATCGATAAATTTTGAAACAAAACAATTTCAATGCAGGGGCTTTGCCCCTTGCATCCCCAGCAGCTTTTTGAAAAAAGCTGCACCAAAAACTTTTATGTTATAGTTTTTCTACAGTCTGAATGATTGCCTATGGCAATCATTATAACACATTTCCTCTGGGATTACCAGACCGGGCTCACATTTTTTAGGGCCGGACCGCATACCTTGGTGGGGAAAGGAGAGGAATGATGTGAAACAGTGCTTTGCTTGCCTTGCCGCCCTCTGCCTGGTGCTGCCCCTTTGCTGGGTTCCGGTGCAGGCGGAAGCGCCCACCATCAGCGCCACCGCCGCCGTGGTTTACAACCCGGATTCCGGGGAGTACCTCTATACCCAGAACGAAACCCAAACCCTACCCATGGCCAGCACCACCAAGATCATGACTACCCTGATTACCCTGGAGCAGCCCAACCTGGAGGAAGTGTTTACCGTGGACAGCCAGGCCATTCAGGTGGAGGGGAGCTCCATGGGGCTCACCGAAGGTGCTACCGTCAGCCTACTGGATCTGGCCAAGGGGATGCTCAGCGTTTCTGGCAACGATGCCGCCAACGCCGCCGCCGTGCGGATTGCCGGGAGCCTTCCCCGGTTTGCGGAGCTGATGAACCAAAAGGCGGCCCAGCTTGGGCTGGAAAACACCCATTTTGTCACCCCCTCCGGCCTGCACCATGACGACCATTACACCACCGCTGCCGATTTGGCCAAACTGGCCGCCGCCGCATTGGACAACGAGCTGTTTGCCCAAATCTGCTCCAGTGCCACCATCACCGCCACCGTCAGCGGCCAGCAGCGCACCTATCAAAACAGCAATAAGCTCCTCTCCGCCTACCCCGGCTGCATCGGGGTGAAAACCGGCTTTACCGATGAAGCGGGACGGTGTTTGGTCAGCGCCGCCCGGCAGGATGGGGTGACCCTCATCGCCGTCACCCTCCACGACCCCAACGACTGGGCGGACCACACCCAGCTGCTCAATTACGGCTTTTCCCAGGTGGAGCCGGTGCAGTTGACAACGGCAGGGGAGAATGTTACACTGAAGGTAACCGGCGGCGAAGCAGAATCCATCTCCGCTGTGCCGGGGGAAGAGATCTGGCGGGGCATTACCGCTCAGCAGCTTTCCCAGGTGGAGCAGCGGGTTTACGCCGACCCCTTCCTGTACGCCCCGGTGTCGGTGGGGGAGGAAGTGGGCCGGATTGAGTATTACCTCAACGGCCGCAAACTGGCCCAGGCCCCGCTGCTGGCGGCAGAAGCAACAGAGCGGGCCCAGGTTGCCGAAGAACCCGCCCAGCCCCAGAGCTGGTGGGAAAAGTTTCTCTCCTGGCTGGGTCTGGGGTAACCGAAATGAATGAGAAAGAACGAGGAAAAAAGTTATGGAACCGGTTCGTATCCAAAAAGTCATTGCCGACACCGGCTATTGTTCCCGGCGGCACGCCGAAGCATTGATTGAGCAGGGCAGGGTGAAGGTCAACGGCCACCCCGCCCGGATCGGCATGAAGATCAATCCCGTCAAGGACATTGTCACCATCGACGGGGAACAGCTTTACTACCAGCGGAAAAAACACCACCTTTATCTGATGATGAATAAGCCCCGGGGCTACCTCACTTCCATGAGCGATGACCGGGGGCGGAAGTGCGTCACTGAACTGCTGCCGCAAACGGAGGTGCGGGTGTTCCCGGTGGGACGGCTGGACCGCAATACCGAAGGGCTGCTGCTCTTTACCAGCGACGGGGATTTCGCCAACGATTTGGCCCATCCCAGCCGCCAGGTGAATAAGTGCTACCGGATCACCGTCAAAGGCTCCATCCAGGAAGAACAGCTGGTGAAGCTCTGTGAAGGAGTGGTGATTGACGGGCGGAAAACCGCCCCTGCCCAGGCCAGGGTGCTGGTGCGGGAAGCAGAACGGTCGGTGCTGGAGCTGGTGATCCACGAGGGGCGCAACCGTCAGGTGCGGAAGATGTGTGAAGCGGTGGGGCTGGAAGTGGCCCGCTTAAAGCGCACCTCCATCGGTCCTTTGCGGTTGGGGATGCTGAAACCCGGCGCCGTGCGGGAATTGACTCCGGAAGAGCTGCGGGCCATCCGCATGGCGGTGAAACGGTGACGGGAAACCCATGTGCTCCCTCCCTTATGCCCACGCGGTGGTTGCCGGCGGGCTCGCCGTCAGGCGAGACTGAGAGGGGAAGAACCCGCAAATTCAAAAAATGTTTTTCTAACACTTTGAGCGCAGGCGGTTGCCTGCGCTTTCTTTTTGCAAAAAAAGAAATTTGAGCTAAGAAAAACTTTTTCATCCCAATATCTTTACAAAACCATCACTTATGGAGTATAATCAGAGTAGAAATTTTGGGCAAAATCTAGTAAAAATACACAACGAAAGGAAGACAAATCATGAAATACGCCAAATACGCCTGGTGGGGGCTGGTTTTTTCCCTGTTGGGGACGCTGCTGCTGTTCACCGGCTGTCATGGGGTTTCTGTGCCGGAGAATTTTCAGACCGTATCGGTGACCCCTCACCGGGCGGAAGTGAGCTGGCAGGAAAGCCCCGGGGCAGAGAGCTACCAGGTGGAGATTGTGGCGGAAAACGGCCTGACCCTGCCCGTCCAAACCACCCAGTCCACCTCCTTGACCCTGGATGATTTGTCGGCGGACACCTCCTATACCCTAACCCTCACCGCCCTGCAAGGAGATTCCCAGTCCGACCCCGCCCAGCTGACGGTGAAGACCCTGCCCATTTCCGTGGGTACCGTCACCGGCGCCGAAGCCGTTGTGTCGGAGGAAAACCCCTTGGAGTACACCATTTCCTGGCAGCCTTATCAAACGGTGGAGACCAACGCCGACGGCACTGCGCCTACGGTTTCCTACGCCCTGTATGAATCCACCAAGGAGGATGTGGGCTACCAGCTGGTGAGCGGGGATCTCACTGAAACCTCCCGGACCCTTACCGGCACCAAGGAGCTTTGCCGGCGGTACTATAAGGTATGTCCGGTGCTGACGGTGGACGGCAAGCAGTTTACCGGGAGCCTTTGCGAACAGCCTGCCCTGGTGACCACCGGTCTGCGCAATGATTTGACGGTCAGCGCCCAAGCCACCTCCAGCCACTCCATCCTGGAAGTATCCTGGACCCCCTACGATACCTCCCGGCTGGATTCCGCTCTGGATAATCCCACCGTGAGCTACACTCTTTACGGCGCTTATACCGAGGACGGAGAATATGAGCAGCTGGCTTCCGGCTTGACCGACACCACCTGGGAAGAGCGGGGGCTGTTGGGGGATATGACCCGCTATTATAAGGTGGCCGTTACCGTCACCGCCGGGGAACTTTCCATGACCACCGCCCCTTCCGCCCAGGCTGCCGGCGCTACCACCCCCTTGTCTCCTGCCCAGCAGGAGGCTCAGCAGGAGCAGCAGCAACCTACCCAGCAGCCCACACAGACGGCACAGCCCTCGCAAAATCAGCAGTCTCAGACCCCCCAGACTCCTCAGGAGCCGGTTTCTCCCCAGCCCCCGGAAGAGACCCCCTCTGAGCCTTCGGAGCCGGATGACACCACTCCCGATTCCGAAGCGGTGAAGCTGCTTCAGGCCCAGGTGGTGGCTCAGCAGATTGCCCAGGAGATCAACGCCAACTACACCGGCCGCAGCGATTTGGATAAAGTGTCTGCGGCGGCGGAGATGGTGGCGGAATACTGCCGCCAGGGAACGGAATCGGACAGCCAGGACAGCGCTACGGCGTATGGGGTGTTCATCAAAGGGGAATATTCCAGTGCCGGGGCCACCCGTGCCTTGGGAATGGTGCTGGACTACCTGGGGTATTCCTGGACACATATCAATGCCGACACCCCCAACCACCAGTGGTGTGAACTGACCATGGACGGACAGTCCGGCTGGGCGGATGGCCAGTCCGGTACCGCCGGGTACGGTTCCATCCACTGATTCCCCCTTTACATGGAAATGAAAAAGAGGTTAGGAAGCGTTTTGGCTCCTAACCTCTTTGCTGTTTTTGTTGTGCTTGGAAAGACTCTCAGTCCGCCGGGGCGGTTTCGTTGGGCTTTTGGTCCTCTTTGTCCTTTTTGAACAGGTCGCTGATTTTGCTGATCACATCCGGCACCAGTCCCAACGCCTTGCCCATGGAGTCGCCGGGGCCGTTCATTTCCAGCAGCCGCACGTCCCCCTGGTGTACCACCAGAAAGCCCAGGGGCTGAATGGACACTCCTGCGCCGCTGCCGCCCCCGAACACTTCCTTGGGGACCTTGGCGGGGATGTCGCTGCCGCCGCTGGCAAAGCCGAAACTCACCTTGCTCACCGGGATAATGGTGGTGCCGTCGGGGGTGACGATAGGATCGCCGATGATGGTGTTCACGTCCACCATGTCCCGGATTTTTTCCATGGTGGTGCCCATCAGGCCCTGAATGGGATGTTCGTTCATAGTTTTCTACCTCACATTCTCTTGGTTGACAGCCTGCCCGGCTGCGGATGGATGGATTGGCTTTGAGGAGGGGGCAGGACGGAAAGGGGGCTTGTCCGGGCTTTCTTTTGCCAGAAAATGCCCGATGACCTTTCCTAGTATCCCCAGACCCCCGATGATTATGACCCCCAGCCGCAGTTTCACCCGAAAGGAAATCCATTGGCGGAACTCCCCGGTAACAAAATCCGGCTGGATGCAGACTGCGTTGAGTTTTACATCGGCGCCGTACCCCGCCAGCAGCCCCAAGGTGGTGTTCACTCCGGCTTGGACCTGTCCGTAACGGATGGCGGTGGTGTAGGCGTCCTGGGCCCCCACGTTGATGGCGATGGTGACCCGGCGAAACCGCAGATGCTGCAACAGATACCTTGCGTTGGGAAAGCACCGGCGCAGCAGCGCCACCACTTCCTTCACCGTGGTGGTGAACCCGTCTTCCTTGGAATCCTTGGCGCCCGAGCCCGGCTTGGTTTTCGCTTGAGACTTGGCCTGGGCGGAGCCGGCGTTTCCCCCGGCGGGAGCCGACGTGGAAACCCCTTGCCTGGCCCGGCAGGCTGCCCTTTGGGCTTTCTTTTTTTGGGCTTTGGCCCGCTGCCTGGCGGCTTTGCGCTTCTGCTTGGCCTCCTTGCGGGCCTGTTTTTCCTTTCGCTTCTGCTCCCGTTTTAAGGCTTTTACCTTCTGCCGGGGGCTTTCTTCCCGGGTGTCCGCCAAGGTGTAGCGCAGCCCGGCAATCCCTGCCTGGATTCGGGTGGTTTCCCCGATGTCCACATAAAGCACTGCGCTGAGACAGCACAGCAGCCCCAGCAGCGCCAGGATGGCTAAAATAATCCACAGAGCAAGCAAACCGCCTTCACTCCTCTTGCTGGGACGCTTCTTCGGCCTCTTGCGCCGCCATCACGTCGTCCATTTTCAGTTGGCCGCTTTCGTCCGGCAGTTTGGGCAGTTCCTCTAAGCTGCTCAGCCCAAAGCACCTTAAAAAGTTGGGGGTGGTTTCGTACAGGATGGGACGGCCCGGCACATCCAGCCGCCCCGCTTCCTGGAGCAGTTCCTTTTCGGTGAGGGAGTTCACAATGGAGGAGGAGTCCACCCCCCGGACCTGCTCCACAAAGCTCTTGGTCACCGGCTGGTTGTAGGCCACAATGGCCAGCACCTCCAAGGCGGCGTTGCTTAAGGGGGCGTTTTTGCGCAGCTGCAAAGCCTCCTTCACCACCTCTTCGTGCTCCCGCTTGGTGGTGAGCTGGACGCAGTCCTCCAGCCACACTAGCCGGAACCCACGCTGAGGCTGTTCCAGCTCTTGGCGGTACTCCTCCAAAAGGGGGCGAAGCTCTTCTTCGGTGAGCTGAAGGGCCTGGGCCAGCTTGGAGACGGCCAGAGGTTCCCCGGCGGCAAACAGCACCGCTTCCAGCTGGGAAAGCAGAAATGTTTTTTCCATTTATCCTTCTTCCTTTCCGCCGGGCTCTTCGGCAGGGGCTTCCTCCCCGGTAAAGTGGGTGCGGTTGAAATAAACCATGGTGTTGTCGTCGCTGACGGTGATCCGCCGGGACTTCATCAGCTCCAGCATGGCCAAAAAGGTGGCCACCAGCTCGCTGCGGTCGCAGGGGGCGAACAACTCCTTGTAGGGGAGCTGGCCGTCTTGGTACAGCCGCCGCATCACATAGATAATCCGGCTCCCGACGCTGACCATTCGCTTGTTGACAATGCCGGAGAAGGCGGTTTTGGGCGGGGGCAGGCGGCGCTGAGCTTTTCCGGCGCTGTCCAGATAGGCGTCCAGCAGCTCTTGGGGATGGTGGCTGCGGCGGTACACCGTGTCCACCGGGATGGGCAGGGGGGTGCGGACGAACACCGCATTGCCCTGGTATTTGGCTCCCATCTGTTTGGCGATGCGCTGGCAGAGGTCGTACTGCAAAAGCTGTCCCTGGAGCTGTTTTTTCAGCTCCTCCGCCTCTTCGTGCCGGGGCAGGAGGGACACCGTTTTGATGTACACCAGCTGGGCCGCCATGGCTAAAAATTCACTGGTGATCTCCAAATCCATGCTCTGCATCTGGGCCAGGTAGTCCAGATACTGCTCCAAGAGCTGGGCGATGGGGATGTCGTTGATGTTGAGTTTGTGCTTGCTGATGAGGTGGAGCAACAGCTCCAGCGGCCCTTCAAAGACCTCGATCTTAAACTGTAACGGTTCGCTCATGGCTTATACCAGCAGCCCGAAGCCGGTGGCAATGGGCTCGGTAATGGCGGAAAACAGGTTCAGCACCCACTGCTGGGCAATCCCCAGGGGGGTGGAGAGAATGTCGGTGGCCAGCAGCACAAACAACAAAAGCACAATATAGTATTGGTACTTCATGGCAAAGAACTGCCATTTGGCCGGGAGCACCAGCCCTAAAATCCGCCAGCCGTCCAAGGGGGGCAGGGGGATGAGGTTGAAGATGGCAAGGCCCACGTTTACCTGAGCCGCCAGAAACAGCACCTGGATGAAGATATAATAGAAGGCAAGGTCCCCGCCGATAAGCAGGTATAGCAGATTCACCAGCCGTCCCAGCACCACAAACAAAAAGGCGATGATCAAATTGGACAGCGGCCCCGCCAAAGCGGTGACGGCGATGCCCACCTTTTTGTTGCCCCGGAAGTTGTTAGGGTTGATGGGTACCGGCTTGGCAAAGCCCACCCCCACCAAGAACAGCATGAGGGTGCCGAACAGGTCGAAATGGGCGAAGGGGTTGACGGTGAGCCGTCCGGAAAGCCGGGCCGTCCGGTCGCCGAACCGCTCTGCGGTCCAGCCGTGGGCAAACTCGTGGAAGGGAATGCCGGTAAACAGCACAATGGCCAGCGCCAGAAAGGTGTATAAAATCTGGAGCGGGCTGCCGGAAAAAAGAGCACTGAGCAAAATGGAATCTCCTTTCCCATGACAAGTATTAGGGTAAACTGCTTTTTCCAGTTTATTCCGAAAAATCAAATTCATGGCAGGGCAAACAGGAAAAAACAGCCTCTTTCGGCCGGTTTTACCTGGAATACCACGATTTTCATTATAACGGCTGCCACCGGAAAAAACAAGACCTAGCGGTAACTGTTTAAACTCTGTTCAGAGAATCCGCCGCCCCACTTCCGGAGGGGGAAGCCGGGGATTTTTGGAAATTTCATATTTTGTTCACATTTCTTTTAGCTGAATTTTTCCATTGTGGTTTATACTAAAAGCCGGTTTCCGGCAAAAGCGTCCCCGGGCGTGGGGCCATACCGGCCCGCCGGAAAAAATCCGACCGTAAAGGAGATGGGCAAATACTATGGCAACTACCATAGAATTGGTCAAAAAAGGCAATGAGAAGGAAATGAAATCCCTGTACAACGGGGTAAAAACAGAGGTCATGGGACTTTGCCGGCTGCTGCTGAATCAGGAAAAGGCGGCGGGCAATGCAGTGGCGCCGATTTTTCAAAATCTGTGGGACAGCCTGCTGGCCGGGGAAATCAGTTCCCAGGAGGGATTTGAAAAGAAGGCGGTAGCCAAAACCATCGCTTACTGCATCCAGAAAACCAAAAAGAAAAACCCCAAAGCCTTTCAGACCTCAGAACAGAACCGGTTTGACACCCTCCCCTCCAAGCTCCATCTGGAAGGCAACCCTTGGGAACTGGTGCTGGAAAACCTCACCGACCTGACCCGGTTTGTCTATGTGCTCCACGCTGTCTGCGGCTACGACAGCAAGCGGCTGGCTGCCTTGCTGGAGCTGAAAAAAGAGACGGTGGACCAGGCTTTAGCGGCGGAGGACACGGTGGTGGAGGGAATCTGCACCGCCGTTTCCGCCCAGAAAAAGGTGCCCTTCTCCCTGAGTGTGGAGCAGTTCCACGCCGCCCTGGTGGAGCAGAAGGAACAGGCGGTGGTGCCGGAGATGGCCCAGCGGGCCGTGCTTGGACGGATTGAGAGCCTGAGCCTGTCCCTGCGGAAAAAGTCCAAGCGGAACAAAATCCTGGCCAGTGTGATTGCCGGTGTAGTAGTAGTGGCCTGCGCTGTGACGGGAATCCTTTTGGGGGTAAACCACGCCAGCGCCGCCCCGGATTATTACGCGGACATTGAAATCCAGGATTACGGCACCGTCACCGTGCAGCTGGATGCAGAGGCTGCCCCCATTACCGTGGAAAACTTCGTCAACCTGGCGGAAAGCGGCTTTTACGACGGCTTGACCTTTCATCGCATCATCGACGGCTTTATGATGCAGGGAGGCGACCCGGAAGGGGACGGAACCGGGGGCAGCTACACCACCATCAAGGGGGAATTTTCTGACAACGGAGTGGAGAACAACCTGTCCCATACCCGGGGCGCCATCTCCATGGCCCGCTCCAGCGATTATGACAGTGCTTCCTCCCAGTTCTTCATTGTTCAAGAGGACTCTACCTACCTAGACGGGCAGTACGCCTGCTTTGGCTATGTCACCGAGGGGATGGACATTGTGGATGAAATCTGCACCTCCGCCCAGCCCACCGACGACAACGGAACCATTTCCGCCGATCAGCAGCCGGTGATTACCTCCATCACCATCCGGGAAGGGGAATAATCCGCAGTTTGTTGCCTGCCTGCCCTTGGGGCGGGCAGGTTAGGTTGTAGAAAAAGTAAAATTTAGGTCNNTTGTCCTAAAAATTCTTATTTCTGCCTTATTCTTGCAAAAAAGTTGTGGAAGTGACGAACTTGAATCCGCCCGCCCAACGGCGTAGAGCCGAGGGCGGGTCAATCTGGAAACATCCGAACCCTTTTTCGACAAGCTGGGTTTTCCTTTGAAAAAAGGGAAACTTTTTCCCGGTCGGGGGCGGCTTCGGGTAAGTTTTCCCCAAAAGCACCCTTTTCTGAAAAAAAGGCTTGCATTTTTTCCCGGTATCTGTTACAATGGTCGTTGTTAGTCAGACAAGCAGGGGCAAAATTGCTCCTTTTACCGATGTACAGGAGGTGCAAAAAAATGGCAAAGTGTGATTTCTGCGGTAAGGGCATGGTTTTCGGGATCAAAGTGTCCCACTCCCACCGTCGTTCCAACCGGACTTGGAAGCCCAACGTAAAGCGTGTGAAGGCTGTGGTGGACGGCAAACCCTGCCATGTATACGCCTGCACCCGCTGCCTGCGCTCCGGCAAAGTGACCAGAGCCAACTGATGGGGAAGAGAAAATGAGAGGCTGCCCGGCAGCTTCTTTTTTTCTGCCCTTTTTTCGCCGGAAGGAGGAAGGAACTTGAAACAATCCTGGAAAGGAAGCGTGCTGCTGGCCCCGGTGCCCCCGGTGCTGGTGAGCTGCGGGGATTTAGAACACCCCAACGTCCTCACCGTGGCCTGGACCGGGGTGCTGAACACCCGTCCCCCCATGACCTACATCTCCCTGCGTCCCGAGCGGTATTCCTATGAGCTCATTGCCAAAAGCGGGTGCTTTTGCATCAACCTGCCCACGGCGGCTTTGGTCAAGGCGGTGGACTTCTGTGGCTGCCGCAGCGGGAAGCAGGTGGATAAGTTTGCCCACTGCGGCTTAACCCCTGTCCCTGGGCAGGAGATCGACGCTCCCATGGTGGAGCAGAGCCCGGTGAGCTTGGAGTGCCGGGTGAAGGACATTGTGCCTCTGGGTACCCACCATATGTTCACTGCGGAAATTGTCCGGGTGAATGTGGAAGAATCCCTGCTGGACCCGGCGGGTAAGCTGGACCTGTCCAAAGCGGGACTTTTGGCCTATGCTCACGGGGAATACTTTGCCTTGGGCAAAAAGCTGGGGAAATTTGGAGATTCGGTGCGGAAAAAACGGAAAAAACGAAGCTGACTCCCTTTTTCCCTTTTACAAAATGAGAATTTCCGGAAAAACTTTCCCCTGCGCTCTTGTGTACCGCAGGGGTTTTGTGTATAATAATAGTGGAAAATTTTATGCCCGCTTCCCCTGCTTTTGGGGAAAGGGCCGAATTTGATCCGGCAAAGAATGGAGGAGTTAACAGATGAATCCTGTAAGCAAGTTGGAGCAGCTGGCCGCATGGCAGCAGGAAGCCAAACAGGGCGAAGCCAGAAAACGGCTGGACGCCTTGTTTGACGATGGCAGCTTTGTGGAGCTGGATGCTTTTGGCGGCGCCGGAGTGGTGACCGGTTATGGCATGGTCAACCAGGCTTTGGTGTACGCGTATGCACAGGAACCCGCTGCGGAAGGAGGGGCTTTGACTGCGGTCAACGCCCGGAAAGTCCGTCGGCTGTATGAATTGGCTGCCAAAACCGGCGCACCTTTGGTGGCGGTGCTGGACAGCAAGGGAGCAGCGATAGGGGAAGGGGCAGAAATGCTCACCGCCTACAGTGACCTGCTGCTGGGAGCCAACAATTTGTCCGGGGTGGTGCCCCAGATTGCCTGGGTGGCCGGGACCTGCGCCGGTGCTTTTGCCATGCTGGCCGCCGGCTGCGACGTGGTGGTGATGGAAAAGGAAGGGGAGTTCTTCTTAAATCCCCCCTTCAACACCGCCCAAACCGAGGACAAACAGGAAGCCGGCACTGCTGATTTTGCAGCCAAAGCCGGACTGGTGAGCCTGGTGGCGGAAGATCAAGCCCGGGCAGCGGAGCTGGTGAAGCAGCTGCTGGGATATCTGCCCCAGAACAACCTGTCCCTGCCCCCGGTGTACGAAGGAAAACCTGTGGCGGATGCCGCTGCGGCGCAAAAGGTGATGGAAGACTGCCCTGGCGGCGACTTAAAGCCCTTGATCAACGCTCTGGCGGATGGGAACACCGCCCTGGAACTGTACGGCGCTTATGGAGAAAACAGCGCCGTGGCCCTGGCTCTCATGGGCGGAATGCCGGTGGGTCTGGCGGCAGCCTGCGGCGAGCTGCACACCTCCGACTGCAATAAGCTGGCCCGGTTCATGCAGCTGTGCGACGCCTATTCCCTGCCGGTAATCACCCTGTTGGACACCCCCGGCTTTACCGTGACTTCCTGCCCCGGTTTGGTGAAGGCCGCTTCCCGGCTGGCCAATACCTATGCGGAAGCCACCACCGTGAAGATGACCCTGTTGGCCGGACAGGCCATCGGCGCCGCCTACCTGGCCCTGGCTTCCCGGAACGCCGGAGCGGATCTGGTTTACGCTTGGCCCACTGCGGTGATCTCCGCCCTGCCGGTGCAGACCGCCGTGGAATTTACCCTCCACAACCGGCTGCGCCAGGTGGACGACCCTGCCGCCGTCCGTGCCCAGTTGGCAGAAGAATACAAGGACACCGTGGCCAGCCCCATGGAAGCCGCCAAAGCCGGTTTGCTGGACGGCATCCTGGCCCCTGCCGATACCCGCAATACTCTCATCCACGGCTTGGAAGCCTTGGCGGACAAGCGGATGAACCGGCTGAGCAAAAAGCACTCCAATACGGTGCTGTAACGATAGTAGGAAGAATTTTCAGGAGGATTCAGTTATGAAGAACTTTACTGTAACGGTCAATGGCGTACCTTATGCGGTTTCCGTGGAGGAGACCGGCGCAGCAGCTCCCGTGGCGGCAGCCCCGGCGGCGGCTCCTGCGGCAGCGGCTCCGGCGGCTCCCGCTGCGGCGGAAACCACCAGTGCGGCAGCAGGGGAAGGGGATAAGGTCACCGCTCCCATGCCCGGCACTGTAATGGATGTGAAGGTAAAGGTTGGGGATACCGTGGAAGAAGCCCAGGTGCTGCTGGTGTTGGAAGCCATGAAGATGGAAAACGACATTGTAGCTCCCCATGCCGGCAAGATCACTTCGGTGATGATTAAGAAAGGCGACACGGTGGATACCCAGGACCTGTTGGTCACCATTGCGTAATTTTGTGTTTGTGAGGTAATTGGACCATGGCAAAAATTAAAGTGACCGAAACTGCGCTGCGGGACGCCCATCAGTCCCTGATCGCTACCCGGATGCCCATTGGGGATATGGTCCCCATTCTGTCCAAAATGGATCAGGTGGGCTATTATTCGGCGGAGGTCTGGGGCGGCGCCACCTTCGACGCCTGTCTGCGGTTTTTGAATGAAGACCCTTGGGAACGGCTGCGGATCATCCGCAAGGGGATGCCCAACACCAAGCTGCAAATGCTGTTCCGGGGCCAGAATATGCTGGGCTACCGGCACTACGCCGACGATGTGGTGGAGTACTTCGTCCAGAAGTCCATCGCCAACGGCATTGACATCATCCGGATTTTCGACGCCCTCAACGACATCCGGAACCTGGAAACCGCCATCAAGGCGGCCAAAAAGGAGAAGGGGCACGCTCAGGTGGCCATCAGCTACACCCTGGGGGACACCTTCACCGACGAATACTATGTGAACTACGCCAAGCAGGTGGAAAATGCCGGTGCGGACTCTATCTGCATCAAGGACATGGCCGCCCTGCTCACCCCCTACCGGGCGTACTCCCTGGTCAAAGAGCTGAAGCAGGCAGTGAAGATTCCGGTGCAGCTCCACACCCACTACACCTCCGGGTTAGCTTCCATGTGCCTGTTAAAGGCCATTGAAGCGGGGTGCGATGCCATCGACACCGCCATCAGCCCTCTGGCTCTGGGCACTTCCCATGCTCCCACTGAATCCATGGTGGCGGCTCTGCAAGGCACCGAGTACGACACCGGCCTGGATCTGGTGCTGCTCAACGAGATTCGGGACTACTTTATGACCTTGCGGAAGAAGTATATTGATTCCGGCCTGCTGGACCCCTCCATGCTGGCCACCAACGCCAACGCCCTGATTTACCAGGTGCCCGGCGGAATGCTGTCCAACCTCCTCA
Organism: Ruminococcaceae bacterium UBA1375; assembly: GCA_002305795.1. Lineage (GTDB taxonomy): Bacteria > Bacillota > Clostridia > Oscillospirales > Ruminococcaceae > Egerieicola > Egerieicola faecalis. The sequence goes on from DBRF01000013.1 coordinate 37,125, forward strand.
GCCAGCTCAAGCAGGCCGGGAAAGAGGACCAGCTCACCCAGGTGCTGGAAGAGGTACCCCGTGTCCGTCGGGATTGCGGCATGCCGCCTCTGGTCACCCCCACCTCCCAGATTGTGGGCACCCAAGCGGTGTTCAACGTGATTATGGGCGAGCGGTATAAGATGGTCACCAAGGAGTTTAAGGGCTTGGTGCGGGGCGAATACGGTAAGACCCCGGAACCCATCGACCCGGCGTTCCAGAAAAAGATCATTGGGGACGAAGAACCCATTACCTGCCGTCCCGCCGACCTGCTCCAGCCGGAATTGGAGACCTTGAAAAAGGAATGTGCCGAATGGACTGAGCAGCCGGAAGACGTGCTGAGCTACGCCCAGTTCGGTCCGGTGGCGGTGAAGTTCTTTGAACAGCGCCGCAACGCCAAATACGGCATCGACCAGGATCACGCTGATCCCGAACACCAGATCCACCCGGTGTGATTTTGACTGTGAGCTCCCGTCTTCTCTGCACCCAAGCGCTTGCTTTGGGATAAGCGGAAAGGAAACGACAGTGAATCTGTTCGGGGAAAACAGAAAAAATTCAGGCCCGACAAGGTATACGCCTTGTCGGGCTTTTTACGTTCATGTGGATTTGTTGGAAATTGAAACAGGCAAAAAAGTAAGTGATTGCAACAAAAACGCCCTTTCTTCCGAAAAAGAAAAGGCGTATCCCTTTACAGGCTTGTTACAAGAGCTGCCGTTCGTCGCAGTATTCGCACACCGCCATGTCCCCCAGCTCCTGGAAGCTGTGCTCCAGATAAGGCTCGTGGTTGGTGATACACTTGGGGTTCTGGCACTTCACGTCACCGTGCCGGTGGCTCAGCAGCGGGGGCTGTTCCCGTCCCTCCAACAGCAGGAGAATCAGGGCCATTCGGGCGTAAACCCCGTACACCGCCTGCTTGAAGTACATGGCTCTGGGGTCGTGGTCCACGGCAGGGGTGATTTCGTCTACCCGGGGCAGGGGATGGAGGACCACCAAATCCTGCTTGGCGTCAAATAGCTTGGCGGTATCCAGCACATAGACGTTTTTCTGTTTCTGGTATTCTTCCGGGGAATCGAACCGTTCCTGCTGAATCCGGGTCATGTACAGCACGTCCAGCTCCGGCATAGCGTCCTCCAACCGGAACACTTCCTTGTAGGTGCAGCCGTAGCGATCCATCCAATCTTTGATGTATTGGGGAAGCCGCAGACTTTTGGTGGAGATCAGCACAAATTGGTTGCCGGGATACTGAGACAGGGCTTTGATCAGGGAATGGACGGTGCGGCCGTACTTCAAATCCCCGCAGAGGCCGATGGTCAGGTGATCCAGCCGACCCTTTTCGCTTTGCAGGGTGGTCAGGTCGGTGAGGGTCTGGGTGGGGTGGAGATGGCCGCCGTCTCCGGCGTTGATTACCGGGCACCCAGCGTACAGGGCCGCCGCCTTGGCCGCACCTTCCAAGGGATGGCGCATGGCCAGCACATCGGCGTAGCCGGACACAATGCGGATGGTGTCGGTAAGGTTTTCCCCTTTGCTCACCGAGGAGTTCTGGGGATTGTCAAACCCGATGATCTTCCCGCCCAGCCGCAGCATGGCGGTTTGGAAAGACATCTGAGTTCGGGTAGAAGGCTCGTAAAACAGGGTAGCTAGGATTTTCCCTTCGCAGGCGTGGGCGTAAACCCCGGGATGTTCCTTGATCTTGATGGCAAGGTCAATGATGTGGGACCATTCCGAGACCGGAAGGTCGTTCAGGTCGATCAAATGGGAACAGGGCATAATACAGTCTCCTTCACTGCTATTCTGTTCTCCATTCTACCAGATTTTTCGGCAATGCGCAACCGGTTTTTGCATTAGGCAGCTCGATGGTAAGGATGGTTCCGGGATATGGCCGGGCGCTGGGCTTTGGTGGCCTGGGCGGCTGCGGCTTTCCGTCTGGCGGCGGCTTTTGCTTTGGACGCTGTACGGCTGCGCAGCCGTTGGCCCAAATACAAGAGAACCGCTCCCCCGGCCAGTTGGAGGATCAGCTGGACCAGAGAAATGCTCTCCGTTTCCACTGCACCGGCGCTTCCTAAAAATAAAAATAATCCCATGGCGGTAAGCATGAGCCAAAGATGTTTCATAGTAATTCTTCCTCTCTCCAAGAAATCAGAACATCCGTTCCTTTGCTGCTATTGTAGCATGAAACAAACGTTCTTGTCAAGAGGAAAATTTTTTCTGTCCCTTTTTTGGGACAGTTTGAACCGGAGGGCGGAATTGCCGGGTTTGATAGGGGGAGGAGCGCCCAGAAGGTTTTGTGAAAAAAGGCTTTTCAGATAGGGAAAAATATGCTATAATGATTGGCAAAGGCGCAGCGTTTGCTTTAGGCAAACGTTGCGATTACGGTTTCTGCTTTGCCGTCCAAAAAGCAGGGGCGGCATTTTGCCGGAGGGCGAAAACCAAACCGAATTTTTCATGGTATACTGACACAAAGCCATGTAGAAGTCGGTTAAGCGAAAAAGCTCCTGGAGGAAAAACCATGGTGTTTGTGGTAGATGTTGGAAATACCAACATGGAATTTGGGGTGTTTGAACAGGGAAAACTCTGTCAGAGTTTTCGCTTAGTGACCCGTCGGGATATCACTTCGGATGAGGTGGGGCTTCAAATCCGCACCTTCTTTTCTATTCACGGCCTGCGCCCGGAGGATGTGGAGGATGTGGTGATCACCAGCGTGGTGCCCCAGGTGATGTATTCCATGAAAAATGCCTTTCGTAAATATCTGGGTAAGGAGCCTTTGGTGGTGCAGGAAAACCTGGAAATTCCCATTGTCAACCGGTACAGCAATCCGGCAGAAGTGGGGGCGGACCGGCTGGTAAACAGCTTTGCCGCTCTGCGTAAATACGGCGCCCCTTTAATTGTGGTGGATTTCGGCACCGCCACCACTTTCGATGTCATAGACCCTTCCGGCGCTTATCTGGGCGGGTCCATCTATCCCGGCATCAAAGTCAGCCTGGACGCCTTGGTGGGCAACACCTCCAAGTTGCCTCGAGTGGAGATTGAACCCCCGGCAAAAGTGGTGGGGGACAACACCGTCTCCAGCATCCAAAGCGGTATTGTCTACGGGTACTGCGGGGCAGTGATCCATATGCTGAAGCTGATCCGCCGGGAGCTGGGGGTGGAGGCAAAAGCAGTAGCCACCGGCGGCTTGTCCGGTATGATCGGACGGCAAACCGGCGCCTTTGCCGCCATTGACAAATCCTTGACTCTGGATGGGTTGGAATTGATTTATCGGGAGGGACACCGCCATGGTTGTTGAGTGTATCTGTATATCGGTGATTCTGTTTATCATCTTTGTGGGATTTCTCCGCTCGAAATATCGTTCCTATGCCTTTGCTTTGCTGCCTCTGCTGGCGCTGCCGGTGATTCATCTGGTGGGGCTGTTGTTCGTGTCCGGTTTGGAACTTTGCCCGGCGGAACACCAAACAACAGTCCTTTCCATTGTGGATTTGGTGGGCTTGGCGGTCGGCTGCGTGTGCTGTGCGCTGACCTCCAATTTCATTGAAACCAAGCGGGGACGCACTGCGTTTCTGGTGGTTTGCTGTATCTTCCTGTTGGTACTGGCTTCGGCGCTGGTGGTAAATAATATTGCACAGTACTAAAACAAACAAGGATATGATGTTTTCGGCTAAACAAAAAGAACGCTGTTTCAGTTAAGCAAAACAGAAAATTGGAAAATCAAATCAAAATTCACGCCCTGCAAAAGCGTTTTTGCAGGGCTTTTTTATATAATACAACTTTTAAAATCATCATTTCCAAAAGCGCAGCTCTAAAAGATTCCGTAATTTTGCGAAAGAATTGACGAGTGAGTTGTTTGGAGCTTGGTTGATTCTCTTTCCTGCCGGAGAAACAAAAAAAACCGCCCGAGAAAGGAGAAGGACTCCATCTAACCGGGCGGCGTTGGTTTTTAAAATTCCGTTGATTTTGATAAAAATTTGCGAGATTATTCTGCGTTTGGACGGTTAAACCGGACAATCAGTGCTCCCAACAGGCAGGCCGACATGGCTACAAACAATAAGGTGATTAACATTTTGTCCATACTCGCTCCCTCGATTCTTTGTGTGGGCAGCTGTTTTCCGACGTTATTTCGGCAAGCTGCACTGAAAATCCATGTCTGCTCCGGAAAGATGGGAGCGGCTGGATATTTCCCTCTTGGTATGACAGCGATTATAGCACAAAAGTTTTTTGATGTCAAGTTACTGCTTTGGTAATATTGCCAGGTACATTTCGATGCGCTGCAGGGCTCGCTGTTTGGTGCGGCAAATGGTGGAGGGATTCCGGTGCAGGGCATGGGCAATTTCAGTGAGATTCAACCCGCAGTGGTAGTAAAAATGCAGTACTTCCTGCTGCCGGGGGGTGAGCCTGGTTTGGATCACTTCCCGCAGCACCTGGTTCAGCCAGCGCCGGTAGGTGCTTTGTTCTTCCTGGGGCAGCTGGGCCAGCATCCGATCCAGGGAATGGTTTCCGTATTGCAAAGGCCATACCTCCTTTCAAAAACGGTTGGGATGGGTGCGGTCGTAATAATGCTCCAGATATTCCGATACCTGCAAGGTGTCCCAGTATTCCAGCTCCAACAGCTGGATGCGTTCCTTCAGCCGGTTTTCTTCCCGTTGGGTCATACCCAGGATTCCCATTTGACCTTCTTTGAGTTGCTGCTTCAGTTCCTTGCGCCGCCGTTTCAGTAACTGCGCTGATTGACGGTATTCCTGTGCCAGTTGTTTCATTGTACATCCGCCCTTTCCTGTATCCGTAGTGGTTTCGTTGATTACAATTCGATGGTATCCCCTTTTCTCACTCTTGTCAATAGAAAAAAGAACATTTGTTCCTAATTTTGAGCAAAAAAACTGCCCGATTGAGACTGTGTCCCAAAAATCGGACAGAATCATTGTTTTCTTAAAACAAGGCAAACAGCAGCAGGGGCAGGTAAGCCACGGCGCCGATCAGGGTGGATAACCCAGCTCCCAGCAGCACGTCCCGAAGAAAGTGCATCCCGGTGAAAACCCGGATGGCCCCGATAAGACAGGTAAGCACCAGCAGCACCCCCCATAGGGTCCATCCCACCCAGCCGGGGAGCAGCAGGGCGGTCCAGCAGAGGATGACGGCGCTGGCAGTGTGCCGGCTGGGACAACCCTGGCCGGATTCGTGGGGATGGAGGGGCGGTTCCCCCAGCAAAGCAAAGGGCCGGGGACGATCCAGTTTTTTCCGCAGCCAACCAGTGAGCAGAAAGACGGCAGCAGGGATGACCAGGGCAAAGGCAAGCCTCAGCCAGCTTTCCCTCCATCCCAGGCTCAGCAGCACCATTCCGTATCCCAGCGCCACCAATAGGCTCAGCCCTCGGTTGACCTGCCAAAAAAGCGGAGCGGAAAACAGAGGACGGCGCATCTGCTGCCGGTACCATTCCAGTTTCATGGAGCCTCCTGATAAGTAAAATCCATCCCGGTGAAAAACCGGGATGGAATATGGATATGAATGTGGGATTACTGGGTGATTTCCTGCAAAGTTTTGGCCACACCGTGGGGAATGGGCTTCCACTCGATCTTCTTGAAGAGGGCCACCACTGCAATGGGGATGTAGGTCAGCATAAACAGCGGGAAGGTGAAGCAGTAGAGGATCTTCTTACCGGTGGAGCAGTGGATGTTCTTCCGCTCGGTGATGGCCGTCAAGGCGCCGAAGAGGAAGAGGATAGCGCAGAAGTTGAAAATGGTCATGAAAATACTGGAGACAGTGGCCGCCAGCAGCACCGAATCCGCTGTCACGGCAGCTGCGATTAAAAAGCCGAAGTTGAACAAGATGCAGAGCATGGACAGGATCATGGCGGGGGAAATGTTCATCAGCATATCAAAGGCGGAGAAGCTGCGGTGCTTCACTGCGGTGGACACCAGGTTTTTGCCGTATTTGCCAAATACCTGATAGAAGCCCTTGGCCCAGCGCAGACGCTGACGCCAGCTCATCCGGAAGGTATCCGGCTGTTCATCGTAAACCATGGCGTCGTAGCAGTAGCCGATTTTTTCACCCTGGATGGCGTTGTCAATGGAGAACTCAATGTCTTCAGTGAGCAGGTGATGCTTCCATCCACCCTGACGGTTGATGATTTCAGCGCTGACCAAGAAACCGGTGCCGGAAATAGCGCAGCTGGTGCCCAGCATCATCCGGGGGTTGTTTAAGTACCGGGCTTCCCGCAAGAACCACAAGGCATAGCCGGCGCTGATCCAGTTGGTGCCGTAGTTTTTGGAGTTGCGGTAGCAGGTCAGCACCTTGTAGCCCTGGTCGAACTGCGCATTCATAGCAGAGATAAAGTTGGGATCCAGTACGTTGTCGGCATCAAAGACGAAGTAGCCTTCGTAGCCTTTGTAGGAGTAGATGCTGTTGATGATCTTCAGCAGGTAGTCCAGAGCATAGCCCTTGCCCACCTTTTCGGTGTTGAACCGTTCGTAGACAATGGCGCCGTGCTTGCGGGCAATGGCGGCGGTGTCGTCGGTGCAGTTGTCCGCCACCACGAAGATGTCCACTAAATGGGAAGGATAGTTCTGCGCCTTAATGCTGTCGATTAAGTTGCCGATGACGGCGCTTTCGTTTCGGGCAGAGATCAAAACGCCGAATTTGTGCTGCTTTTTGGCTTCCACTTTTTTGGGTTTTTTCACCAAAGCCACGATGGCGTAAATAAATTGGTAAGAATAACACAGGGTAAAGAGAAGAAAAATTGCCCAGTTGACATTCTGTACAAAATCAATCATGGGAAACGCTCCTTGCTTTTATTTTTGCTTTCGATGGCTTTATCTTAGCGGATAACCCTAACCAGCCGCGCAAGAAAATATAAATTTTTTCTAAACGGTTCTGAATTTTTTCTAACAGGCCTGTCCTTTTGGAAAATAAAAGGAAAAGTTGAAAATAAAACGTGAAACGTGCAGAAAACATCCCAAAAAGTATTTTCAGATTGACAAGGGGAGAAGACATGGGTATAATGAATTATATTATGCCATGCAGGAGAAAAGGGGCCTGTGTGGACAAAAAATAGAAACAGATCAGGCTGTTTCTATCATCTGATATTTCGCAATCTCGGTATTTTTAAGATAGTTGGAGGCAACTTTCATGGCTTTGAATAACCCGGAACTAGTTCAGGAAGAAGAGAACAGCATATCCATTACTCGATTACTGCAGGCTATTTGGAAACGGATCCTGTGGGTGATTGCGGCGGTGGTAATCGCCGTGGCGGCTTCCGCCATTATTACTCAGTTCTTCATTACTCCTCAGTATCAAGCATCCTGCTGGCTTTATGTCAATAACTTCAGCAACTCCACATCTCAAAATGAAGTGTCTACGACACAGCTTCAAGCGGCGACAAGATTGGCTAACGCATACACCCAAATGATTTATTCTGAAACGGTGCTCAATGATATCAGCGCCGAATTAGGAGGGACGTACACTTCCAAAGAATTGTCGCAGATGATTTCCGCCAGCGTCATCACCGATACTCAGATTTTAGTGGTTACCGTTACCAATCCAGACCCGGAACAGGCGGCCCAGATTGCCAACACAGTAGCTCGGGTGGCTCCCTCCAGCATTCAGTCCTTTGTAGAAGGCAGTTCGGTGACGGTACCCCAGTACGCTTCAGTGCCTACAGCCCCCCAGTTCTCCTAATATGTCCCGCAATCTTTTAATCGGCCTTGCGGCAGGTCTGGTCGTAGGCGTAGGCGCAGCGCTCATTGCTCATTTGTTAGATACTCGCGTGACCCAGCAGGATTTGGCAGACACATATGATTATCCGCTGTTAGGAATCATACCAAACATGGATTCTGACTTGGGGACAAGTTATTCGAGCTATTATCGTGCAGATCATGTTGCGGATAAAAGAAGGAGAGGGTGAGCAATATGAAAGAAAAACAAAAGAAAGATTCGCAGTCTCCCGCAGATCGCATTCTCAACAAGAATACTTCTTTTACCGTGCGGGAGGCATATAATACTCTGCGGACCAATCTGGAATTCTCCTTTTCGGAAAAGGGAAGCAAGGTTTTACTGTTTACCTCCACCACCCAGGGAGAAGGGAAATCTACCAGCTGCCTGAACACTGCCATTACCTTCGGGGAAGCAGGTTTTAAGACGTTGGTGATCGACTGCGACCTGCGCCGCCCCAACATCAACTCCCTGTTGCAGCTGGGGCAGAAGGAAGGGCTATCCAGCCTGCTCACCGGCCACAGCCAGATCAACGATATGCTGATTCCTACTCAGCACACTAACCTGGATGTGATCGTCTCCGGCCGGATTCCTCCCAATCCGGCGGAATTGCTGTCCAGCGATGCCATGCGGGAGCTGGTGGAACGGCTGAAAGAATATTACGATTATGTTTTTCTGGATGCGCCTCCCATCGGCGTGGTTACCGACAGCATGATCCTCAGCCGCTATGCCGACGGCGTGGTGCTGGTAGTGCGGGAAAATGTAACGGATAAGAAGATGCTCCAAGTGGCCCTTGGACAGCTTCAGTTTGCCAAAGCAAAGATCCTTGGCTTTTTGTACAACGATGCCGCCATGGAAGGAAAAGGCTACAGCAAGTATTATTGAAATCATCTTTATTCCAAGAGCTGCCGCCTTCCGGCAGCTTTTCCCCTTCTTCGGCGGCAGCTGGGGCAGGGACTAGCAAGACCAACGCAGTCAAAGGAGAACCGTTATGGAATCTATGGAGTATTCGTACCAGTGGCTGGACGACCCGAAAGTCTTTGCCGTCAACCGCCGGGATGCCCATTCCGATCATTATTTTGCCGCCCAGGCCGGGTTGGAGCAGTCCGATCTGGAGCTGTCCCTCAACGGAGAGTGGGAACTGTCTGTCTTTGAGACTCCCGAGGATCCGGGGGTGAAGGCGTTCTGTTTGGAACACGCCGCCCCCCAGTGTCAAATCCAGGTGCCGGGGCATTTGCAGCTGCAAGGGGTGTGGGACCCGCAGTACGTCAACGTCCAGTACCCCTGGGACGGGAAGCTGGAGACCCAAATCGGCGCCCCCATCCCGGATCGCAGCCTGGCCTGCTACCGGAAGTCCTTCACTCTGCCCCGGGATTGGCAGGGCAAAGAGGTCAGCGTGGTGTTCCACGGGGCGGACTGTGCCATTTATGTGTTCTGCAACGGCCATTTTGTGGGTTACGGGGAGGACAGTGCCACCCCCAGTGAATTTGACCTGACCCCCTGGCTGGACTTTGCCGGGGACAACACCCTGTCCGTTCAGCTGTTCCGCCGCAGCTCCGCCAGCTGGCTGGAAGACCAGGACTTTTGGCGGCTTTCCGGCCTGTACCGGGATGTGACTTTGGTAGCTCGGCCGGAATGCCACCTGGAAGATCTGTTCTTGCACCCCAACCTCACCGAGGACTACGCCAAGGGGGATCTGGCGGTGGAGTACCGCTGCACCGGACAACCCAAGGGCTACGCCGTCACCGCTAAGCTCACCGCTCCCGACGGAACCGAAGTAGGGAAAGGGGGAAGCTGCGCCTGGGACGGCCGGTTTTCCATTCCGGTGGAGCAGCCCGCTTTGTGGAGCGGGGAATTTCCCAACCTCTACACCCTGGAACTTTGGGTGGTGCGGGAGAGCGACAATGCCGTAGTGGAATACTGCCGCACCAAAACCGGCTTCCGCCGGTTGGAGCTGCTGCGGGGAGCCTACCACATCAACGGCAAAAAGCTGCAGCTGCGAGGGGTGAACCGCCATGAGTTCTGTTTGGAACATGGCCGGGCGGTGCCGGAAGAGGTCATGCTTGAAGATATTTTCTGCTTGAAGCGCAACAACATCAACGCTGTCCGCACCAGCCATTATCCCAACCAGTCTGCCTGGTACCGGCTCTGCGATGAGTACGGCATCTACCTCATTGATGAAACCAACCTGGAAACCCACGGCAGCTGGTCCCAGGCGGAGAGCCTTTCTCCTCAATGGAACCTTCCCGGCAACCGGGAGGAGTGGAAGGACGCCGTAGTGGACCGAGCCAGGAGCATGGTGGAGCGGGACAAAAACCACCCCTCCATTGTGATTTGGAGCTGCGGAAACGAATCCTTTGCCGGCACCGGCCTGGAAGCCATGAGCGATTTCATCCGCCGGCGGGACCCCTCCCGTCCGGTACACTACGAAGGGGTGAACTTCTACCGGGATTTCCAGTATATCTCCGATTTTGAAAGCCATATGTATGCAAAAGCGGCGGAAGCAAGGGAATATCTGGAAAACAACCCGGCCAAACCCTACCTGCTCTGCGAGTATGCCCACGCCATGCACAACTCCTGCGGGGGTCTGGATGAATACGGGAAACTGGAACAGTATCCCGGCTATCAGGGCGCCTTTATCTGGGACTTTGTGGACCAGTGCCTTCTGGATGAGGACGGCAACTACTGTTACGGCGGGGATTTTGGGGATCGTCCCACCGATTATGACTTCTGCTGCAACGGCATTCTCTTTGCCGACCGCACCGAATCCCCTAAAATGCAGGAGGTCAAACAGGTGTACTCCCCGGTGCGGATCACCGTGGCCCGGAACCGGGTGGCGGTGGAAAACCGCCGGCTGTTTGCCAACCTTTCCGATCTGAAGCTGATCTGCACTGCGGTGCAGCAAGGAAAGGAAATCTTCCGCCAGGAATTTAACCTCACTGCCGGTCCCGGGGAAACCGAGGTAATCCCCCTGATCTTCCCGGAAGCCGGAGAGCAGGACCTGCTGCTCAGCGCAGTGGCGGTGCTGGCCCAGGACACCCCTTGGGCCAAAGCGGGCTATCCCGTCACCTTTGGGGAAAAGCTGGCGGAAGGCTCCCGGCGCACCACCTTCCAGCGGGGAGGACCCTTGGAGATCATCGAAGGAGGCTGGAACGTAGGGGCCAAATGGGAAGGAGGCAGCGTGCTGTTTTCTTTGACCGAAGGCGGCATCGTTTCCCTGACCCATCACGGCAAAGAGCTGGTGGCACTGCCGCCCCGCCCCTGCTACTGGCGGGCTTCCACCAGCAACGACATCGGCTGGAAGTTCCCCCAGGAAAGCGGTATCTGGGCGGCAGCAGACCTGCTGGGCCGTCCCACCGAGCACAGCTATGACATCGACCCGGACCGCACTATGCTGACGGTGCGCTACCGGTTCGGCGCTCCCAGCCTGCCCCGGCTGGATGTGGCGGTGAGCTACACCGTCAACAGCAGCGGGGAAATCCTGGTCAGCGCCCAGTATAACGGCATCTCCGGCCAGCCCCTGCTGCCTCAGTTCGGCCTGCGTTTTACCTTGAATCGGGACCTGGAATACCTCTCTTACTTCGGCCGGGGCCCGGAAGAAAACTACTGCGACCGGAATACCGGCGCCGCCCTGGGCTGGTATCAAACCACTGTTCAGGACTGCCTGACCCCCTACGCCAAGTGCCAGGAATGCGGCAACCGCACCGAGGTGCGCAGCTTCACCCTCACCGATGAGCAGGGAGTAGGCCTTTCGGTGCAGCGGCTGGGGGAGGACCTTTTGGAGATTTCCTGTCTGCCGGTCAGCGCCTTTGAGCTGCAAAATGCCCGGCACCCTTCTGAACTGCCCCAGCAGCACTACACCCATTTGAAGGTGCTGGCGGCCCAGATGGGAGTGGGCGGAGACGACAGCTGGGGTGCGCCGGTGCTGCCCCGGTACCGCCTTTCTTCTCAGCAGGACTATGCCGTGCGGTTTATTTTGCAGACCATAGGCTGAATAATCTGGGAAAACAAAGGGGATTTTTAGAAATCGTTCACCATTCTAGCTTCAAGTATGCTATAATATTGGCAAAGCCGATCATTAGGAAATCATTTCTGACGGAGCCCCCGTTGGAATGGAAAAAAGTCAACCGCATCGCTTGCGGGAGGGGGAACAACGATGGCACAGGAAAAGATCATGGTGGTGGATGACGACCAGAATATCTGCGAGCTGCTCCGGCTCTATTTGGAGAAGGACGGCTACAACGTCACCATCTACAACGACGGCGAAGACGCCTTAAAGAATTTCGACAGCGCCGCCCCGGATTTGATGCTGCTGGATATTATGCTGCCCGGCCAGGACGGCTGGCAGATCTGCCGGGAAGTGCGAAAAAAATCCAACGTCCCCATTATCATGCTTACTGCAAAAGGGGAAACCTTTGACAAAGTGCTGGGCCTGGAATTGGGAGCGGATGACTACGTCACCAAACCCTTTGACACCAAGGAGGTCATGGCCCGGATTAAGGCGGTATTGCGGCGGATGGATCACTCCTCCAAGGCCGAAGAGGTCAAGGAAGTACGCTATGACAAACTGGTGGTGAACATGACCCGCTATGAGCTGAAGGTGGACGGCAAAGTGGTGGATACACCGCCCAAAGAATTGGAGCTGCTGTTCCATCTGGCCAGCCATCCCAACCGGGTATACACCAGGGACCAACTGCTGGATGAGGTGTGGGGCTTTGAGTATTACGGGGACTCCCGCACCATCGACGTCCACGTCAAGCGCCTGCGTGAGAAGCTGGAAGGGGTCTCCGACCAGTGGAGCCTGAAAACCGTGTGGGGCGTAGGCTATAAGTTTGAAGTGAAAGAATAACGGCTGCGTTTTGCAGCAGGAGGGGATCTCCGTCAGCCTGCTGGGCACGGAGGTCCCTTTTGATTTGGAGGATTTGGGGAAAAGAAGTCATGCAGCGAAGTATCATCTTTAAATACTTTACCATTTATCTGGCGCTGGTGCTGCTGAGCATCGCCGTGCTGGGGGCAGGGATTATGGCCTTTGCCACCATGTATTTTAAGGACGAAAACTATCAGCAGCTGGAGGTCTGCGCCCAGAAAGGCAGCTGGCAGATCACTCAGTTACTGGATGAAAACACTGTGCTGGACCAAGATTTGGTGACGGATTACCTGTCGGTGATGTCTTCCAGCGTCAGCGGGGAGCTGTTGCTCAGCGATTTGGACGGCACCCTGCTGCTCAGCTCCCAGCCGGACTCCCCTCTGGTGGGCAAGCAGGTGGACAGCCGCATCCTGGACCAGCTCCGCTTGGACGGAAGCTACCGGGAAATGGGGTATCTGGGGGGCTTGTTTCCGGCCCACTACAACACCGTGGCCCTGCCCATCTACGACCAGTCCCAGCAGCCCATCGGGTATTTCTTTGCCTGTGCGCCGGCGGGGGAACCGCTGAACTCCTTTTTGCTGGACTTTTTACAGGTGTTCTCGGTGGCGTCGGTGATTGTGCTGGCCGTGGTGTCGGTGATTATTTACTTCGTCTCCCGGCAGCTGGTAAAGCCGCTGCGGCAGATGAGCGAAGCAGCGGCGAAAATGAGCAGCGGGGACTTTTCCCAGCAGCTGATGGTGGATTCCGACGACGAGCTGGGGCAGCTGGCTTTGGCCATGAACCATATGGCCCAGTCCCTCTCCTCCCTGGAGACCATGCGCCGCAGCTTTATCTCTAATGTCTCTCACGAACTGAAAACCCCCATGACCACCATTTCCGGCTTTGTGGACGGCATTTTGGACGGCACCATCCCTCCCGACCAGCAGAAGAAATACCTGCGGATTGTGTCGGAAGAGGTGAACCGCCTCAGCCGCCTGGTGGTGAGCATGCTCAACCTGTCCCGGATCGAAGCCGGGGAGATGAAGCTCACCCGCCAGAAGGTGGACGTGGTGGACTCCACCATTCAGACCCTGTTCCAGCTGGAATTCCAGATTGAAAAGCGGGAGCTTCAGGTGGAAGGGCTGGAGCATGAGCCGCTGTATGTAGACGCCGACCCAGACCTGCTCCATCAGGTCATCTATAACCTTACCGAAAATGCCTGTAAGTTTGCCGACCAAGGTGGAACCCTTTCCTTCTCCTTTGAAAAGGAAGGCAACCGAGCCATGGTGGGGGTGCGCAACACCGGGGAAGGGCTGTCCAAACAGGAGATTTCCCGGGTGTTTGACCGGTTCTATAAGACCGACCGTTCCCGTGGCCTGGACAAAACCGGCGTAGGGCTGGGGCTTTACATTGTCCGCTCCATTCTCACCCTCCACGGCGGGGACATTATCGTCCGCTCGGTGAAGGGGGAGTACACCGAATTTGTTTTCACCCTGCCCTTGTACAATCCCATGCGGAAGTTCAAAAAGAAACCCGATGGGAAGGAGGACCCCAATGGAAAATCATGATTTGCATTCAAAGCCCACGCAGCAGCCCGCTTCCGGCGGCTTTCAGGTGGTATCCGGCCAGCCTGCCGGGGAGTTTCAAAAGGTAAGCCACATCTCCGGGAAGGAGGACACCGGGGTGCCGGTGATGGCGGATCTTTCCCTGAACGCCAAACACCGCACCGGGGTCAGGACTTTTTGGATGGTGCTTCTGGTGCTGGCCGGGGTGGTGCTGCTTCTGGCTGCTGCCCTGGGGGTGCTGGAATGGCGGGAACACAATTCCCAAAGCAGCGGCGCCTCAGTACAGCTCACCTTGGAGCAGCCCCCTGTCTCGGAAACGGAAAGCACCTCTTTGGACGGCGGCCTTTCCACCGAAGAGATTGCCGCAGCGGCAGAGGACAGCGTGGTGGGAGTCATTACTGCTTCCCTAAATAGCAGCGGCGACGGGTATATCACCAACAGCCAAGGCAGCGGGGTGATTCTCACCTCCGACAGTTATATTGTCACCAACGCCCACGTCATCGGCACGGCGGACGACGCCAACCAGACCTATCTGCCCGCCGAGCGGATTGTGGTGTATTTCCACAACGGGGAGTCGGTGGACGCTTCCCTCATCGCCTTCGACACCAACACCGACCTGGCGGTGATTAAGGTGGAGGTGCAGCAGGAGCTGACCCCCGCCCAGCTGGGGGACCCGGACGCACTGGTGCTGGGGGAACGGGTGGTGGCCATCGGCAATCCCGGAGGCATCTCCCTGTCCGGCACCATTACCCAGGGCATCGTTTCCGGCCTGGACCGGACGGTGACGGTGGGGAAGGTGGGGGGCGACCAGATTCCCTGCATCCAGACCGACGCCGCCATCAACACCGGCAATTCCGGGGGCGCTTTGCTGAATAAATACGGCCAAGTGGTGGGCATCGTGGCCATTAAGATGGGGGACAGCTACGAAAACATCGGCTTTGCCATCCCTATGGATCTGGTGAAATCGGTGGCGGAAGAGCTGATTTCTCACGGCAACGTGTTGCTGGGCCGGGTGCGCATCGGCATTACCTACACCACCATTACCCAGGAAATGAGTTCCCTCTACGGCGTCCCCGCGGGACTGCGGATTGTGGAGGTGGATTCGGAAAGCGACTGCGCCGGTAAGCTCCAGCCGGGAGACATTGTCACCGCCATGGACGGCAGTTCGGTCACCGACAGCGATAATATCGACCCCATCCTCCAAACCAAGGTTCCCGGAGATCCACTGGTGCTCACCGTCTACCGGGCGGATGAGAACGGGGAAGGGTATAAAACCATCTCCATTGCGTTGATGGGGGAAGGATAAAACAGAACATAAAAATCACGGGTGCGCCTCGCCAAGGGACGCACCCGTTTTCTCTTTTCGATTACAGCTTTAACGCCTTTTTCGGGCATTCCTCCACGCACTTCAAACAGAGGATGCACTCCGTGGCGTGTTTCTTATTTCGGGCGTTGCTGGGCACCTCCACGTTCATGGGGCAGACCCGGCTGCATTTGCCGCAGGAAACACATTTTTCCTCCTCCACCTTGATTCGGAACAAGGAGAAATAGCTCATGGGCTTGAGGAATACCGTAATGGGGCAGATGTATTTGCAGAAGGCCCGGTTGTCCTTGCAGAGGAAGGCCAGCAAAATGCCTACGAAATAGTATAACCCGTTCCCGATGAGAAAGCTGTACCACATCACTTCTTCCTTATTTGGGATTCCCAGCAGAAAGAGAGCGGATACAAACAGCAGGGATGCGGCAAAGACAAGGTATCGGACCCATCCCCACTTCTTCCGGGGAGACTGCGGGATTTTGTAGGGCAGCAGATCCAGCACCATAGCGGTCCAGCAGGCGTACCCGCACCATCCCCGGCCGAAGAGCAGCGGCCCGAAGATTTTGGCCACTACATAGTGGATCACCGCCGCCTGGAAGGTGCCTAGAAACAGGTAGTACCAAAACCCTTCGATCTGCATGTTTTCCCGACAGAGTACCCCCAGATAGACCAGCATGTACAGCCCTACGGCAATCTGCACCGCATTCCGGGCGTACTTCCACTTCTTCAGGTATAGGGCCAGCCCCACTGCGATAGCGGTGCCGATGTAGGTAAAATTCAGGAGATAAAAGAGGTTGTCCAGGCTCAGCCAGAGGATGACTGCAACGGCTTCAAAGACCAGCCAAAGCAACAGGGGAGATAAATACTTTTTCATCCCGGCTTCCTCCGCAAGGAGCGCAGCAGCTCCTTCTGCTCCCCGGTAATTCGCCGGCTCTCCACCGCCTTTTGGATGCTCTTGTTGTGTACCCAGACTTCCAAACGGTGTTCCGTCAGCCAGGGCAGGGTGGCGTCCCACTGTTTGGCCAGGGCGGTGGCGAACAGCCAGGCCTGCATCATCCGCACATAGTATTCCTCCCGCTGGACGCTTCCCGCCCGCTCCAACACCTGTGGGGTGAAGTCTTCCTGCAGAAAGTGGCGCATCAGCATTCCAAGCCCGAACCGCACGGTGTAGGGGTGGGGGTCAGCCAGCCAAAGGGGAATCTGCTCCCAAAGCTGGGAATGGTGTTTGGCAAAGACCCTGGGGGAGAGCAAATCGCAGGTGGCCCAGTTGTCCACCTGGGGCAGGAAGGCTTTCAAACGCCGGAGCACTTCCCCGTAATCCCTGCACCCTTCCAACAGCAGGCCGTGGAGGTTGTTTTCCTCGTAGTAGTAGTAGTGAGGCAGAGCATCCAAAAATTCTTCCGCCTCCGGGGTTTTGGCAAAGGAAGCGGCAAACTTCCGCAGCACCGGCAATCGGATACCCAGCACTCGGTTAGGGTCGTAATCCGGCATCAGTTTGCAGTGAAAGGTCCGGTAGTCCGGGTCGGCCAAAGTCCGCAGCTGCTGTCGCAGTATTTCCAAGTCCATAAAGTTCCTTTCTCTGGTTATGCGTGGGGGATGTTGGTAAATTTGCTGATTTCCCGGCTGGTGGTGATTAGGTCACGGACGCTCAGCTGGTGGATGTCACTGTGCCCAGTAATTCGGGCAAACATTTTCAGTTCTTCGTTGCAAACCTTCAAATAGTTGGCCACCCGCTGTGCGGCGGCGTTCACATCCAGCCGCTGGCGCAGCTGGGGGTTCTGGGTGGCAATGCCCATGGGACAGTTGCCGGACCCGCAGATGCGGTACTGTTGGCACCCTAGGGCCAGCAGCGCCCCGGTGGCCACGGCGATGGCGTCGGCGCCCATGGCAATGGCTTTGGCAAAGTCCGCCGACACCCGCAGTCCCCCGGTAATCACCAGGTCGATGTCTGCACCCAGCTGGTCCAGGCATTCTCTGGCCCGGTAGAGGGCGTAGATGGTGGGCACTCCGGCCCCGTCCCGGAGCATCTGGGGAGCAGACCCGGTACCGCCGCCCCGGCCGTCCAGGGTGACGAAGTCCGGCTTGGCAAAGACGCACCACTCCAAATCCTCTTCGATGTGCCCCGCCGCAATTTTAATGCCGATGGGCCGCCCGTGGGAGGCATACCGAAGCTGTTCCACCAGATCTCGCAGCTCTTCCTTGGTGTTGATGTCCTCGAACCGGGAAGGGGCGTGAATGTCCTGTCCCACTGCACGGCCCCGAATCCGGGCGATTTCCGGGGTGACCTTTTCTCCCGGCAGATGTCCGCCCATGCCGGGTTTGGCGCTTTGGCCGATTTTGATTTCAATGGCCCCTGCGGCTTGTAACAGCTCCGGGGTCACGCTGTACCGATTGGCCACATATTCAAAGATGTACCGGTCCGCCGCCGCCATTTCTTCCGGCAGCACCCCGCCTTCCCCGGAGCAGGCGGCAGTCCCCGCCATGGACGCCCCTTTGGCTAAGGCGATCTTCGCCTCCCGGGACAAAGCCCCGAAGGACATGTGGGAGATGTACACCGGGCTTTCCAGCACCAGGGGCTGCTTGGCGTGTTTGCCGATGACCGTTTGGGTGGACACCGGCGCATGGTCCAGCAGCGGTTGGGAGGAGAGCTGGGCTCCCAGAAGCAGAATGTCCTCCCAGGCGGGAAGGGGAACCTGGGTGCCCATGGCGGCGGACAGGGGTTTCCCGGTCCGGGCCATTTGGTGGATTTCTTTCATGTACCGGATGGATTCGTCCTCCCGGGCAAATTCCGCCAAACTGTCCTGAGCCGGAGCGGCGGCGTTTGCCGCGGCTTTGGTTTCTTCCTGCTTGCGGAACACGCCGGCAGGCTGGTGGCAGACGGGACATTCCTTCAGATCGGCAAAGGACTTGCCCTCTTTTTCTTCGTCAAACACATAGCCGCATACGCCGCATCGGTAAATAGCCATACTGCAATCCTCCTTGTTCCGGAATGAATCCGAGATTTTTCTTTAGTATACCAGAAAAGATTGGCTTTTACCAGCAAAATTTATTTATTTTACCAAAAATTCCGCTTTTTCTTTCCAAAATCCGTTGGTTTTTCCCAGAAAACAGGTTGCTGTACCCCCTCCCCGGGGCGGCAGCCCTTGAAATTTCCGCCATTTTCGTGTATGATAGAAATAATCGTAAAAATGCGGCATTTTTTGGGCAGAGTCCCAAACCGCCGAACTTTTGCAAATCATAGATAAAGAGAGAGAAAAACGCATGGAAAAACAACTTCTCATCGGCAACGAGGCCATTGCCCGGGGCCTGTACGAAGCCGGCTGCCGGGTAGTGTCCAGCTACCCCGGCACCCCCAGCACCGAAGTCACCGAGACGGCCGCCGCCTACCCGGAGATTTACTGTGAATGGTCCCCCAACGAAAAGGTTGGGGTAGAGACTGCCCTGGGCGCCGCCATCGCCGGGGCACGGGCCTTCTCCGGCATGAAGCACGTTGGCTTAAACGTGGCCGCCGACCCCCTGTTCACCTCCTCCTACACCGGTATCAACGCCGGCATGGTGATTCTGGTGGCGGACGATCCGGGAATGCACTCCTCCCAGAACGAGCAGGACTCCCGCCACTACGCCAAGGCGGCGAAACTGATGATGCTGGAGCCTTCCGATTCCCAGGAATGTAAGGACTACGCCAAGCTGGCCTTCACCCTGTCCGAACAGTTCGACACCCCGGTGATGCTGCGGCTCACCACCCGTGTGGCCCACTCCCGGAGCCTGGTGGAGCTGGGTGACCGGGAAGAGGTGGCCCTGCACCCCTATGTGAAGGACACCGACAAATACGTCATGATGCCCGGTCGGGCCAAAAAGCGCCATGTCATTGTGGAAAACCGGGTGGAAGCCCAGAAGCACTGGGCGGAAACTGCTTCCATCAACACCGTGGAGGACAACGGCTCCAAGATCGGCGTCATCTGCGCCGGCATCAGCTACCAGTACGCCCAGGAAGCCCTGGGGGATAAGGTAAACTACTTAAAGCTTGGCTGTGTCTATCCTCTGCCGGAAAAGCTGATCCAGGGCTTCTCCCATCACTGTGAAAAGGTGTATGTGTTAGAGCAGTTGGACCCCTTCCTGGAAGAATACTGCAAGACCATCGGGGTGGATGTGATCGGCAAGGAAGTGTTCACCCTCCAAGGCGAATATTCCCAGCGGCTGATCCGCAAGGTGGTTTTGGGAGAAGAATACCCCACCACCAGCCTGGATATGGCCATCCCGCCCCGTCCTCCGGTGCTCTGCGCCGGCTGCCCTCACCGGGGATTGTTCTACGCCCTGAAGCGGCTGAAGGTCACCGTCTGCGGGGACATCGGCTGTTACACTCTGGGCGCTTCCGCTCCCTTGGGCATGATCGACACCTGCATCTGCATGGGTGCTTCCGTTTCCTCCCTCCATGGACGGAACAAGGCCAACCCGGAAAATGAAACCAAGAGCGTGGCCGTCATCGGCGACTCTACCTTCATCCACTCCGGCATTACCAGCCTGATTGACATCGCCTATAACCACAGCAACTCCACCGTCATCGTGCTGGATAACAGCATCACCGGCATGACCGGCCACCAGGAGAACCCCACCACCGGCAAAAACATCTACGGCGACCCGGCCACGGCGGTGAACCTGGAAGCTCTGGCCCACGCCATCGGCATCCACCGGGTGCGGGTGGTGGATCCCTATCAGCTCAAAGAGTGCGAAGACGTGATCCGGGAAGAGCTGGCCGCGGAAGAACCCAGCCTGGTGATCTCCCGCCGTCCCTGCGCCCTGCTTAAGTACGTCAAGCACAACCCGCCCATGAAGGTGGATACCGATAAGTGTGTGGGCTGCAAGATGTGCCAGAAAATCGGCTGCCCGGCCCTGAGCATCCGGGATAAAAAATCCTGCATTGATTTCACCCAGTGCGTGGGCTGCGGCGTCTGCACCCAGCTCTGCAAATTCGGCGCGATTGTGGAGGGCAAGTAAATGGAAACCAAAAGCATTATGATTGTGGGCGTAGGCGGACAGGGCACCCTGTTGGCCAGCCGTCTGCTCGGCAACGCCCTGTTGAGCAAAAATTACGATGTAAAGGTCAGCGAAGTCCATGGTATGAGCCAGCGGGGCGGCAGCGTGGTGACCTATGTAAAGTACGGCAGCAAGGTGGCCAGTCCCATTGTGGCCCTGGGAGAAGCGGATCTGATTCTCTCCTTTGAACAGCTGGAAGCGGCCCGTTGGCTGCCCTACCTGAAAAAGGGTGGCACCATCATCACCAACACCCAGAAGATGGACCCCATGCCGGTGGTCATGGGTGCAGCGGAGTATCCCCACGACATCCTGGACGCCATCCGCGCCAAGGGGGTCAACCTGGTTGCGGTGGATGCCTTGTCCATGGCGGTACAGGCCGGCAGCGCCAAGGCGGTGAACGTGGCCCTCATCGGGGTCATGGCCCGGAACATGGACTTGGAAAAGCAGGTCTGGAAGGACACCATTGCCGCCACCGTCCCCGCCAAATTCCTGGAAATGAACGAAAAGGCCTTTGAGCTGGGCTATGCGTCCCAAGGAGAATAAGATGGATTACACCACATCCCCTCACGGACAGAAGGCCAAAGCCCTGTTTCTGGAAGGCTATAACTGCTCCCAGGCCATCGCCATGGCCTTCCGGGAAGAACTGGAGCAGAAGGGATTTCCCATGCAGGCCACCCTGGCTATGGTAGGCTCTATGGGCGGCGGTATGGGACGGCTGCGGGAGGTCTGCGGCACCGTCAGCGCCATCTTTTTGGTGGCGGGGGCTCTGTATGGCTACAGCGACCCCAAGGACAAACAGGCCAAAGCGGAGCACTATGCCCGCATTCAGCAGCTGGCGGCCCGGTTCCAGGAGGTCAACGGCAAGGACACCATTGTCTGCCGGGAACTGCTGGGCCTGGACCACAAGAAAGACACCCCCACCCCCAGCGAACGCACCCCGGAATACTACAAAAAACGGCCCTGCCCGGATCTCTGTGCCATTTCGGCGGCGGTGCTGGAAGAGTATATCCAGCAGCACCCCTGGCAGTAAAATAAGACAAAACCATTCCGCCCCTCCGGTTTGATGCCGGAAGGGCGGTTTTCTCATGTATAGATTTTTGTAGACGTCGAGGGCTTTACTTCTTCATCAGTCCGGCGCCGCTGTTCCAGGCCTGGCCGCACTTTTCCCCGATTTTGTAGTACCCGTTCTGGAATTGGTCAAAGACAAAGGCGCCCAGCTTGGCAGGGTCTACCCGTCCCTTTTCGTCCAGCACGCTGTCTTCCGCCAGTACATTGACGATCTCTCCCAGCACCCGGAAGCCGTAGGCGGTGTGCTGCAGCTCAGCCACCTTGCACTCCAGGGTCAGGGGAAACTCCTCCACAACGGGAGCGTCTACCTTGTCGCTTTTCACGGCGTGGAGGCCGCTGCGCTGAAATTTGTCCTCCATCTTGTTGCCGGTGGCGATGCCGAAAAAGTCCGCTTCCGCCAGATGGTCCACATCGGCAATGCTCAAGGTAAAGGCCATTTTTTCTTTGATGTTCTTGGCGGTTTTGTGGTCCTCGTCGATGTTTAAGGCCACCATGTTTTCGGCGCAGATACCGCCCCAGGCCATGTTCATCACGTCCACCTTGCCCTCTTGGTCATAGGTGGCGATCATCAGCACCGGCATGGGGAACAGGTAAGGCTTTACGCCCAGCTCTTTTTTCATGGAAATTACCTCCGTTTTCTTTGGGGACAAGCCCCTTTTCTTTATGATACCAGCCGGACCGGGAAAATACAAGTACCCTCCTTCCGGTAAACTGCTTACCGGAAGGAAAGCGCCTTCGCCGATAAAAAACGGGCGCTCCCGGAAGGGAACACCCGTTGCAAGATCTTATATGAAATCGGATTTCCGATTTTACGCTTCCGCCGCCGTAAAGCTGACGATGCCGCACAGGGCCAAAATCAGCACAAACACGCCGAAAGCAATGCGGTAGATGGCAAATACCGTCATGGGCTTCTTTTGCAGGAAGGAGATGAACTTCTTCACCACAAACAGGGCCACCACAAAGCTCACCACAAAGCCGATGACCATGCTCACCAGTTCGGTAGCGTTCATAGCGCCGAAGCCGCCCAGCTGGATCAGCTTCAATCCGCTCATCCCCACCATTACCGGGATGGCCAGGAAGAAGGAGAACTCCGCACTGGCGGTGGTGGAAAGTCCTGCAAACCAGCCGCCGATGATGGTGGAGGCGCTGCGGCTCATGCCGGGGATAATGGATAAGCACTGGAAGCAGCCGATGATAATGGCCTGTTTTACACTGACCTGGAGCCACCCTTCACTCTGAGGGGTGACTGGGGCCTTTTTGCAGAACTTTTCCGCCAGAATCATGGCCACGCCGCCCAGGGCCAGCACAATGGAAACGCTGACTGGGTTAAACAGGTAGGTGTCCGCAATGTCCCCCAGCAGCAGCACGCCGATGAAGCCGGGGATACAGGTGATGGCCAGCATGACCCAGAACCGCAGGCCGGTTTGTGCGTAAGGCCGCACTACAATCCCGTTTTCCTTTTTGGGGAAGAAATTTTGCAGGGTGCGCAGAATCTTTTTCCGGTACAGCACGATCACCGCCAAAATGGCTCCCAGCTGAATCACATAGGAGTAGGTGTTGATGTATTGCTGTGAGGCGTTGAAACTGAGGATGTCCTCAAATACAATCAGGTGGCCGGTGGAGGAGATGGGCAGAAACTCGGTAATGCCCTCTACGATCCCCAGCAAAAAAGATTTGATACAGAATAAAACGCTGTCCATAGTAACTCCCTTTCTTGCCAGTTTACAAATTATACGAAATGTCTTTTGGTATCATACCATATCCCCAGGGAAAAAGGAAGAGGAAAACAAACAGTTTCAAAAGATTTTAAGATTGGGAAAAGTTTGAAATCTATTTGGTAAACCATTAGCTGTTGGTTTGAGCCAGGACGGTTGAAATATATAAAGATGTAATATAATGATTGGCGGAGTTAATCATTATGGTTCCCACTTTGCTACCCAAAAAGCAAGGGGTGTCCTTCCACAGCTGGCAGATCAACCAAGGTTCCGGTGTGCTGGCGGACCCCGGTGCCGTAAGCACCACCTTCCGGATGCCGGCAGAGGATGTGACCCTCACTGCCGGTGTGGGCCAAAACCCGGCGGATGTGAATGAGGACAGTCAGGTGGACGTGGCTGACGTTATGTCGCTGGCCCAACAGATTGTGAACGGCAGCACCAGCACTCAATATGACTTCAACCAGGACGGCATTTTGGATGTGCTGGACGTCATGACCTTGGCGCAGCAGATTGTAAATCAAACCGTATAAATAATGAACCCCGCTGCTCAATTAGGCAGCGGGGATTTTCTCATCTAATTTTACTTTTCGATTCCAATGGGGAAGGCGGTTTAAAACCCTTTCAGCACTCCTCTGGCCCAACCTACCTTTTTGCCTTCCAGCAGGTACTGCTTCATGGACCGCTGCAAAGAGGTGGTTTCCGCCAGTTGTTCATAGGGTACCTTGGGGCCGGGGAACACCCAGTTCAGCACTGCGGTGCTGTCCCAGTCTACGCTTTGGACTTCAAAGCAGTTCGCAAACTGCAAGATCCGGGAGTCTTCCGGCAGCAGTTCCTGCAAAGCAGGGCTGAGCATCCAGGAGTCGCAGATCACCGGCGCCTGGTAGAAATCCGGGAACTGGTGCAAAAACAGCCGCCGCATCTGCCGCACCGAATCCCGGAGCAGCTGGGGTTCCAGCTTGGCGTCGGAGGGAATGTGCAGGGACACCACCGGCCCGTTTTCGGTTTTCACCCGCTCAAATTCCAACTGGCCCAGCCGGAACTCACAGAGGGAAAGCTGCCGGGGCAGCCACCAGCCCCAGGGGAAGGTGTAGCTTCCGTAATAGGTGTTCTGCCACTCCAAGAACCGGGGAATAAACTTCATGGTGTCCCAAAACACCTCTTCCGGGATGCCTTTCTGACGGTACTGCCGGTAGGTGTTTAAGGCGCAGTGGAGCTGGCAGGTCAGCATTTTCAGCCCTTTGGGGTCCTCTCCAAACTGCTGGGTGAGCAGTTGGATGCCCTTGTCCCATTGTTTGGGGGAAAACAGCCGCCGCCAATACTGCTCCATGGCGGGGTGGCGGTAGGTTTGATTGATTTGGTTGACTTCGTCCTGCACTGGCTGGGGCAGGAGGGTTTCGCAGAGGGTGGAAAAATTCATGGCTTCTCCTTATGGGTGATGTTGGGTAGTGTTAGATGCGTTGGTCCAGCAGACCGGAGTAGGTGCGGCGGAATTCTTCAAAGGTGCCGCCCTCCAGGGCGTCCCGAATCCGTTCCATTAAGGTGTTGTAAAAATACAGGTTGTGCATCACTGCCAGCCGCATGGCCAGCAGTTCGTTGGCTTTGAACAGGTGCCGCAGATAGGCACGGCTGTGACGGCGGCAGGTGGGGCAGTGGCAGGTTTCGTCGATGGGACGGTCATCCTCGGCGTACTTGGCGTTGAGGATGTTGCGAATGCCCTCCCAGGTGTTCAGATGGCCGTGGCGGGCGTTGCGGCTGGGCATAACGCAGTCGAACATATCAATGCCTCTGGCCACCCCTTCGATGATGTTGGAGGGGGTACCCACTCCCATGAGGTATCGGGGTTTGTCCTTGGGAGCGAAGGGCAGCACCACGTCCAAAATGTGGTACATCTCCTGGGTGGGTTCCCCCACTGCCAGTCCTCCGATGGCGTAGCCGTCCAAATCCAACTCGGCGATTTCCTTCATGTGTTCAATCCGTAAATCGTCGTAGGTGCATCCCTGGTTGATGCCGAACAGCTTCTGCTGGGGATTGAGGGTTTCCGGCAGGGCGTTGAGCCTTGCCATCTCTTCCTTGCACCGCTTCAGCCACCGGGTGGTCCGGGCACAGCTCTGCTTGGCGTACTCGTAGGGGGCGGGGTTTTCCACGCATTCATCAAAGGCCATGGCGATGGTGGAGCCCAGATGGGACTGGATTTGCATGCTTTCCTCCGGCCCCATAAACAGGACCCGTCCGTCCACATGGCTGTGGAAGGTGACCCCTTCTTCTTTGATTTTCCGCAGAGAAGCCAGGCTGAACACCTGGAATCCCCCGCTGTCGGTGAGGATGGGTCGCTCCCACCCCATAAACTTGTGCAGGCCGCCCCGGCGGTAAATCAACTCGTCTCCGGGACGGATGTGAAGGTGGTAGGTGTTGCACAGCTCCACCTGGCACTTTAAGTCCACCAAATCGTAGGAGGACACGCCCCCTTTGATGGCGGCAGCAGTGCCTACATTCATAAATACCGGGGTCTGCACCACGCCGTGAACGGTGTCCAGCCGTCCCCGCCGGGCCAGTCCCTGCTGGGATAGTAAGGTGTACATCCAGGACCTCCTTAAAGGAACAGGCAGGCGTCCCCGAAGGAAAAGAACCGGTATTCCAGTTTCACCGCCTCCTCATAGGCATGTAAGATATGTTCCCGGCCGGCAAAGGCGCTGACCAGCATGATCAGGGTGCTTTCCGGCAGGTGGAAGTTGGTAATCAGCCCGTCCAGCACCTTAAATTCGTAGCCGGGGTAGATGAAAATGTCGGTGTACCCCTCCCAGGGCTGGATTTGGCCGGTAAAGGTGGCGACGCTTTCCAGGGTGCGGCAGCTGGTGGTGCCCACGGCAATCACCCGGCCCCCGTTGGCTTTGGTTTTTAGGATTTTCTCCGCCGTCTCTTTGGGGAGCAGACAGTGTTCCGAATGCATTTTGTGTTCCGCCACTTCCTGGGCCTTCACCGGACGGAAAGTGCCTAACCCAACGTGCAGGGTTACCGAAGCGAAGTCCACCCCCATGGCCCGGATTTTGTCCATCAGCTCCGGGGTGAAGTGGAGCCCGGCGGTGGGGGCGGCGGCGCTGCCCAGCTCTTTGGAATACACTGTCTGGTAGCGCTCCTTGTCCTGGAGTTTTTCGGTGATGTAGGGGGGCAGGGGCATCTGGCCGATTTGGTCCAGCACCGAATAGAAGTTGCCGTTGCAGGTAAACTTCACCATCCGGTTGCCGTCCTCCTTCACCTCCACCACTTCTCCGGTGAGCAGCCCGTCCCCGAAGATGAGTTTGACGCCGGGCTTGGCTTTTTTGCCGGGCTTGGCCAGGCACTCCCACACCATGTTTTCCTTCTGCTCCAACAGCAGCAGCTCCATGTGGGCGCCGGTGTCTTCTTTGTAGCCGTACAACCGGGCGGGAAGCACCCGGGAATCGTTGATGACCAGCAGGTCCCCGGGGCGGAGATAGTCCACAATGTCGTAAAAGTGGCGGTGCTCCATCTTGCCGGTAAACCGGTCCATCACCAGCAGACGGGAATGGTCTCGGGGCTCTACCGGAGTCTGGGCGATCCGCTCTTTGGGAAGATCGTAATAAAAGTCGTGTGTTTTCATGCAGTGCGCTTTCCTTCTTTAAGTTAGTTATGCTCATTGTAGCAAAGGCGGGGGATTCTGTCAAACACCGGGACTTGGCTGTGGATTGGGTGGGTTTCCTTTCCTGGGGGAATCGGGGGAAAAACTGTTGACATCCGCTCTACGGGATGGTATGATAGGGGCATGGAAATCGGATAGAGGTTGCGGTTTTTATCAGTACCCCGGCTCTTATGGAAGCACCCGCCGGACTGGGGGAAAGGAAACGCCGCCGAAGGAAGGCTGCAGGGCAGCGGTTTTCCTGATGGTGCGCTGAACAAGCGTATCATTGTCATCATAGAGTATGATGGAGCGCTATCCACCGATCCGGCTGAGGCACCTTGCCGGAAACGTGGGTCGGGTAACCAATACCTAGGATGCGCCGGTTTTTGCAAACCGGTTTTTTTGTTGCCGGAATTTGAATGGAGGTATCATAGCGATGAAGCAGTATCAAGTGGGGATCATCGGCGCCACCGGTATGGTGGGTCAGCGCTTTGCCACCCTGTTGGAGAACCACCCCTGGTTTACCGTGAAAAAATTAGCCGCCAGCGCCCGCAGCGCCGGCAAGACCTATGAAGAAGCCCTGGGAGACCGCTGGTGCATGAGCACCCCGGTGCCGGAATCCATGAAACAGATGGTGGTGCTGGATGCCTCCAAGGTAGAGGAAGTGGCCGACGGGCTGGACTTTGTGTTCTGCGCCGTGGATATGCCCAAGGACCAGATCCGGGCCTTAGAAGAAGCCTACGCCAAGGCAGAATGCCCGGTGGTAAGCAACAACTCCGCCCACCGCCACACCCCCGACGTACCCATGGTGGTGCCGGAAATCAATCCGGAACACACCGGCATCATCCCCGCCCAGCGCAAGCGCCTGGGCACCAAGAAGGGCTTTATTGCAGTAAAATCCAACTGCTCCCTGCAAAGCTACGTTCCCGCCTTGCACCCTCTGCGCAAGTACGGCTTGACCAAGGTGCTGGCCACCACCTACCAGGCCATCAGCGGCGCCGGCAAGACCTTTGCCCGCTGGCCGGAAATGGTGGATAACCTGATTCCCTATATCGGCGGGGAAGAGGAAAAGAGCGAAAAGGAACCCTTGAAGCTGTGGGGACACATTGAAGGCGACGTGATCGTGGACGCCGACGGCCCATCCATCACCACCCAGTGCCTGCGGGTGCCGGTGAGCGACGGCCACACCGCTGCGGTGTTCATGTCCTTTGAAAATAAGCCTTCCATGGAGCAGATCAAGAAGGATTGGGCGGACTTTGTGGGAGAAGCCCAGAAGCGCAACCTCCCCAGCGCCCCCAAACAGTTCTTGCATTACTTTGAAGAAAACGACCAGCCCCAGATTAAGTCCGCCCGGGAACTGGAGCACGGCATGGCCATCTCCATCGGACGGCTGCGGGAAGACAGCCAGTACGACTACAAGTTCGTCTGCATGTCCCACAACACCCTCCGGGGCGCTGCCGGCGGCGCTGTGCTGTTGGCGGAGCTGTTGGCGGACCAGGGCTGGATGGACTGATTGCAACCCCTTTGATTTCGGAAAGAAGGTTTCAATATGACCAAGAAGAGAATCTTTACCGGCGCCGGCGTGGCCATCGTCACCCCTATGAACGCCGACGGTTCGGTAAATTATGAAGCCATGGGCCAGCTCATTGAGCAGCAGGTGACCGGCGGCACCGATGCCATCATCGTCTGCGGCACCACCGGGGAATCCTCCACCCTCACCGACGAGGAACACCGCCGGGTGATTCAGTTTACCGTGGCCCAGGTCAACCATCGGATTCCGGTGGTGGCCGGCACCGGCAGCAACGACACCGCCTACTGCCTGGAACTGAGCCAGGAAGCGGAAAAGATGGGGGTAGACGGCCTGCTGCTGGTCACCCCTTACTACAATAAGTGCTCCCAGAAGGGCCTGATTCGCCATTACCTCACCGTGGCGGATGCGGTGGATTTGCCCATGATCCTGTACAGCGTCTCCAGCCGTACCGGGGTGAACATCCTCCCCGAGACTTTGAAAGAGCTCTCCAAACACCCCAACATTGTGGCGGTGAAGGAAGCCAGCGGCAGCATCAGCCAGGTGGCGAAAATCCGCCATCTCTGCGGGGATGACCTGGATGTGTACTCCGGCAACGACGACCAGATTGTACCCCTGCTGAGCCTGGGGGGCATCGGGGTGATCTCGGTGCTGAGCAACCTGATGCCCAAGGAAACCCACGACATCTGCCAGCTTTACTTTGACGGCAAGGTGCAGGAAAGCGCTGCCTTGCAGTTAAAGCTGCTTGACTTGATTAACAACCTGTTTGCGGATGTGAACCCCATTCCGGTGAAGGAAGCGTTGAATATGATGGGCTTCCCGGCCGGTCCCTGCCGGATGCCTCTCTGTGAGATGGACGACGGCCCCCGGGAAAAGCTCCGGGCCAGCATGGCGGCAGTGGGGCTGCTGTAACGGAAAACAAATCGGTTCTCTCCTTCGGGACTCCCGGGAGAGGACCTTTTTTGGGAAAGGATAACCAAGAAAGGAAGTATCGCAATGACCCATATTCTCATTAACGGCGCCTGCGGCCACATGGGCCGGGTGATTGCCGATGTGATTGCCAACCGGGAAGACTGCACCGTGCTGGCCGGGGTGGACCCGGTAGGCGCAGCCTATGGGGAGTTCCCGGTGTACCCCAGCTTTGACCAGGTGGAGGAAAAGGCGGATGTCATCATCGACTTTTCCCATCCCTCCGCATTGGAAGGGATGCTGGACTACGCCAAGAGCCACTTTACCCCGGTGGTCATTGGCTCCACCGGCTACACCCCGGAGCAGAAGCAGCAGATTCAGGACGCCGCTAAGGAAATCCCGGTGTTCTTCTCCTTTAATATGTCCCTGGGAGTGAACCTGCTGGTGAACCTGGCCAAGAAGGCGGCCCAGGTGCTGGGAGACCAGTTCGACATCGAAATTGTGGAAAAGCACCACAATCAGAAGATCGACGCCCCCAGCGGCACCGCTTTGATGATCGCCGACGCCATCCAGGAAACCATGGGCGGCAATATGGTGTACCAGTACGACCGCCATGCCCAGCGGAAAAAGCGGGAGCACAATGAGATTGGCATCCACTCTGTCCGGGGCGGCACCATTGTGGGGGAACACCAGGTGATTTTCGCCGGACGGGACGAGGTGGTCACCCTGACCCACGAAGCCCACAGCAAGCAGGTGTTTGCAGTAGGGGCAGTGAACGCAGCGGTGTTCTTGGAAAAGAAAACCCCCGGCCTTTACGACATGGGCGCTATGCTGGCGGAAACGGAATAAGTTTTCAGACTGTAGAAAAAGCCAAACTAAAGTTTTTGGTGCAGCTTTTTACAAAAAGCTGCTGGGGTTGCAAGGGGCGAAGCCCCTGCATAGAAATTGTTCTTTAAACTCTTTCTTCCACCTTGTTCTTTAAAAAAGTTGTGGAAACAGCAAACCGGAATCTGCCCGTCCAAAGGCGTAGAGCCGAGGGCGGGTCAATCCGGAAACACCCAAATCCTTTTTCGACAAGTTGAAGTTTTTCCTTCCATAAAATAGGATAGAACAGAATCAAAACCGGAGCTTGGGAGCAATTTCCCGGCTCCGGTTTTTCTGTCATTGACAGGCTCCCCTGCCTTTGCTACAATATTCCTAGCATTGGACAAAAATCCAGAAAAAAGGAAGGAATCTGTCATGAATCGCAATCGTTTTTTTAAATGGCTGGTCCTGCTCAGCGCCGGGGTGCTGCTGTTTTCTCTGACCGGCTGTTCTCCCTCCACCCAGCCTGCCGATACCCAGCCGGAATCTTCCCTCAGTGAGGAAAGCCAGCCCGCCGTCCCCGATCCGGTGAGCGTCAGCTTTGTGTCGGTGGGAGATAATCTGATTCACTCCTCCATCTATCAGCAGGCCAACGCCCGTGCCGGGGGAGGGGACAACTACGACTTTTCCGCCGCCTACGCCAATGTGGCGGATCGGATTGCCCAGCCGGACGTGGCCACCATCAACCAGGAAACGGTGATGTCGGGAATGGATGAGCCTTCCAGCTATCCCCTCTTCAATTCCCCCCAAACCCTGGGAGATCAGATGATTGCTCTGGGCTTTGATGTGTTTAACCTGGCCAACAATCACATGCTGGATATGGGCTCTGACGGATTAGACGCCACCCTGCAATACTGGGACAGCAAAACTGAAGTGGTCCATACTGGGGCTTACCGGAATCCGGAGGAGTTTTACCAGGTGGAGAGCCACACCGTCAACGGATTGAAGATTGGATATGTGGGGGCCACCAGCTACACCAACGGTCTGAGCCTGCCGGATGGCAGCCAGCTCACCTATATCCTCACCTCCGAGGAAGACCTGCTGAAAGCCAAGATTGAAGCGGCTCGGGCAGCCTGCGACGTGGTGGTAGTAAACGTTCACTGGGGCAATGAATACGCCACCGAGCCCACCCAGGAACAGCGGGACTTGGCTCAGAAGATGTTAAATTGGGGAGCCGACGTGATTTTAGGCCACCACCCCCATGTGCTGCAAACCATGGAGTATTTGCCCAAATACGACGGGGAACAGGGCTTGGTGATCTACTCTCTGGGCAACTTCATCTCTGCCCAGGACCAGGGGATGCGGATGATCGGCGGGATGCTCAACTACACCCTGACCAAGCATTACGACACGAACACCGTCACCGTGGACAATGTCTCCTTTGAGCCGGTGATCACCCATTACGATTCCGGGTATAAGAACATCCGCCTGTACCTTTACAGCCAGTACAGCAATGACCTGGCCCTGTCCCATGGGGTGCGCAGCAACACCTCCGCCTTTTCCATGGAGTACATCGACCAGGTGGTCAGCGCCGTGATTCCCTCCCAGTTCTGGACCCCGGCAGCGTCGGACCAGGCGGCGGCGTAATGGATGGAGTGGAAAAAAGAGGCGTTTTGATGAAAGTAAAAGGGATTTTGCTGCAAAAGGGGCTTCCAAAACTATACCAGTATTTGGTGCTGGCCCTCTTTTTTGTGATTCTGTGTTATTTGGCTTTTTTAAGTGCATACAGCACCTGTGGAGTTTATGCTTCGGAAACCAGCTATTTTGTGCGGGACAGTATTTTGCTCAATCTGGCCGTTGTGGCAGCGGTGATACTGCTGGGAGTGGGGCTGAGACTGTTTCGTCCCTTTGCCTGTTTTTTGGAGCAGTTGGAGAAGGAAACGTCCCGGTATCTGCGCTTGCGGCGGATTTTGTTGGCAGTTTTGGCAGGGTTGGCGCTGCTTTGGGTATTGGCGACTCAATTTGCGCCACGGGCGGACCAGGAAGATGTGCTTCAGGCAGCTTACGGCATTCAGTTGGGAGATTTTTCTTCCTTTTCCGACGATGGTTACCTGGGAATGCGCCACCATCAGTTGGGGGTCACCTGGGTGATGTATCTGTTTACCCTGGTGTTCGGCGGCGGCAACGCCGTGGCATTCCAGGTGCTGAATGTGGCGGGATTGGTGCTGTTTTACCGGGAATTGTCGGGAATTTGCCTGCAATGCGGATTTCGCCGCTCAGTTTCTCTGGCCACTGTCTTTACCGGCATTCTATTTTATCCTTTGATTTTTTATTGCACCTTTGTGTATGGAAATATTTGGGGCCTTGCCCTTTCGGTGCTGGCAATTCGGCTGGAATTGGCGTTTTTGCAAACCCACCGGCTGCGTTTCTGCTTTACGTCCGCTTTAGCCGTCACCGGCGCCATCTTTGTCAAGTTTAACTATGTGGTCTTTCTCATCGGGATGCTGCTATACGCCTTGGTGGAGGCAGCGAAGCAGAAGAAGGGAAAATTTCTTCTACTCCCCCTGTTGATGGCGGTGGGAGTGGGGCTGCAGTCCATTTTGCCCCTGGCCGTTGCCCGGCAGGTGAGCGGGGACCCCATGGACCGGGGCGCCAGCACCATGGCCTGGGTGGCCATGGGACTTCAGCAGGATGGTCCGGTATTTCCCGGTTGGGGCGGAACGGTGTTTCCTGGCTGGTACAACGCCTATGAGTACTACACCTACCAGCAAAGCGGCCACGACGGTGCAATTCAGCAAGAAATGGCAAAGGAAAGCATTGCCCAGTCCCTTTCTTATTTTGCTTCCCATCCGGGGGAAACAGTAAAGTTTTTCACTCGGAAAACGGCTTCCCAATGGAATAACCCCACTTTTCAATGTTATTGGATTACGGAAAATACCGACAGCCAGGTGGGGATGAGCCAATGGGTCTGGTGGCTCAGCCGTGGGCCGGGAGCGCAGCTTGGCGCACAGTATCTGAATTTGTTGCAATTTGTCCTTTTGGCGGGAGCCGTCTTTTATTGTTTGCTCTACCGCAAGGATACCAGACAGCAGCCTTTTTTGCTGTTGGCTATGATTTTTATAGGAGGTTTTTTGTTTCAACTGATCTGGGAGGCAAAAGCCCAGTATACCATTAGTTATTTTGTGCTGCTCTTTCCCTTTGCCCTGGCAGGATATGCCAGGTTGACCAGCCGCACCCTGCTGCTGCTTTCTCCCAAAGGACGTATTCAGTTGACGCACAGATTGCAAACCCAGTGGAAGAGCTTGCTCCCTTATGGGATTTTAAGTGTGTGCTTGGCGGTGGTTTGTGTGTTTGCCTATGCCGGGCCTCGAGGAGATTACCTTGTAGCGGATACCCAGGGTTACCTTACTTATGCCCGGGAACACAGCGGTGCCGTCACCCTTTCAGACGGAACATGGCGGCTGCAAAATGCCGGCGGTTTGTTTTTGGCGGTGGAGGAAAGGGAAAGCCCTGAAAAGGATACCCGTCCGGAGGGAAGGTTTTATCTTTCCGACCAGGCGCAGGGGGCAGAAACCCTTCTTACGGTGAAAAATTATCAAGGTAAAGGCTGGATTTATGGAGAAGACCCATCCTGCCGGTTTTCGATTGCCAGTGAGCAGGGGGACGAACAGCAGGAGTGTTCCGTGGATTATTACGATTACGGCAATCGGGTTTGGCGGGTTTTGGAAAATGAGGATGGAAGCTACCGGTTTTGCTATGACGAAATTTATGTCTTAACTGCCGATGCGCAGACCCAGGAAGTGTTCCTCTCTGTTTGGCAAAATTTGGATACCCAAAAATGGATTGCGGTTTCGCCTTGAATTAAAAATTTTTCTTGACAACCCCCTTCCTTTTTTGTATAATAGAAAGGCCGCATGGAACGGGCCGGAAAGACAGGGAACGCCCTGCGCCTGACTCCAGCGAGATTAGAAAAAGGCGGTGCCTTAGAAAGATGTATGCAGTCATTGAAACCGGCGGAAAGCAGTACCGGGTCAGCGAAGGAGACGAAATCTTCGTAGAAAAGCTGGGCCTGGAAGCGGAAGAAAAGGTCAGCTTCGACAAGGTCATTGCAGTCAGCGACGACAACGGCCTGAAAGTGGGAACTCCCTATGTGGAATCCGCTACTGTGGACGCTACCGTGGTAAAGAACGGCAAGGGTAAGAAAATCACCGTGTTTACCTACAAGCCCAAGAAGAGCAGTGCTCGGAAAAAGGGCCATCGTCAGGCTTACACCAAGGTGAAGATCGACGCCATCCACGCTTAATGTATGATTTTCGCTGTTTTTTCCCGCAAGGGAAACCGTATCACTGAAGTTTCGGTGAGCGGACATGCTGGCTACGCTCCCAAAGGGGAGGACATTGTCTGTGCCAGCGTCACCAGCGCCTTGCAGACCGTGATCAACGGGATCACCGAGGTGCTGAAAGTTCCGGCGCAGGTTCAGGTGGACGAAAACAAGATTACCTGTACTTTGCCGGAGGATTCCGACAGCCAGGCTGCCCAGGCTTTTTTAAACGCCTTGTTTTTGCAGCTGAATCTGCTGGCGGAAGATTATCCCAAAACCATAACTTTGAAAAATCTGGAGGTGTAGACCATGTTGCGTTTATCCATGCAGTTTTTTGCTCACAAAAAGGGCGTAGGTTCCACCAAGAACGGCCGTGATTCCGAGTCCAAGCGGCTGGGCGCCAAGCGTGCCGATGGTCAGTTTGTGCTGGCCGGCAACATCCTGGTTCGCCAGAGAGGCACCCACATTCACGCCGGTGAAAATGTCGGACGGGGCAGCGACGACACCCTGTTCGCCAAGATTGACGGAACCGTGAAGTTCGAGCGGATGGGCAAGGACAAGAAAAAGGTCAGCGTCTATCCCGCAGTCTAAGTGATGATAGCAACAATGAAGCGTGCCCGGAAGAAGCTGCGGCACGCTTTTTTGTGCAGAAAGGAGCCGCCATGTTTGTCGATCAGGCAAAGATTTATGTGAAGGCGGGGGACGGAGGCAACGGCTGTGTCTCCTTCCACCGAGAGAAATATGTGGCCGCCGGCGGCCCCGATGGGGGAGACGGCGGCAAAGGGGGAGACGTGCTGTTCGTGGCGGATGACCACACCTCCACCCTGGTGGACTTTCGCTATAAGCGCAAGTATATCGCCGAAAATGGCGCTCCCGGCAGCGGCAACCGCTGCACCGGAAAAAGCGGCGCCGACCTGATTATCCCGGTGCCTCGGGGCACTCTGGTGCGGGAAGCGGACACCGGACGGCTGCTGGCCGACGTGTCCGGGGAAGAACCTGTGCTGGTGTTCCAGGGAGGCAAGGGAGGCGCAGGCAACCAGCATTTCGCCACCGCCACCCGGCAGATTCCCCGGTTCGCCAAGCCGGGAACCCCCGGGGAAGGGGGCTATATCACCCTGGAACTCAAGCTGCTGGCCGACGTGGGGCTGGTGGGCTTCCCCAACGTGGGAAAATCCACCTTCATCAGCGTGGTCAGCGCCGCCAAGCCCAAAATCGCCAACTACCACTTTACCACCCTCACTCCGGTGCTGGGTGTGGTAAAGCAGGACACCGGTTCCAGCTATGTGATGGCGGACATTCCCGGCCTCATTGAAGGGGCCAGCGATGGGGTGGGCCTGGGCCATGACTTTCTCCGCCATGTGGAGCGGTGCCGGCTGATCCTCCATGTAGTGGACGTAGCAGGCAGCGAAGGCCGGGACCCCAAAGAGGACTTTTTGGCCATCAACCGGGAGCTGGAACGGTTCAGCCCGGAATTGGCTCAGCGTCCTCAGATTGTGGCTGCCAATAAGGCGGATCTGGCCACCCCGGAGCAGGTGGAAGAGTTTACCCAATTTATCCGGGAGCAGGGGATGGAATGCTATCCCATCAGCGCCGCCACCACCAAGGGAACCAAAGAATTGGCGGATCTGCTGGCGGCTAAACTGGCCCAGCTGCCCCCTATCCGTTCCTTTGAAGCCCAGCCCATCACCCAGCAGGAGCGGCGCAGCCGCCAACTCAGCCGGGAATTCCAGGTTACTGTGGAAAATCAGGTGTACCGGGTGGAAGCCCCCTTCTTGGAAAAACTGCTGGAAGGGGTCAACCTGGACGACTATTCTTCCCTCCAGTATTTCCAGAAGGTGCTGCGGGAAAGCGGCGTCATCGACAAGCTGGAAGAACTGGGCATTCAGGAAGGAGATACGGTGGAACTGGCCGGATTTGCCTTCGACTTTGTCCCCTAAGGAAAGGAGGGGAGGGCTTTGGACTCCCCAAAATTGTTGAACCCTTTGGTGCTTGCTTATCAGGGGGATGTGGTGTATGAGCTTATGGTGCGCCGCCGCTTGATTGAGACCACCCGGCTGGGAGTTTCCGCCCTGCACCGAGAAACGGTAAAGCGGGTCTGCGCCCACTACCAGTCCCAGGCCATGGAAATTCTGGAGCCCATGCTCACCCAAGAGGAGCTGGAAATCTATAAGCGGGGCCGCAACGCCTCCAGCCATGTACCCCGGCACGCCGATATGCTGGAGTATCGCCGGGCCACCGGCTTTGAAGCCTTGTTCGGCTATCTGTCCCTGTCCGGACAGGAGCGGCGGCTGGAAGAGTTGTTTGACGCTTTCTGGCAGCCCCCGCAGACGCCGGTAAAAACCAAATAAAAAACGGACCCCCGTTTGGGAGCCCGCTTTGCCCGAATCAGTGGCCGCAGTTCTGGCTGGACGGATTGTTGGTCTTGTTGGTAAATTTGTTGGTCGCTTTGTTGTTGGTTTTGTTCTGGGTATTCTGGGTGTTCTGCATGCTCTGGGTGTTTTGGGTTTCAGGGCAGTTTTGAGCATTCTGGGTATTTTGGCTTTGGTTGGTTTTGTTGTTTGCCATAAAATATCACCTCGGGGCTATTGTGTCCCGCAGGGAAGAAGCTATACCTTTTGATTCATTTGTTTTTTCTGCGCGATTTTGGAAAGGAGTACCGTCTATGATTCAGTACGATGACATTCGCGTGAAGTTAAATAACCGCCGCCCGGAGCTGGCGGACTTAAAAGACGCCCTCCAGTTGGATCGGGCGGAAAAGGAAATCCAGGAGTTGGAGCACAAAGCTGCGGAACCTGGATTTTGGGATAATATGGAAAAGAGCCAGGAGATTCTCCGCCGCACCACCCAGCTGCGCAGCAAGGTGGAGAATTACCACAAGTTGGAAAGCCTGGCGGACGATATCGAAACCATGATTCAGTTGGCGGAGGAAGAAGAGGACCCTTCCATGGCGGATGAGGTCAAGGAGATGTACGAAACCTTTGAGCACGATTTGGAGGAGCAGACCCTCTCCACCCTGCTTATTGGGGAGTACGACGACCACAACGCCATTTTGACCTTCCACGCCGGGGCCGGCGGCACCGAAGCCCAGGACTGGGTGGAGATGCTGTACCGGATGTACACCCACTGGGCGGAAAAGCACGGCTTTACCTACCAGATCCTGGACTATCAGCCTGGGGATGACGCCGGCATCAAAAGCGCCTCCATCCAGATCAACGGTCAGAACGCCTATGGGTATCTCCGCAGTGAAAACGGGGTGCACCGGCTGGTGCGGGTGTCCCCCTTCGACGCTTCCGGACGGCGGCACACCTCCTTTGCTTCTCTGGAAGTGATGCCGGAAATCGACGACACCATCCAGGTGGACATCCGGGACGAAGACATTAAGATGGATGTGTTCCGTTCCTCCGGCGCCGGTGGCCAGCACATCAATAAGACCTCTTCGGCGGTGCGC
Source organism: Ruminococcaceae bacterium UBA1375 (assembly GCA_002305795.1). GTDB lineage: Bacteria > Bacillota > Clostridia > Oscillospirales > Ruminococcaceae > Egerieicola > Egerieicola faecalis. The sequence continues at coordinate 75,028 of DBRF01000013.1, forward strand.
TTGACCCACATTCCCACCGGCATTGTGGTGTCCTGCCAAACCGAACGGAGCCAGTTCCAGAACCGGGACACCGCCATGAAGATGCTGAAATCCAAGCTGTTTGAGATCAAGCAGCGGGAGCATCTGGACAAAATCGAGGACATCAAAGGCGAGCATAAGGAAATCGCCTGGGGCAGCCAGATCCGCAGCTATGTGTTCATGCCCTATACCTTGGTGAAGGATACCCGCACCGGCTACGAGACCAGCAACGTCAACGCCGTGATGGACGGGGACTTGGACGGCTTTATCTACGCTTACTTAAAGCAGCAGGAAGAGCAGAAGTAAATCCCATTGCAATAAACACCGCCCTGCCGGACTTGGGTTTTCGGCAGGGCGGTGTTGTTTTGTCTTATTCCGGTTTGGCTACAGTAAGGTAGATCCGCTTGGCAGTGCGTTGGTCCTCCGCCAGACAGGTGATCTCCCAGCGGTCTCCCGGCACCCACTTCATGGACCGCATTTCCTGGTCCTCTAACAGGAAGTTTTGCAGGTAGCAAAGCCCGGTGGGTAGGTGGGGGACCACCCGCAGCCCTCCTTCCTGACCGGCAGTGGGGTGAAGGGTGTATTCCTTTCCTTGAGGTGTGAAGGCCGGGGTCAGGTATCCGCCGCGGATGAGGATTTGCTGGGGGTGGGAGTCGGCGTCGTAGTATTCCGACACCGCTAACCGTCCGAAGATCCGGCAGGGTTTTCCCTCCTTGGGGGCAAAGCGGAACACCGCCTGGGCGTTTTCTCCCAAAAGGGACTGGGGCAGGGGACAGCAGCAGGTGTCGAATTCCTCCCCTTCCTCATGAGATAGCAGCTGAAGCGCAAGGGGCATGCCGTTGACGGTGACGGAAAGGTCTTGGATGCCTTCCTTGGCCAACACTAAAAACCGCAGAAAACAAGGCTTTTGGCTCAGCTTCATAGTGTAGGCAAACCAGCCGTTTTCCTCCGCTACCCGGAAGTTTTCAAAGTAGTCGCTGCCGGCCCGGGTGTGCTCTCCCGCCACCTGGTGGAGCAGCTCGTACTGGTCGTTGCCGATGGGCAGGCTGTCCACCTCGCAGCGGTACTCCCGCCGCTGCATCTTGCTGGAAATCAGGTGCTGGGTCAGGGCCGGAGAATCCGGCTCCAACAGGTAGAAGTAGATGCCTCCCCGGCAGCCATGCTGGGAAAAGTAGGGGACAAATTCCAGGGTGTCCTGCTGCCGGATGTTTTTCAGGGTAAAGGCCAATTTTCCCTGTTCCTGCACCAGATTTTGGCTTAAATGCTCCAGCCAGCGTTCCCGGTTGTCCACCAGGATGTAGTCCCGCACCGGAACCTCCCTGGTGGCCACCGTCACCTTGACCCCTACTTCGCCGCACTTCATGTCCTGCTGTCCCAAATCGGCGCTGAGCACCGCCGGGCCGTAGGAAAAGGCCACCGCTTCTTTTTTGTCCGGCAGGAAATGGGCCCGCACCTGTAAAGACAAGGTGAGCCGGAGGCTGTCCCGCTGTTTCACCGGTACCGCCAGCAGCCCGTTTTGGCCAGGGGTGAGGTTGAGCACCTGCCCGTTTTTCTCCAAGGTAGGCGTCCCGGCGCACCAGTCGGGCACCGCCAGATAGAGGGTAAATCCTTCTTCCGGGGCCCGGTGTACCCGTACCTCCACCTCCCCGGAGCGGGGCAGGTCGGCGTAGATGTGCAGCTGGTAGTCCGCCCCTTCGATGTGGGAACTCTGGTACCGCCACAGCACCAAATCTTTGTTTTCCGGCCCGGTGAAGTAGCAGGTCCCTTCCCCCAGTTTGGTGAAGCTCTCCATGCCGGTGCCGGTGCAGCACCAGAAGCTGTCGAAGGGGGTGGAGAAGGCCTTGAAATAGCCGGTGCCCATGGGCTGGAAGTAGGTGGTCATGCCGGTATCGGGGTTTTGGGAAGCCAGGATGGCGTTGTAGTAGGTCCACTGGTAGAAGTCCATGTACTTCCGCTCTCCCGTGATGGAGTACAGCAGCTGAGAGAGCTTGAGCATATTGTAGCTGTTGCAGGTCTCGCAGTTGCAGCCGGTGCGCTCCCCGTCCAGCACGTCCGCCGGGCCGAAGTGTTCCCACTCGCTGTTGCCCCCGGTGACGTAGCTGTGGTGGTGCACCACCATCTCCCAGAAGGAGAGGGCGGCTTGCAGGTAAAGCCGGTCTTCTTCCCGCTGGCCCAGCACCAGGTACCGCCGCACCGCTCCCAGCAGCTTGGGAATGGTGGTGTTGGCGTGGCGGCCGTTGAGGACGTCCTTCCCTTCCGCCAAAGGCGCAAACAGCCAGGTCTCATCGAATCGGTGGGCGGCGTCCCGGTGCCGGGGGTCCTTGGTTAAGTCGTAGAGCTGGTACATGGCGTCGTTCATGCCCCCGTATTCCACCGCCAGCACCCGCTTTTGGGTGGCTTCGTCCCAGGACAGCACCCGGTCTGCCACCCAGTCCCCAAGCCGCCGGGCAATCCACAGGGCGGTGGACTCGTGGCCGGGAGTGCGGGCAGCGCAGCATAGGCTGTCCAGCAGCTTGTGCATGGTGTACCAGGGTACCCAGGCGGGTTTGCCCTGCTCCAAGGCGTCAAACAGGCTTTCCTCCGAGGCAAAGAGGTAGCCGTCCTCCCGCTGGCATTTCAGCAGCCCCTGCAAGATGCTGTCGATTCGATGGAACACCCAGGGAATGCCTAAGGTCTGCTGAGCCTGGCAGAGGGCGGTGAGGTAGTGGCCCAGGGTGTGGCCCTTGATCTGGGTCTGCTCCCACCCCTCATAGGCTGGGGCGGAGGGAGTCAGTCCCCCTTGGACATAAAAGGAATGGAGCAGCCGTTCCGGCTCTAATTGCTTGAGGTACTGCACTTCTTTTTGAATGGCGTTGGCACAGTAAGGGTCCCATAGGTTGACATAGCTGCACAAAGGAACGGGGGTGTATTTCATAAAAGCTCTCCTTTTCGTTTTCGATTTCAGCAAAACATATTGTAGCAACCGCACTTCAAATTGTAAATAGGAAAACTTCATATAAGTGTTATTTTTTCACATCTTCCGGGATTTTTTCCTTCTTCGCCTGGCTGGGGAAAGATGGAGTTGGATGGGGGTTTCGTCTAGTAGAAAAAGAGAATTTTAAGCTTGTCAATTCCATCAAATTTTACTTGTAATTTTTTGCTTTTTTTGTTATACTTGTGAAAAACGCATCTTTAAGATGGGAAGGTGGTACTTTTATGAAAAAACGCTCCATTTTGGCATGGATTTTAAGTTTTGCCATGCTCTGTTCCTGCTTCAGCGCAGGGATGCTGCCGGCTTCGGCCCAGGAGGTGGACGGCGTGGAGTTTCCGGAGTCCCTGGCTCCCGGCAACGACGCCAATATCCACGATCCCAGCATCTTCTACGACCAAGCCGGCGGCTATTATTACGTCTACAGCACCGGTATGGGCGGCGACGTACTCACGGTGGTCCGTACCCAGGATCCCAATATGCGTAACTGGGAACGGCTGAATTTCGACACCTCCGGCCTGATTACCGATGAAATTACCGCCATTACCCCGGTGTACAATATCTGGGCGCCGGATATGGTGAAGGTAGGGGAGGAATACCGCCTCTACTACTCCTGCTCCACCGGCGGCAGCGGAAACTCCTGCATCGCCATGGCCACTTCCGACCGTCCCGACGGCGGCTTTGTGTTCCGGGGCATTGTGGTGCAGTCCACTCAGGCCAGCTGGGGCACCAGCGGCAATGCCATCGACCCCTGCATCGTCACCGAAGAAGGCACCGGGGATCAGTACATGACCTGGGGCAGCTTCGGGGCCGGCATCTTTATCCAGAAGATGACCCAAGATGGTTTTCTGGACCAAAGCAGCCCGGCGGTGAACATTGCTTACCGTCCTCAACCTCAAAATGGGGTAGAGGGTCCATATATCCGCTACAACGCCGACACTGGCTATTATTATCTGTTTGTCTCTTACGGAGATTTGAACAACAACTACAACGTCCGGGTGGCCCGGAGCAAGTCCATCACCGGCCCTTATCTGGACGACATGGGCCGCAACATGGCCACTGACAGCAACGGCACTCTGGACAGCGACATTGGCTATAAGCTCACCAGCGGATGGCAGTATCCCGGCGGCCCCAATGATTTTGGCGCTGCCTGGATGGGTCTGGGCCACTGCTCGGTGCTGGAACAGGACGGTACCTGGATCCTTTATTGCCACGCCCGGATGAATGATGAAGGCCGCGGTTTGTGGATGCAGTGCCACCAGTTGGTTTGGAGCGAGGAAGGTTGGCCGCTGATGGTAGCGGCGTTCTATGACGGGGAAGAGGAACAGCAGGTTGCCCCTGGCGCTATGGTAGGCACCTTTGAACGCATTGACCTGAGCAAAAATGACTCCGACCTCACCCGCACCTCCACCGAAATGACCTTTGCCGCCGACGGCACCTTCACCAGCCAGTTGGGCAGCGGCAAATGGGACTTCACCGGGGAAAACACCGTTTACTGCTTCTACGATTCCGGCCGCATCGACCAGCTGAAGGTGCTTCCCGGCTGGGACCAGGAAAACGGACGGGGCAGTTATGTGATTACCGGCTATGACCAGGATACCCACCTTCAGGTCTGGGGCAAAAAGGTCAGCGACAACTATAATGTGGCGGAGGAAGTTTCCTTCACCCCCGGCTGGCTGGTTCAGCCTTCCCAGGACGACCTTCTGGCCCATTACCCCCTGCAATACGACCTGTCTGACGCCACCGGCAGCCATGCCGACGGTGTGATTACCGGTGCTGGTTACTCCATGGATTCCGGCGTGCTCCACCTGGAGGGTGGGGCGAAAGCCACCGGCAACTACCTCCAGCTTCCCACCGGAATGCTGGACGGACAGGACACCATGACCATCTCTTTCTGGGCGGAAAATGAAAACGATTCCGGCAACTACGCCGGCTTCTTCGTGGGCAGCACCGAGGCCAATCCTCTCAACTATCTGCTGCTCAACCCCGCCAATCCCAGCGGCTATGTGAAGCTGGCCTTTACCGATTCCGTTTCCGCCAACAACGCTCCTTGGGAAACAGAAGTGGGTTTTGCCGCCAGCAATAATGCCACCGGCAACAGCGTGGAAAAGGTGGATGGGCTGGCCCTGTACACCATTGTGGTGGAGGGCAATACCCTGATGCTTTACGTCAACGGCCAGCCTGCCGGCAATGCCGTCACCCTCAGCCGCACCCTTTCCGATTTGGGAGAAAATCTGGTGGTGTATCTGGCCGCTTCCTCCTATGGGGATGATTTGATGGCCGGTTCTTTCCGAGACCTGCGGATTTATGACGCCGCTTTGAGTGAGTTCCAAATTCAGCAGCTTTACGGCCAAAAAGAAGCCATCCTGGCCCAGTGGGCGCTGGATTCCATTGATGTGGAGGAAAGCGATGCACTGCGCCACAGCTTGACCCTGCCTATCCAAAGCCAGGGCTATGAAATCACCTGGTCCAGCAGCCAGCCTCAGACCATTTCCCAGAGCGGGGAAGTGTTCCGCCCGGCGGCTGGAAGCCAGCCTGTCACCGTGACCCTTACCGCTTCCGCAGCGGCCGGGGATCAGGTCTTGACCAAGGGCTTTACCTTCACCGTACTTCCCCAACAGGAGGACATCAATGTGGATGCACAATACTATCTTTCTCTGGTAGACCTGCCGGAATACCTGTACACCGATCTGGCTCTGCCTGCTACCACCGGCAACCAGGACACTATCACCTGGTCCAGCAGTGAGGAAGGTGTGCTGGGCAGCGACGGCAGCTTGAACACCGATTCCACCCAGCCCCAAACTGTCACCCTCACCGCCACCCTGACCTATGGAGCGGGCATTGCTCAAAAGGAATTCTCTCTCACCGTCACCGGCGGCTATCCCTATGGGGTGTTCGGCTACATGACCGGAACCACCGACCTGGACGGCAGCCTTCATTTAGCTGAGGTAAATCCTGAAGGACAGGTGACCCAGCTCAACTCCGGCAATGGGGTGCTGTATGCCGACCTGCGGGAAGTCGCTCCCAACCACAACGGAGCAGTCAGCACAGACACCGGACTGTACTTCACCTCTGCCGCCCTGGCCCGGCAGCCGGAAAGCGGTTATCTGCTGGCGGTGTCCCGATCCATGGAACAGGATACCGTGTGGTTCTATACCAGCTCCGATCTGGTGCAGTACGACAGCGGCACCCCCCTGACCTTGCAGGAGGGAACCAACGTGGCCCGGATTCATTCCCTGGTATATTCCGATTCCGGGGTTCAGGTGAGCTGGACCAGCGATACCGGAGAGAGCTATACTACCTTGGTGGCTGCCGATTTCAGCCGGGTGCTGAGTGGGCAAGAAGCTCAGCCGGTCACCGTCTACGCCCCCTATGCCCTGCCGGAAGGGGCTTTGGCGGAAACTACCGGGGTGCTGTACCTGACCCAGGAAGAGTACACCGCCTTGACCAACCGGTTAAGCGACCCCACCAATAACGGAATGGAAGAAATCCCGGAAATCCATACCTCCGCCGGGGTGATTCCCCAGATGCCTCAAAGCGTCACCGCTACCTACACCGACGGCTCCACCCAGGACTTCGGGGTCCAGTGGGACCTGGAAGGGCTGGATTTCACCCAACCCGGCCGTTACACCGTCACCGGTACTGTGGAGCAGACCCAGTATGAAAATCCCTTTATCCTCTATCGGGCGGACCCCTACATCGTACAGGCAGAGGACGGCAGTTACTACTTTACTGCCTCCTACGCCGATGAAAATTATTCCAGCTACGACCGGGTGACCCTGCGCCACGCCGACACCATCGAAGGTTTGGCGGAAGCGGCGGATGTGACCCTTTGGACCGGTAACCTGCTTTGGGCGCCGGAAATCCACTACATCAATGGCCAGTGGGTGATGTATTACGCCACCGGCATCCGATCCTGTACCCGGATCTGCCGGGAAGGGGGCGACCCCATGAACCCTGCCGACTGGGGTGCAGAAATCCCCTTTGACACCATCCCCAACTACAACTCCACCTCCAGCCTGGACATGACCTACTTTGAGGTCAATGGCACCGGCTATGTGATCTGGGCTCAGATGGGGGCGGGCAATGCCATCCAGCGTTCCACCCTGTACATGGCCCAGTTAGATCCCAATGATCCCTCCCGGATCACCGGGGACACCATCACCCTCACCACTCCCCAGTACGCCTGGGAAATGGTGAACTACATGGTGAATGAAGGCCCCAGCGTGCTGCAAAAGGACGGGAAGATTTACGTTTCCTTCTCCGCTTCCGGCACCGGTGTGGAATACTGCATGGGCCTGCTGACGGCAGACGCGGATTCTGATTTGATGGACCCCGCCAGCTGGAGCAAGACTGGCTATCCGGTGCTGACCAGCCAGAATGTGCCTGGAGAATATGGCCCCGGCCATAACAGTTTTACCTACGATGAAGACGGCAACGCCATCTTTGTTTACCACGCTCGGAGTGAAAGCTCCAATTCCGGGGATACTCTGGCGGACTCCGGCCGCCACGCCCGGATCAAGCGGGTTCATTGGGCGGCAGACGGCACTCCCATCCTCAGCATGAGCTATGAGGAAGAGCTGGCTGTGGAAAACAGAACCGTCACCGTCACTATTGTGGTGGAGGAGGAGCCTTTGGCTCAGGACGATTTAAACCAGGACGACCAGGTGGATGTGCTGGACGTCATGACCTTGGCTCAGGCCGCAGTGGGATCCTTTACTCTTCCGGAAGGGGTGGACGGCGACCAGAACCAGGATGGCGCCTTGAATGTGCTGGACGTGATGATCTTTGCCCAGCGCCTGGTGTCCCGAAACCGTTGATCACCTGATTTCCTTATTCCTTTCCTTGGGTTTCCCCGGCATCTTTGTGGATGCCGGGGACGCCTTTGTCCCAAAAACCGTCCGGGATTTCCTTTACTTTTTTGACCCTCTGTGTTATGATGATTGTAACTAAAAAAATGCAAATTGAAAGGGACAAATTATGGAAATAAAACAGCCTTTTTGGAAACGAACCGGAGCTGCTTTGGCAGCCATGCTCATCCTGATTGTCGGGATTGGACTGACCGGCACCCGGGCGGATGCCCAGACGACACCCCAGCAGGCCCTGGAACAGCTTCAGTTGGAAGATGCCGCCGCTGTCCTTATTGACGGCCCGGACGGATTCCGCCGGGAAGGGCACCGGGCGCTGATGCTCCATGACCGTCTGCTGGATGCGGCACAGCCCGCTCAAACCGGCAGCACCGCCTACGATGCTTTGGTGACAGGTGCCGCAAACAGCCAGGGCTACGCTCTGGCCATGGAGTTTTTGCTGGATCAGATGGGGCTTAAACAAGAACAGGCAAGGCTGGAACATGAATTAGTTCAGGACCCCGTCACCGGGGAAATGTGGAACCGGGTGAAAATTGACGGGGTGTGGTATAACCTGTCCGCCTATCGGAACGACCTGTCCGGCGACCGCACCGCCTTTCTTAAAAGCGATGCCGCCTTTGCCGCCCTGCTGGGCAGCGACCCTTCCCGGTGGACCGGGGAGCACCCCTGCACCAGCACCTACTACGACGACTGGTTTTTGAACCAGAGCCAGGACGGCGGAGACCTTTGGAAAAGTGAGATGTATTACACCGACGGCAGCGGCACCCTCTACGCCGGGTATTTGATGGGAACCACTTCCTCCTCCGGAATTATCCGGGAGGAAACCGGGCTCAGTCGGGTGGATGCCTGCGCTGTGTTTGACGGCAGCCTGTATCTCATCGGCAGCCAGGACAGCGGTGTCCAGGGCTTGTACCTCTACAACGGTTCTTCCGGCGTGGAAGTGGGCAGCGGGGGTACTATGGTTCGCCGGGGCAGCGTCACCGCCACCGGACAGGACATCGGCTCCCAGACCATTGTGGCCATGTACGGCACCTCCACCGGCCTGACCCTTTTGGCTCAGGACGGCAGCACCCGCACTGTCACCCTCCACACCCATACCCTGGGGGATTGGCAGACGGTGCAGCAGATGGACTGCGCCAATGTGATTCCCGGCAAGGAAGTGCGGATTTGCTCCGACTGTGGAGAGATTGGGGAAATCCGCTATGAAATCCCGGAACACGCCTACGCCGATTGGACCGTTACCCAGACCCCTGACCCGGAACAGCCCGGCACGGTCCAGCGGGAATGCACCCGCTGCCACGACACGATCACCCAGTCCCTCCCCTACGGAGACCTGAACCTGGATGAAATCACCGACGTGCTGGATGTGATGACCTTGGCCCAGAGCGTGGTAGACGGCAGGGAGCTGCTCCCCGGCCTGGACGGCAACTATGACCAGAGCACTGACGGGATAGTGGACGTTTCGGACGTAATGGCTCTGGCGCACTATGTGGTGAACCGCTGATTCTTGCTCATCCGCTTTTTCGCCCCACTGTAGAATGAAAGGAGAATGTCCCGTGAAACCAATTTGGAAACGAAGCCTTTCCGCTTTGGCGGCTGTTTTGGTGCTGGGCGCTTCCGGCCTGGCAGCTTCCGCCCGGATCCCGGAAGCGGCAGTCAGCCCGGTGTACTCCGCCGTTTGGAACGATGCCACTCAGATATCTCCTGAAGGGGAGTACACCCAAGCCAAACAGGCCATTTATGAAGGACTGCTTCAACATCAGGAACAGATCAATGTGGCGGGGATGGGCTTGACCTCCTCCAACGCCCTGGATGTGTACGTCAGCGTGCTGAAAAATCACCCGGAGCTGTTTGCCCCCAAAGCCAGTATCTCTTGGAGTTACAATCCTTCTACCGGTGCGGTGCTCTCCATTATTCCGCAATATTACTACACCGCCGAAGAGGTTCCCGCCATGCAGGCGAAAATCGACGCAGTGGTGGAGCAGATGCAGTCCCTCACCCAGGGGATGTCTGACTACGATAAGCTTTTGACTATCCACGACTGGCTGGCAGAGCGGATGACCTACGATTACGATGTGGCATCCAGCAGCGATTTGACCTCCGGACGCACCGCCTACGATGCCTTGGTGCGCCACCAGGGGGTCTGCGAAGCCTATGATTACGGCTTCCGGCTGCTGGCCAATGAATTAGGCTTTGAAACCGGTTATGCCAAAACCCAGGACCATGTCTGGAGCATGGTGAAGCTGGACGGGGAATGGTACCATGTGGACGTAACCCACGATGACCCCTCCATCGGGGACGGCAGCGGCAGTTCCTATCTGGTACCCGGTTGCGTGCTGCACACCTGCTTTTTGGTCAGCGACGCCGGGGTCCAGGACGCCAACCACGGCAGCGGCAGCTATGAAGCTACCAACACCGCCACCTCCACCCGATTTGACGGGGAAAACGCCCTGAGCAGCACCTGGGACGGGGTGGCGGTCTGGAACGGCGGGGTGTACTTTGCCGACGACGGCACTCTGTACACCGGAGATGTTTCCGGCAGCCTGACTTCGGTGGACACTGGATTGCTGTATGTATCTTCGGCAGCGGCTTATCCCGACGGCACTTCCGGCTTGCTGCTCACCGGCTACCAAAGCCCGGCGGAAAGCGAAGGGCTGTACCGATTCTCCCAGGATGGGCTGGAAAAGCTGGCGGACCTGTCTGCCGGGGAATACTTCAATGACCCCCAGGTGATTGTGTGGTGCTCTTATGCGGCAGAAAACCCGGACGGCACCATCGCCGTCACCGTTTCCAGCACCCTGCAGCCGGAGTTTCAAACCACGGTTGTGACCCTGCCCGCCCCGGAGCCGGAACCGGAACCCTGTCGCCATCCAAACCTGGTTTGGGAAATCGCCGCCGCTCCCACGGCGGAGAGCAACGGCATTTTGCAGGGCGTCTGCCCGGACTGTCAACAGGAGTTTACCAAAGTTCTGCTGTACGGCGACCTGAATTTGGATGGCGGTATGGACGTGCTGGATGTGATGACCCTGGCACAGACCGTGGTAGGCAGCGCCCAGCTTCCGGAAGAGCTGTCCGGCGATTACAACGGTGATAGCCGGGTGGATGTTTTGGACGTCATGACCTTGGCTCAGATGGCGCATCCCAACTGAGTGCAGTTTTTGTTTTTTGGTTTCTTTCTCCTTTGACGGAAAAAGGAAAGCCAAAACCGAGGAAAATCAGCACAGAATTTGTTTTTGTGAAAATCCCGTTGACAATCCCGCTGGCCACTGCTATGATAGGTATCAGAGCAAAGGAGCTTACCCCAAAGGGGAAAGAGTTTCTTTGCTCTTTTATTTTCCGTAAAAAGGAGTTTGAGAGGTATGCATCGCTATCAAGTGCTTTTTAAGGACACCAAGGATGTCAGTGATTTTGTCAACATTGCCATGGAATATTCCATGGATATGGATATTGTGTTGCAGCGCCAGATTGTAGACGGAAAATCCTTTTTGGGGATTGCAAGTCTTCTGAGCCGGTACCGCAGCGAACCGCTTTGTTTGGCCTGCGCCGAAAAGAATCCGGAGTTTGAGCGCCGGATTACCCGGTTTCTCGCTGCCTGATTGAATCTGCCCGTTTCTATGATTGCTTCCTATTTTGATGCAGCCCGCTTGGTTTTCCGGCGGGCTGCACCCTTTTTGTTGCAGAAACGCCCGGTTTGTGGTATCCTCAAAGAAAAGGAGGAATGCGCCGTGTATCTTTCTCAGGCCGAAGATCTGCCAAAGGACCCGGTGATGCTGTTAAGCATCGTGAACATGAAGCTGCGGGACGGCTGTCCCAGCTTGGAGGAATTTTGCAAGTCCCTGGGGGCGGACCAAGCCGCTTTGGAGCAGAAATTGGCTGCCATTGGCTATCAGTATGACCCCGCTGCCAATCAGTTTCGGTGAGTGCTGGAACCCCAGGGCCGGTGCGGAAAATGGAGGCTCTGGTCACTGCTAAAACAGTGGTTTTGCTTCGATGGCCCGACTTTTTGACCTGTTTTCTTACCGTGAAGTTTGTGCAAAACTGCCTTTGAAATGGAATGAACAAATCTGTATAATGTAATATGTGACGTGTGGCATTTTACTGCGTAAATCCAGTTGAATGCTGCACGCTTTTGATTTCAATCTATTGCGGAGGTATGAATCATGAAACGGATCAAAGCGGCCTGTATCTGCCAGACACTGCATTTTATGTTAAAGGAAGATGTGGGGCATGATTATGCGGTAAAGATGGTTGCTCAGGAAGTTGAACACTACAAGCAGTCTTTGGAGAAAAACCGCACCCAGTATAAAATCCTGGAGGAGACCACCCAGCCGGACGGCTCCATTATGGTGAAGATCATCAAGCAGTACAACCAAAGCCCGGTGGGGGACTACTTAAAGTAATCCCAGCCCTGCCGGTACGCAGCCAATGTCCATTGGATGTTGGCTGCATTTTTGTCCTAAAAGCAGTTTTGTTTTTCCAATGCAGCACCCAAGTCCCTTCCGCTGAAAATTCCACCGTTTCCTATGAAACCGCCTTGACAGCGGGAAGAATTCTGTTATAATAAACCTAAGGCTTTTTGTGGAAAAAAGCGCGAAAATACAAAGTAAATTGCGGGGGTACCGCTTCGGCGGTTGAGAGATCACCCTTAGAACCTGTCGGTTAAGACCGTGGTAGGGAAGCAATAGCCAGCCAGTTGCGGCGGTTGTTTCCTGCGAAGCAGCCGCCGTTTTTTGCAGCCTAAAAGGAGGCGTATCCTATGATACCCGTGGCTCTTACCGTAGCCGGAAGCGACTGCACCGGCGGCGCCGGGATTCAGGCGGATCTGAAAACTTTCGCCGCTCTGGGGGTCTACGGGGAAAGCGTCATCACCAGCGTGGTGGCGGAAAACACCTGCCGGGTCTTTTCCCGCCGGGACATTTCCCCGGAAATGGTCACCGCCCAGCTGGATGCGGTGTATCAGGACATTCCCCCCCATGCGGTGAAATTGGGGATGCTCCCCACCATAGAGGTGGTGGAAACGGTGGCGGATTGGCTTGCCGCTCATCCCAAACAGCCGGTGGTCACCGACCCGGTGCTGGTGGCAACCAGCGGCGACGATCTGGTGGACCGAAAGGCTCTGGAGACCATTCAAACCAAGCTGCTGCCTTTGACCACCGTCCTCACCCCCAATCTGCCGGAGGCAGAAGCTCTAACCGGCATTGCGGTGACCGATGAAGTGTCCATGAAAGCCGCCGCCGCCATGCTCTGCAATATGGGGGCCAAGGCGGTGCTGGTGAAAGGGGGACACCTGCAAGGAGAAGCCCTGGACATCCTCTGCGATGGCAAAGAATACTACCGCTTTTCCACCCCCCGGATTCCCACCCGCTGCACCCACGGCACCGGCTGCACCCTGTCCAGCGCCATTGCCGCCTATCTGGCCTTGGGGAAACCTTTGGTGGAAGCGGTGCAGCTGGCCAAGGAGTACCTTCAGGAGGCCATCCGTCAAGGCACGCCTTTGGGCCAAGGCCATGGCCCCACCCACCATATGCACCCGTTTTATCGTTGGGACGCCCAATGAAAGTAAAATATAAAGGAGACACACTATGAGCTATCGCACTCAAATGGATGCCGCCAAGCAGGGCATCATCACCAAACAGATGGAAATTGTGGCCCAGAAGGAACACCTGGAACCGGAAGTCATCCGGCAGCGGGTGGCCCAGGGCACGGTGGTTATCCCCGCCAACATCAACCACACCTCCCTGAGCCCGGAAGGCATTGGCCAGGGTCTGCGCACCAAGATCAACGTGAACCTGGGCATTTCCGGGGACAGCGTGGACTATGAGCGGGAGATGGAGAAGGTGCGCCTGTCCCTGAAATTTGGGGCGGAGGCCATTATGGACCTGTCCAACTACGGCAAGACCAACAAATTCCGGGGCGAGCTCATTGAGATGAGCCCCGCCATGATCGGCACCGTGCCCATGTACGACGCCATCGGCTATTTGGAAAAGGATCTGCTGGAGATTTCCGCCCAGGATTTTTTGCGGGTGGTGGAAGCCCACGCAGAGCAGGGGGTGGACTTTGTCACCATCCACGCCGGTATCACCAAGCGGGTCATCGAATCCTTTAAGCGGGAAAAGCGGACCATGAACATCGTCTCCCGGGGCGGCAGCCTGCTGTTTGCCTGGATGGAGATGACCGGCAACGAAAATCCCTTCTATGAGTATTTCGACGACGTCTGCGAAATTTTGGCCAAGTATGACGTGACCATCTCCCTGGGGGATGCCATGCGTCCCGGCTGCCTGGAAGACGCTTCCGACGGCGGCCAGATTTCCGAGCTCATCGAGCTGGGCCAGCTCACCAAGCGGGCTTGGGAGCACAACGTCCAGGTGATGATTGAAGGCCCCGGCCACATGGCCATGAACGAAATCGCTGCCAATATGGTAATGGAAAAGCGGATCTGCCACAACGCCCCCTTTTATGTGCTGGGCCCCCTGGTTACCGACATCTTCCCCGGCTACGACCACATTACCTCCGCCATCGGCGGCGCCATTGCCGCAGCCAACGGGGCGGACTTCCTCTGCTATGTCACCCCGGCGGAACACCTGAGGCTGCCGGACGTGGATGACGTGAAGGAAGGCATTATCGCCAGCAAAATCGCCGCCCACGCAGCGGACATCGCCAAGGGTGTCCCCGGTGCCACCGACATCGACAACAAGATGGCCCGTGCCCGGCATAAGGTGGACTGGGACGAGATGTTCAAGTACGCCGTGGACCCGGATAAAGCCAGAGCTTACTTTGAATCCACTCCCCCTGCCGACCGGCACACCTGCTCCATGTGCGGCAAGATGTGCGCCGTGCGCACCACCAATATGATTCTGGAAGGCAAAAAGGTGGAGTTCTGCACCGAAAAATAAGAACCAAAAAGGAGAACCCGGCCTAAGGTTCTCCTTTCAGGCTGTAGAAAAATCAACTTAAAAGTTTTTGGTGCAGCTTTTTTCAAAAAGCTGCTGGGGATGCAAGGGGCAAAGCCCCTGCATTGAAATTATTTTGTTTCATAATTTATTGATTTTATGTTATTTTTGAAACAAAGTTGCGAAAACAACAAACCGGAATCCGCCCGCCCAACGGCGTAGAGCCGAGGGCGGGTCAATGCGGAAACATCCGGACCCTTTTTCGACAAGCTGAAAGGAGAACCAGGCCTAAGGTTCTCCTTTTTCCGAAGCTGTTATCTTGTTACGAAAGGAAATTCGCATGGATATTTTATCTTCCATCGCCCAAGCCGCTCAAGCGGTGCGGGACAAAGTGCCCCTGGTGCACCACATCACCAATTACGTTACCGTCAATGACTGCGCCAACGCTGTGCTGGCCATCGGCGCCAGCCCCATTATGAGCGACGACATCGGAGAATGCGCCGACATCACCGCCATCTCCCAAGCCTTGGTGGTGAATATGGGTACCTTAAACCAGCGCACCATCCAAAGCATGATTGCTTCCGGCAAGCGGGCCAATGAGCTGGGCATCCCGGTGGTGTTCGACCCGGTGGGTGCGGGAGCCAGCCAGCTGCGCAACGATACCGCCAAAGCCTTTTTGGAGCAGGTGACTCCCGCCGTGATTCGGGGCAACCTGTCCGAAGTCAGCTTTTTGGCGGGACTGGAAGTGGCCACCAAAGGGGTGGACACCGCCGAAGCCGACGCTTCCAACGATCCCGTGGCCGTGGCCAAAACCGTGGCCCAGAAATACGGCTGTGTGGCCGCCATCACCGGGGCGGTGGACGTGATCACCGACGGCACCCGGCTGGTGAAGCTGGCCAACGGCCACCCCATGCTCAGCAAGGTCACCGGCACCGGCTGCATGACCAGCGGTCTCACCGGGGCCTTCTGCGGCGCCAATTCCGACTATTTGGTGGCGGCGGCAGGGGCCATCCTCTCCATGAGCCTGGCAGGGGAACTTTCCTTCGCCCAGTACGGGGAAGTGGGTACCGGCCATTTCCACATGGGCATTCTTGACGCCTTGTCCAAACTTACCGAAAAGGACTATCTGGAACGGGGGAACGCAGATGAAACCTGAGATTTCTTACCGCCTCTACCTGGTCACCGACCGGGATCTGATGAGCTCTCCCACCCTGGAAGAGGGGGTGGAACAGGCCATCCAAGGCGGGGTGACCCTGGTGCAGCTGCGGGAAAAGGACTGCTCCAGCCTGGAGTTTTACCAAACCGCCCAAAAGGTGAAAGCCATCTGCGACGCCCACAAGGTGCCTCTGATCATCAACGACCGGGTGGACATTGCCCTGGCGGTGGACGCCGCCGGGGTCCACATCGGCCAGTCCGACCTGCCCGCCCCGGTGGTGCGGAAGATTATAGGCCCGGATAAGATTCTGGGGGTCAGCGCCGGGACGGTGGCCCAAGCGGTGCAGGCCCAGCAGGACGGTGCGGACTATCTGGGTGTGGGGGCCATGTTCCCCACCGGCACCAAGGAGGACGCCGACATTACTTCTATGGAAGAGCTGAAGGCCATCACCCAGGCGGTGGAGATCCCCATGGTGATTATCGGGGGCATCAACAAAGGCACCATCCCACAGTTTACCCATTGCGACATCGACGGGGTAGCGGTGGTCAGCGCCATTCTGGCCCAGCCGGACATCCGCCAAGCGGCGCAAGAGCTGGACGCCATGCTGCCGGAAGGATGGGGAAGATGAAGCGGCTGAAGCAACAGGAGGGCTACCTCTTCGACCTGGACGGCACCCTGCTGGATTCCATGGGGGTGTGGGAACAGATTGATGTGGACTTCCTTACCCGCCGGAACATCCCGGTGCCGGAGGATTACGCCCAGGCCATCGCCCCCATGGGCTTTCGCAGGGCGGCGGAGTACACCATTGCCCGGTTTGGCTTTTCCCAGTCTCCGGAGGAGATTATGGAGGAATGGCACCAGATGGCGGTGGAGCAGTACGCCCACCATCTTTCCCTCAAGCCCGGCGCCAAGGAATATTTGGAGGAGCTGAAACAGCAGGGCAAGCCCCTGGCGGTGGTTACCGCCAGCTACCCGGAGCTGTACCAGCCTGCCCTGGAGCGGGGCGGGGTGCTGGATTTGTTCGACACCATCGTCACCGTGAACCAGGTGCCTCGGGGCAAGGGCTTCCCGGACATCTACCTGGAAGCAGCTAAGCGAATTCAGGTGCCGCCACAGCAGTGCGCTGTCTTTGAGGACATCACCCAGGGCATCCAAGGGGCCAAAGCCGCCGATTGTTTGGCGGTGGCGGTGTACGATTCCGCCAACCGGGGCCAGTGGGACCAAACCAAGGCCTTGGCGGACCTGTCCATCCGCTCGTTTGAAGAATTGCTGTAACGGGGTAATAAGGGGGAAGGAGTATGCACTGGGCCGTCAGCGACGTCCATGGCTGTTATGAGCAGTACCGCACACTGCTGGAAAAAATCCATTTCTCCCCCTCCGACACCCTGTACTTTTTGGGGGATGCGGTGGACCGGGGTCCGGAGCCTATGAAGGTGGTGCTGGACCTGGCGAGCCGGGACAATGCGGTGCCTTTGCTGGGTAACCATGACTGGCTGGCCTGGCAGGTGCTGCGCCGGTTCGGGGAAACCATCGCCCAAGGCGGCTTGCCAAAAGGTACTCCGGAAGAGGTTGCCAAGTATTACTTTTGGCGGAAGCGGGGTGGGCAGACCACTATAGACAGCTACCGCCGGGCCGCCCCTTCCCAGCGGCAAATCATGCTGGAATATTTTGCCCGGTGTAAGCTGTGGCATCAAGTCCGAGTCGGCAAAACCTTGTACTGGATGGTTCACGCCGGGCTGGGGGATTACGCCCCGGAGCGGCCCCCGGCTTCCTACACTCCCCGGCAGCTTCTCATCCAACGAGACGACTATACCTCCCCCTTGTCCCCGGATTTTACCCTCCTTTCCGGCCACACCCCCACCGCCGTCATCGACCCCGGCTGTGCCGGACGGATTTGGCAGGGCAACGGCAGGGTGGCCATCGACTGCGGCATTTCCCACGGGCTCACGTTGGGGGCTTACAGTTTAGAAAATGGACAGTGTGTCTATTTTCCATAATTCGTGTTGTTTTTACTGCAAAAAGGGGCGAATAAATTCCAATTTTTTCCAAATAAACCATTGAATCCCAAGGAGAAATGTGTTATACTGGGTGTGTAATCGGAAACTTCCGTCAAAAGGAGAGGCCAACAATATGGCAAAACATTTTTATACCTGCCAAGAGCCGGACTGCGGTTTTGTGTTTGAACGATACGGAGAGGTGGCGGCTTGTCCCCGCTGCGGAAGGCGGAACCTGCGCCCGGCCACTCCCGAAGAACAACAAAAGTGCATCGAACAGCTCAGGCAGATTCACGGCAAGGTGTAACCGCTCCAAGGAGGGAATGTAAGATGAACGCTACCATGGAAACAATTTTACATCGCCGCAGCATTCGCAGCTTTTTGGAAAAGCCCATCCCGAAACCGGTGCTGGAAGAGATTGTTCTGGCGGGGCAGTACGCCCCCAGCGCCATGAACCGGCAGAACTGGCACTTTACTGTGCTGCAAAATCAGGAGAAGATCCAGTCTTTGGCCAAAGCCATTGCCATAGAACTGGGCATGGGGGAGGAGTACTGCTTCTACCGTCCCGCCGCCCTGATTTTGGTCAGCGCACCGAAGGACAGCCACAACGGCCTGGCCGACTGCGCCTGCGCCTTGGAAAATATCTTTTTGGCTGCCTGGAGCCTGGATGTGGGTTCGGTGTGGATCAACCAGCTCAAAGACATCTGTGACCGCCCCGCCATCCGGGCCAAGCTGGATGAGCTGGGGGTTCCCGCAGATCACCTGGTGGGCGGTATGGCGGCTTTGGGGTACTTTGAAACCGCCCCTGAAGCCAAACCTAGAGCGGAAGGCACCGTCACCTGGGTGGAGTAACCAGAAAATAAGGAATGCAGGGCCTGCTTTTTACCAGCAGGCCTTGTTTCAAAAGGAGAATTATGATGGGTCAAAAGAAACGAATCGGCATCATCATTGCCGCTATTATTGTAGTCCTGCTTGCGGCAGGGGTCATTGGGTTCTTTTTGTGGCAGCAGTCACCTTCCTCTGCTCCGGTATCGGAGGATCAGACGTCTTCTGCGGTTTCTTCCCTGGAACCGGCTCAGGCGGTTTCGGAATCAGAAACCGGCAGCGGCGCTTCCTCCCCGGCGGAATCTGAGGCTGTGGTCTCCCAGCCGGTTCAAACACCGCCTACGGTGGAGGAAATCCAGCTTACCACCTATCAGGTTTCCCTGACGGTGGGGCAGCGGCAGATGCCCATCGTCACCATGCTTCCGGCCCAGGCCCCGGACAAAGGGGAAATCTGGACTTCGTCCGACCCGTCGGTGGCTACAGTGTCGGAGCTGGGTTCCATCTATGGGGTGGCGGAGGGAAGCTGCACCGTGACGGTGACCAGTTCCGCCAACCCCGCAGTCAGCGCTCAGGTGGCGGTGACAGTCAGCCCGGCGCCTGCTTCGGCTCAGCCGGTGGAAGAAACCCCTGCATCCTCCGCAACATCTTCCGGCAGCGGGCTGGTTTATTACATCCAATCTCTCTACGGGGATTATTATTACCATCAAAATGATGACGGCACAATTTCCCTACGATATTTTGACGGACGGGAAGAAATTGTATCTCGGGAGACATTTGAGGAAATGGAAGAATCGTCAAAACCCTTTCCTCCCCCCTATGTCATTCGATAAAGGAGATATGGCATGAAAAAAGTAAAAATCACCGTTCTGGAAACCACCTTAAACCGTGCCCTGGCAGAAGAATACGGGGTGGAGGGACTGAAAGCCTGTCCCATGATGAAACAGGGCCAGGTGTTTTACGCCGACTACGCCAAACCGGAAGGCTTCTGCGACGAGGCCTGGAAAGCCATCTATCAGTACGTCTTTGCCCTGGCTCACGGGGCGGGCGGCGACCTGTTTTATTACGGGGACTGGATTCGCAAACCCGGCGTGGCTATTGTCTGCTGTAATGACGGACTGCGCCCGGTTCTGTTTAAGCTGGAAGCCACCGACAAGCAGGCCCAGCTTGACTACACCCCGGTGGACCGCAGCGAGGAGGTCTGACCGGTCCCTGCCCGGTTGAATTTCTCCCTGAAATTTGGTATCATAAACACAAAGTGAGAAGCAGACTGTCTCTATCCGACGGTCTGCTTTTCCCACGGAAAGGATGAAAGACATGAAGGTTTTATTAGTCAATGGAAGCTCCCGGAAAAACGGCTGCACCAATGTGGCTTTGCAGGAAGTAGCCAGAGCCTTGCAGGAAGATGGCATTGAGACGGAATTTTTCTTTGTGGGGAATCAGCCCCTGCCGGACTGCATCGCTTGCCATCAGTGCAGCAAAACCGGGGAATGCGTGTTCCAGGACCGGGCCAATGAGCTGGCCAAAAAGGCGGCGGAGTGCGACGGGTTCGTGTTCGGCTCTCCGGTGTATTACGCCCATCCCAGTGCCCGTTTGATGGCAGTAATGGACCGTGCCTTCTACTCCTGCGGCAAGAACTTTTTCCAGAAACCGGCGGCGGCCGTCCTCAGCGCCCGGCGTGCCGGCACCACCGCTTCCATGGATGTGATCAATAAGTACTTTACCATTTGCTCCATGCCGGTGGTGTCCTCCACCTACTGGAACCATGTGTACGGTAGCCAACCGGAGGATGTTCAGCAGGACAAAGAGGGATTGATGACCATGTATAACATCGGGAAAAACATGGCTTGGCTGTTAAAATGTCTGGATTTGGGCAAACAGCAGGGGATTCTCCCGCCGGAAAACCCCAAGGTGCTCACCAACTTTGCACGATAAGGAAGGGACAATCCAATGGCAAGAACCAAAGGCGGGGATAGCCGGTGAGAGCATTGTCCCGCCATAACCTGAAAAATTCCTATTCCATGACCCTGCTCCGCACCCTGGTGACCCTTTCCATCCCCACCATTGTGGAGGAGGTGCTGGCCACCCTGCTGCAATATGTGGACACCGCCATGGTGGGGCAGCTGGGGGAGCAGGCCACCGCTTCGGTGAGCATCACCACCACCGTCACCTGGCTGTTCAACAGCATTCCCGGCGCCATCGGCACTGCGGTGCTGATTCTCATCTCCAAAGCCGACGGGGCGGGGGACCGGGAGCAGGTGAAAAAGCTCTCCCAGCAGGCCCTCTTTCTTTCCGTCATCTTTGGGGTGCTGCTGGGGGCGGCATCGGTGGGACTCAGCCCCTTTGTCCCCGCCTGGATGGGGGCGGAACCCGCCATTCAGCAGCAGGCATCCCAGTATTACTTTATCGTCAGCCTGCCCATGGTGTTCCGCTGCGCCAGCACCATTTTGGGAGCGGCCCTTCGGGCCATCCAGGATACCCGTACCCCTATGCTCATCAGCGTGGCGGCCAACGGGCTGAATATTATCCTCAACTCCCTGCTGATTTACGCCGCCGGACTGGGGGTGGCCGGGGCGGCCATTGCCTCCGCCGTTTCCTACACCCTGTCCGGGATTTTGATGTTTGTGTTTTTCCGGAAAAAGGCGCAGTTTTCCTGGAAGTGGAAGAGCTTTTCAGTGGAGAAGGGGCTGTTAAAAGAGTGCTTTACCGTAGGCGCCCCGGTGCTGGGTACCAGCCTGGTGTCCTGCTTCGGCTATGTGGTGTTTGCCAGCCTGGTGTCCGGCATGGGAACCACCGTCTTTGCGGCACACTCCATCGCCGTCACTGCCGAGACCATCTTTTATGTCCCCGGCTACGGCCTGCGCACCGCTACCTCCGCTCTCATCGGCAACGCCAGGGGGGAGCGGGACTTGCGCAAGCTGAAAACGGTGGCGTGGCTCAGTGTACTGTTGACCCTGGCGCTGATGTGCATCAGCGGCCTGGCCCTCTTCCTTGGAGCCAACCCTCTGATGGGGCTGTTTTCCCCGGTGGAAGAGGTGGTGCAGCTGGGGGGAGAGATGCTCCAGCTGGTGGCCCTGTCCGAGCCTTTCTTCGGGCTGATGGTGGTGCTGGAAGGGGTGTTTTACGGCCTGGGCCGCACCCGGTACGCTTTTTTGGTGGAAACCATCGGCATGTGGGGGGTTCGCATCCTGTTCACCTTCCTCTGCGTCCAGGTATGGGGATTGGGCCTGCGGGAAGTGTGGTACTGCATGATCGCCGACAATGTCTGCAAAGCGATCCTGCTGCTGGCGCCCTTTTTGCGGAAATCCGCCTGGCGGGAGGAGAAACTGCTCCAAAGGCCGAAGCCCTCTGCGTAAATCTCATGAGAAAGAAAACTCCGAATCTGCGGCTGCTGCCGGGTTCGGAGTTTTTTATAAAGAAAGGCTGCACACTTGCTTCCCAGTTTAATCTTATTTTATAATTGAGAGGTATCCTTAGAGAAGGAGGGATGTATATGACGGTGCAAAGGCGGCTGCTCATTTCAAATGTTTTGATGCTGGTTATCCCGGCGGTGTTTGCTGTTTTCATGGCCCTGGGCGGACTCTTTCTTGTTTTTGTTTCGGTATTTCCCAATGCGGAATATCGGCTGGGGGTTCAGAATGAACTGCTGGAAACCAGATCCCAAACGGTGGAACTTGTAACCAGCTGGCTGGATGAAGTCAACCCGGAGCAGAAAAGAGAGGTGGAACAACAGATTTCTCAGCTGCTGGACAGAAATCATATGATCCTTCAGGTGTGGGAAGGCCAGACCGCCCTCTGGCAAAGGGAAGGGGAAACGATTCCCTCCCAGGCGCAGCTAGAACAATCGTTGGCGGCCTTAGACGGCCAGGGTACGGTTTCCAACAGCACCTACGATTTGTTTGGCGCCCATATTACTTCTCAGGACACCGACTATCAGCTCCGGCTTTATAATCCGGTGGTATCCCTCTCTCACGATACCTTGAAAAGCTGGGGGATTGGGATAGGGCTTTTCCTCGTTGTCTTACTGCTTTTTGTGGTTGTTCTCACCAACCGTTTTTTGACACGGTTTGTATTTCGGCACATTGCCCAGCCGTTGAAAATCCTGGGGGAAGGGGTGCACCAGATTCGGGACGGAAACCTGACCTATCGGATTTCCTATACCGAGCCGGATGAATTTCGGCCCATTTGCGAGGATTTCAACGACATGGCCGGGCGGCTGCGGGATTCCGTCTCCCGGTCCCAAAAAGAAGAGGAAAGCCGCAAGGAATTGCTGGCCGGTATTTCCCATGACATTCGCTCCCCCCTGACGGCCATCCAAGCCTATGTGGAAGGACTTTTGGATGGGGTGGCGGACACCGAGGAAAAAAGAACGGCCTATCTTTCCATCATTCAAAAAAAGTCAGTGGAGATGGACGAGATGGTGCGGAAACTGTTTTTGTTCTCTAAGATGGACATGGGGGAGTACCCCTACAACCCAGAGGAATTGGATGCGGTCAAGGAAATCGGAGATTTTGTCAAGGCTTCTGCCGGTGAGTACCGGCGGAGGGAGCTTGCGGTTCAGGTCGGCCCATTGCCTGCAAAAGCCATTATTTTTGCAGACCCCACATACTTTCGCAGCATCCTGATGAACCTGCTGGATAACAGCGCTAAATATAAGAAAAAAGAGACGGGCAGCGTCACCATCACCGGGGGCATAGCGGGGCAAACCCTTCACTTATATGTGGACGATGATGGCCCCGGCGTCCCTTCGGAAGCACTGCCCAAGCTGTTCGACGTATTTTATCGCAACGACCCATCCCGCAAAAACCCAAAACAGGGCAGCGGCCTGGGCTTGGCCATTGTTTGGAAGGCCATCGAGAGAATGGGAGGCTCCATCCGCGGGGAAAACCTGCCCCAGGGAGGGCTGCGGATGGCCATGGAAATCCCCTTGGCAGAAAGAAGGCAGAAGAAATGAAACGGATTTTAATCATTGAAGACGATGAAACTATTGCGGCCATTGAACGGGATTATCTGGTGCTCAATGAGTTTGAAGTAGACATTGTGGGTACGGGAAGCGAGGGCATTGCCCGGGGGCGCTGCGGCAATTACGATTTGATTCTGCTGGACCTGATGCTGCCGGAGATGGACGGGTTTACCGTCTGCCGGATTCTGCGGGAGTCCCTGGACATTCCCATTTTGATGGTCACGGCCAGGCAGGAGGACATTGATAAAATCAAAGGCCTTGGCATGGGCGCAGATGATTACATTACAAAGCCCTTCTCTCCCAGCGTTCTGGTTGCCCGGATTAAAGCCAACTTGTCGCAGTATGACCGGCTGAAAAACGCAGGGGGAACCAACCAGACGCAGATACAAATGGGAAATATCCTGCTGCAAACCGATGCCCGCCGTGTTTTTGTGGACGGGGCGGAAGTCCAGTTGAAGAATAAAGAATATGAGCTTTTGCTGTTTTTGATGTCCAACGTGGACGTGGTATTCAGCAAAGAAACTCTGTACGAACGGATTTGGGGGTACGACGCCATGGGCGACAACGCTACCGTTGCGGTGCATATCAACCGCCTGCGGGAGAAAATCGAGAAAAACCCATCCAAACCCCGCTATATCCAAACGGTTTGGGGCGTGGGGTACCGGTTCCGGCCTTGAACCAAGGAGGGAAAACCATGCTCTGGATACTGTTTGCATTTGGCTCCGCATTCTTTGCGGGAATCACGGCGGTGCTGGCAAAAATCGGGATTGCGCGCATCAACTCCACTCTGGCCACCGCAGTTCGCACGGTGGTGGTGCTGGCCTTTTCCTGGCTGATGGTGTTTGTGGCGGGGTCCCAGAATACCATCGGGCAGATTACCGGCAGCACCCTGCTGTTTTTGATTCTGTCCGGCCTGTCCACCGGGGCCTCCTGGCTGTGCTATTTCAAGGCGTTGCAGCTGGGGGACGTGAACAAAGTGACCCCTATTGACAAATCCAGCACGGTGCTTACCATTCTGCTGGCCTTCCTCCTTTTGGGAGAGCCGGTGTCCATCCCTCAGATCTTTGGCGTGCTGGGCATTGGCATTGGCACCCTGCTGATGATTTCTAAAAAAGAGGACAGCCAAGAAAAGTCCCAGGGGAAATCCTGGCTGGTGTACGCCTTCCTTTCTGCCGTATTTGCCAGCCTGACCTCCATCTTTGGGAAAATCGGCGTGGAAAACGTGGAGTCCAATCTGGGCACCGCCATCCGCACGGTGGTGGTGCTGGTGATGGCTTGGGGGATGGTCTTTGTCACCGGGGAACAAAAGGCCCTCCGGAAGATTGACCGGAAAAGCGCCGTGTTCCTGTTCCTGTCCGGCATTACCACCGGACTTTCCTGGCTGTGCTACTACCGGGCTTTGCAGGATGGACCGGCCAGCGTGGTGGTCCCCATCGACAAGCTGAGCATCCTGGTGACCATTGTCTTTTCCGGTCTGGTGCTGAAAGAAAAGCTCAGCCCCAAAGCCGGGGTGGGGCTGGCGCTCATCCTGGCAGGCACGGGCGCCATGCTGTTCTAAGAAATAAAAAGGATGCCTTCCATCAGGGAGGGCATCTGAGCGTGTCGAAAAAGGTTCCAAATGTTTCCGGATTGACCCGCCCTCGGCTCTACGCCGTTGGGCGGGTGGATTCCGATTTGTTGTTTCCGCAACTTTGTTTCAAAAATTATACTAATCAATAAATTTTGGAACAAAACAATTTCAATGCGGGGGCTTTGCCCCCTGCGCCCCCACCAGCCTTTGAAAAGGCTGGACCTAAACTTTACTTTTTCTACAGCCTGAAGGATGCCTTCCATCGAGGACATCCTTTTTTCTTGTCATTCTTCTGTCGGGATGAGGTTGCTTACATAGGGGCGTTTCCCGGAAAGAACCTCATCATAGAAATTCTGCTTCCAGTCGATGTAGGCAACGCTGTCCTTCAGTTCCTGGATGGATTGGCGGAGGGCTTCCTGCTTTTGAAAAAGCATCTCTTTCCGTTGGGGGATGGAAGATGGCCCTTTCAAACATAACTCCAGATAGGATTTCATTTCCTGTATGCTCATGCCGCACTTCTTTAAACAGACTAGGTCCTGAATCCACTTTAAATCCTTTTCATCAAAGATGCGCCGGTTATTTTTATCCCGTTTCACATTGGGAATCAGCCCTTGGTTGCAGTAAAACTTCAAGGTCTGATAGGTCAGGTTTGCTTCCTTGCACACCTGCATCATGGTATAAATCATGGGTGCCTCCTGCGTTTTCACAAACATTTCATAAGATTTTTTGAAAAACCTCTTGACCGGTTGTAACAATCGGAAATTATAATCGGTAGTAACAAACGGTTAATTTCACCTGATTATAGCAGGAAATCGTTTGAAGCGCAAGTTTGAACTGAAAGGAGACTGATTCATGGTTTTCTATTTCACAGGGACAGGTAACAGCCTGTATGCGGCCAAACGGCTGGAGGAACATCCTATCAGCATTCCCCAGGTTATAGGGAAGGAGAACCTGGCGTTTGCGGCAGATGCCATTGGGGCGGTGGCTCCCGTTTATGGACACGAAGTGCCGCCAATGGTGAAGGAGTTTTTGCAAAAGGCAACCTTCCAAACTGAGTATTTCTACCTGATTCTCACTTATGGAAACCGGCATGGGGGCGCTGCCGAGCTGGCCCATCAGCTTTGCCGGGAATGCGGCATTCAGGCCGCTTATATCAACGTGCTTCTTATGGTGGACAACTGGCTGCCCGGTTTTGACATGGAGGAACAAAAGAGTCTGGACAAAGATGTGGACGGCCAGCTGGCGAAAATCCTAGCGGATGTAAACTTCCGCAAGCACTGGATTTCTCCTGTGACCGACCGGGACCGGGCGGCCCACCAGGAGTTTTTGGACCACATGAGCCAGATGCCCCCGGACGCCTGGCAGCACCTGCTGCGTGTGACGGAACACTGCGTGGGCTGCGGAATCTGTGAGAAGGTGTGTCCCTCCGGCTCCATCTGTCTGGTGAATGGCAAGGCGGTGCATACGCCGGGCCGCTGTCAAACCTGCCTGGCCTGCGTTCATGCCTGCCCCCATAAGGCCATTCAGCTCACCGTCCCGGAGAAAAACCCTCAGGCCCGCTACCGCAATGAGCACATCTCCTTGCAGGAAATTATCCGGGCCAATTTTCAAAAAGCATCCGTTTAAGTTGGAACGATACAGGAGGACATAACAATGAACAAGTTTACTTATTCTTATCCCACAAAGGTTTATTTCGGAGAAGGGGTTGCTGCTGAAGCCCTTGAGCAGGAACTTCCCAAGGTAGGGAAGAGTGTCATGCTGGCCTACGGCGGCGGTTCGGTGAAGCGCAGCGGTGTTTATGACCAGCTGAAAGGCTTTCTTGCCCAAGCAGGGAAAGAGGTGGTGGACTTTTCCGGCATTATGCCCAACCCCACCTACGCCAAGGTGCAGGAAGGGGCCCAGCTGGCCAGAAAGAACAAGGTGGATTTCATTTTGGCGGTGGGCGGCGGCAGCGTCATTGACTGCTGTAAGGTGATTTCCGCACAGGCCATGACGGATCAGGACATCTGGAGCCTGGAATACCAGCAGGGGAAATTCCCCGCTGCCGGCATCCCCATGGGGGCGGTGGTCACCGCTTCCGGCACCGGTGCGGAAATGAACGCCGGCGCTGTGATTACCTATGAAGAAAAGCTGTGGAAAGGCCCTATTGTGGGCAGCTGTGCCTCCTTCGCCATTCTGGACCCCGCCTATACCGCAACGGTGCCGCCCATGCAGGTGCTTTCCGGCGCTTTTGACACCCTGAGCCATGCCATGGAAACCTACCTGGGAAGCTCGGATCAGGACAATGTGTCCGACGATGTGGCCTTGGCCATTATGCGGAATACGGTGGTGAATATGCGCCGCCTGCTGACCGATATCAACGATATGCAGGCCCGCAGCAATCTGATGTGGGATTCTGCCATGGCAGAAAACGGTATCCTGAAGGTAGGCCGCCTTACCGATTTCCAGGCCCACCAGATGGAGCACCAGCTGGGCGCTTATACCGACTGCAACCACGGTCAGGGGCTGGCGGTGATTCACCCCGCCTACTACCGGCACATTTTGAAGGACGCCCCGGAGAAATTCACCCGTTTTGCCAAAGAGGTGTTTGGAAAAGAAACCCCGGAAGAGGGCTTAGAGGCCCTGCGCTCCTTTATTCGGGAGTGCGGCCTGCCCACCAAAATGGGGCAGCTGAAATCCAAAGTGGAGATTACTCCCCAGGTGCTGCGCCAGGTGGCGGATACCTGCAACATCATCCAGTGCAACCCACGCCGGTTGAGCCGGGATGAAATTTATGAAATCCTCTGCGAGTGCTTATAAGGAGAAGCAGAAGATGAAACGATGGATTGGCGGGGAAATGGGCTTGTTATGCTGGCGGCCTATTCTTCGGTGAGAGCCACGGTTCGCATTCCGGCTCCTGCCAATCATCCAGGGAAAGCTGCACTTCCCCTGCGCTGGCCGCCGCCAACTACCCCCTTTGTGGACTTGCCGCTCGGAATCACTTTGCGCTACAAATTGTTCCTGTCCAGCACTTTTATAATTCATCTATTCCCAAAAGCAGCCGGTCATAGTATAATAGTGACAGCAATAAACTCCATTTTGAAGGGATGATAACGGTATGAATACATTTGAATTTGATGGAGAAAAATACAAAACAGCTTCTAAACATCAAAAGGAATGGGGAAATAGCTTAATTTCAGAATTATCTTTGAATGGCGATGAAGCAATATTAGATTTAGGCTGTGGAGATGGCGGTTTAACAGAACAGTTGGCTCAATTAATACCTAACGGCACTGTTTTAGGAATTGACGCATCCACCGGGATGATTGCGACTGCACAAAATCGAGTTAAGCCAAATTTAAAGTTTATGAAAATGGATATTAACATGATCGATTTTCAGAATAAGTTTGACGTTATATTTTCAAATGCAGCACTTCATTGGGTTAAAGATCATAAAAAACTTCTCAAAAATGCTTTTAAAGCACTAAAAGATGATGGTGTTATCTTATGGGATTTTGCAGGAGATGGAAATTGTTCAAATTTTTTTGGTGTAATTCGAGAAATAATCCAAAGTGATAAATATAAAAAGTATTTCAAAAATTTTGAATGGTCGTGGTATATGCCGACAAAAAATGACTATACACAAATTGTCGCAGACTCTGGATTTTCCAACTACAACATTGTAGAAGTAAATAGAGACAGATATTTTTCCAATGCAGATGAAATGATAAAGTGGATAGACCAGCCGAGTATAGTTCCTTTCATCCGCATGATTCCTGACGAAATGAGAGCAGAGTTTCGAGATGATGTTGTCAAAGCAATGCTAGATAGAACATTGCAGCCAGATGGGAGTTGTTTTGAAACATTTCGTCGTATCCATATAAAAGCGAACAAATAAATCAAATTTATTGCAGCCTGTCGAGAAACCCAAGTCAAGCCAAAAGGCAAGGACTTGGGTTTCTTTTATATCCAAAGGATAAAAACCAGATAATAAACGAAAGAAGGGAGTGGTTACCTCCTCCATCCACCGGACGGAGACCATCCAAAGTTTTGTGTAAACCACCTGCAAGGTGTAGAATAGAAGCATAACACAGGAGGTTCTACATATGGCAAGAAGAAACCGCACCCCAGAAGAAAATGCCCGCCGGGAGAAAATCCGGGAACTGTTGCAGATGGCCAACATCGGCAGCATGGATGACATCCAAAATCTGTTCAAGGAAACCATCGCCGAATTTATGGAAAACGGCTTGGAAGCAGAACTGGATGACGAGCTGGGCTACAGCAAGTACGACTACAAAGACAAGAATACATCCAACAGCCGCAATGGCCACAGCAGTAAGACCCTGCGCACCAGTTTCGGAGATGTGGAAGTCTCTGTTCTCCGGGACAGGAAAGGGAAATTTGAGCCCCAGGTGCTGCGCCAGGTGGCGGATACCTGCAACATCATCCAGTGCAACCCCCGCCGGTTGAGCCGGGATGAAATTTATGAAATCCTCTGCGAGTGCTTGTAAGGAGAAGCAGAAGATAAACCCGTGGATTGGCGGGGCAATGGCGCTTCTCATGATGGTAACGCTGACAGCCTGTGGACACACCGGAAGCACAACTGCCGGTCCTTCTCAAACGCAGGGGACGGAAAGCTCGTTTCCCGCCTCCACAGAATCCTCTTCTTTCAGTGACTTGCAGAACACACAGTACTGGCACTTCACTCAAGTTCATCCTTTTTTCTTCTACCCAAAAGAGTGAGCTTGTTGGAGATTTCACTCCTTTAAGCCAAAGCAGGCCGTCACTACTCCGGTATTCCGCTCATCCCTTCCCGCCTTCTGTTTTCTCCCTTGACGGGCCAATGTGACAAAACTGTAAGATTTCTGCCCAAAATGTAAGGTAAATCCATGGCAGCGGAGCTTGTGGGCTGGTATACTTTACTTGTCGGGAAACGAAGGAGCCGCCGGGGCAGGAACCCCTCAACTCCTCCTGCACCAACCATTGGGCGGCGCACCCCCGTTTTCCTGGGTAGAACCACCCAACCAATGAAGGAGATGACAGTGATGAGTATTTTAGAAGTACGAGGACTGAAAAAAGTCTATACCACCCGTTTCGGCGGCGCCCATGTCCAGGCCCTCACCGATGTGACCTTTACCGTGGAAGAAGGGGAATATGTGGCCATCATGGGGGAATCCGGTTCCGGGAAAACCACCTTGCTGAACATTCTGGCCGCTTTGGATAAGCCCACCTCCGGGGACGTGCTGCTGGACGGCAAAAGCCTTCCCTCCATTTCGGAACGGCAGCTGGCGGCTTTCCGCCGGGACCATCTGGGGTTTGTGTTTCAGGACTTCAACCTGCTGGACACCTTCTCCATCCAGGACAACATCCTCCTGCCCCTAGTGCTGGCCGGCACCCCTTACCGAGAGATGATGAACCGCCTCACCCCTCTGGCCCACCAGCTGGGAATCACCAGCCTGCTGAAAAAGTACCCCTATGAGATCTCCGGCGGCCAGAAACAGCGCACCGCCGTGGCCCGTGCCCTGATTACCCAGCCCCGGCTGGTGCTGGCGGACGAACCCACCGGCGCATTGGACTCCAAGTCCACCGACAGCCTGCTGGAGCTGTTCAATGAGGTCAATCTCCAGGGACAGACCATCCTCATGGTGACCCACTCGGTGAAGGCTGCCAGCCACGCCGGACGGGTGCTGTTCATCAAGGACGGCATGGTGTTCCACCAGATTTACCGTGGTGGCTGCACCCTCCAGCAGATGTACCAAAAGATTTCCGACACCTTGACCACGCTGGCCGCAGGGGGTGGGGAAGATGCGTAAATTCTTCTATTCCCGGCTGGCTCTGCAAAACATCCGCAAAAACGGGAAGTTCTATTTCCCCTACCTGCTGGCCTTTCTGGGCTGTGTCTGCGGGATGTATTTAATCCTTTCCCTCTCCACCGGCGACGGCATTGCCAACCTCCGGGGCGGAGAATATGTGGCCGGGTTTATGACCTTCGGCACCGGGATTGTGGGGCTGTTTGCCGCCATCTTCCTGTTTTACACCAACAGTTTT
Organism: Ruminococcaceae bacterium UBA1375; assembly: GCA_002305795.1. GTDB lineage: Bacteria > Bacillota > Clostridia > Oscillospirales > Ruminococcaceae > Egerieicola > Egerieicola faecalis. The sequence goes on from DBRF01000013.1 coordinate 106,304, forward strand.
CTCATTAAGCGCCGGAAGCGGGAGCTGGGGCTGTACAACATCCTGGGCATGGAAAAGCGGCACATTGCCAAGGTGCTGTTTTTGGAGAGCTTTTTCATCGCCTTTGCCGGCATTGTCATCGGCTTGGGATTGGGTGTGGCTTTGGATAAGCTGATGATTCTTTTGGTCAGCGCCATCATCCAGTCCGATGTGCCCTTCGGCTTTTCCATCAGCTGGACCGGCATCCTCACCTGCCTGCTGCTGTTCGGGGCCATCTGGATCTGCACCTTGGTTTACAACCTGGCCCGGATTCAGCTGAGCAAGCCGGTGGAGCTGCTTCGCAGTGAAAATGTGGGGGAGCGGGAACCCAAAACCCGCTGGCTGGTGACCATTTTCGGTATCCTCTGCCTTGGCGCCGGCTACGCCATGGCGGTGCTGATTACCGACCCCATTGCCTCTATGGCCCTGTACTTTGTGGCGGTGATTCTAGTGGTCATTGGTACCTACTGCCTGTTTATCGGGGTCAGCGTCTTTGTGCTGAAAGCCCTGCGGAAATGGAAGCGGTTTTACTATAAGCCCAATCACTTCATCAACGTTTCCGGTATGATCTACCGGATGAAGCAGAACGGGGTTGGTTTGGCTAATATCTGCATCCTCTCCACCATGGTGCTGGTGGCGGTGTCCACCACCGTGTCCCTTTATTTGGGGATTCAGGGGGGACTTTCCGGCAAGGATTTTACCATCTATCCCTATAGTACCGTGTATTCCGCCCTCTCCACCGATTCCATGGAAGAGATAGCCCAGGATGCTGCCCAAAAGCAGGGACTTTCCGTCTCCGAGTTTGAAGGGGGCGTTTCCCTGGATGTGATGGTGTCCTTAAATAACAACGGCGAATTTTACTTTGATCCGCAAACTTCCACGCCCAGCATTCTGGTGCTGCTGACCCAGGAGGACTATAACCGTTTTGCCGACCAGCCGGTTTCCCTTCAGTCGGGGGAGGCGTTGGTCTATGAGCAGATCAGCGGGCAAAACTACGGCGATGATTTGAAGGATAATTTTTCCATCGGCGGCCTGACCTTCACCAAAACAGGGGATATGGTTCTTCCCAACTATCTTCAGGAAGAATATGGCGCATTTGCCTATCCTGTGTACTATGTGGTGGTGGATTCCTTTGACACCCTGGAGCAGGTCAATCAGATGCAGATTGCCGCCTATCAGGAACAAGCCAGTATTTATCAAGGATATTATCAATTTAATACCGGCGGCACCGAAGAGCAACAAATGGCAATTCTGAATTCTTTGTGGGATGACGGCTATGCCAAAATGACCTCGGATTCCCATGCGGCAAGTGAGGAATGGTCCGGCGGATTCCGGGCTTCTAATCTGTTGTCGGACCGAGCTGACGCCTACGCCCTGTTTGGCGGGTTCCTGTTCTTGGGATTGTTCATCGGCATCCTCTTTACTTTGGCGGCGGTGCTGATTATCTACTACAAGCAGCTCAGCGAAGGCTATGAAGACCAGCACCGGTACGAAATCCTGCAAAAGGTGGGCATGAGCCGCAAAGAGGTGAAGAAAACCATTCGCTCTCAGGTACTGATGGTGTTCTTCCTGCCCTTGATTGTCACCGCCATTCATTTGGCCTTTAACTTCAATATTATGAATCGAATTTTAGATTTGATGGATTCCGGTACGGCTTCCCAATTTGCCGGGGATACCTTCTTGTTTACTACCATCATTACTTTGGCGGCTTTCTGTGTGATTTACACTTTGGTGTATCTAATAACCTCCAAAGCCTATCTGCGTATTGTCTCCCCCAAAAAACGCTAACCTCAGATCTCCGTTTCGGAGAGCTCTTTCTCAATCCTTCCCGCTTTATCTTCGGATAAGGCGGGAAATTTTTGTGGTGCCGAGCCGTCCAAACCGGTTCTGCCGAAGGCAGACAGGGGCTGGAATTTTTGCCCCTGAGGTTTGGACGAGAAAGGTCGTGCGCAGCGTGACCTTTCGTTTTCTCAATCCTTCCCGCTTTATCTTCGGATAAGGCGGGAAATTTTTTGTGGTGCCGGGCCGTCCAAACCGGTCCTGCCGAAGGCAGGGGGCGGCGGGCCTTTTTGCCGCCCAGGTTTGGAGGAGAAAGGTCGTGGGCAGGGTGACCTTTCGTGGGCAAAAAGAAAAACGCCCCGTTCCTTTTGAGAACAGGGCGTTCCTTTGGAGGCGACAACCGGATTTGAACCGATGATCAGGGAGTTGCAGTCCCATGCCTTACCACTTGGCTATGTCGCCATATTTTCTGCCGTCACGTTGACGACAAGAGATAGTTTACCAGATCGGCCCCGGTTTGTCAACCCCCTTTTTGAAAAAAGTCTCCCTGGGGAAAAACAGTTGTAGCAGGGGGAAAAATCTGGTATACTTTATCCCAGCAAGACCAAGGAGGATGCCAAAATGGAGCCAAAAAAACCACCCCTTTCCCCCATGGACCTGGGGGGAATGCGCCGCACCTTCTCTTCCAAAAAGTTTGAGGCACAGTTTACCGATCTGACCCGTCCCCTGGGCGCTTTGTACACCCCGGAGCAGACCCTGTTCCGGGTGTGGGCCCCCACTGCCTCCCAGGTGACCCTGCTGCTTTACCCCACCGGGGCCCCCTCCGGAGAACCGGTAGAGCGCCGGAAGATGGAGCCGGAGGACAAAGGGTTTTATTCCCTGATCCTGCCCGGCAATCTGGCGGGGGTGTACTACGCCTTGGAAACCAAGGTGGGGGACTCCACCTTATTTGCAGTGGACCCCTACGCCAAGTCCGTGGGGGTCAACGGCTGGCGGGGGATGGTGCTGGACCCGGCAACCGCCAATCCTCCCGGCTGGGAGGAGGACGGCCCCCTCTCCACCGTCACCCATCCGGCGGACGCTGTGGTGTACGAAATCCATGTCCAGGACCTTTCTTCGGATTCCGCTTCCGGCATCCGCCATCCGGGGAAGTACCTGGGTCTGGCGGAAGGGGGCACAGTGACCCCCTTTGGGGAAGCCACCGGCCTGGATTATCTTCAGCAGCTGGGAATCACCCATGTACAGCTTATGCCGGTGTACGATTTTAGTTCCGTGGACGAGGCCCAGGGGGGCTATAACTGGGGCTACGACCCCCAGAACTACTTTGCCCCGGAAGGCAGCTACGCCACCGACCCCCAGGACGGACGGGTCCGGGTGCGAGAGCTGAAACAGGCCATCCTGGCCCTGCACCAGCGGGGCATTGGGGTGGTGATGGACGTGGTGTTCAACCATGTGGCGGACTCCGAAGCCTTTTCCTTCAACCGGCTGGCGCCGGGATACTTCTCCCGGATTCGGAAGCAGAAGGGGAAAAAGGTGTACTCCAACGGCTCCTGGTGCGGCAACGACACCGCCTCCGAGCGGAGCATGGTGCGCCGGTATCTGGCGGACTGCTGTGAGTATTGGGCCAGGGAGTACCACCTGGACGGCTTCCGGTTCGACATCGCCAGCCTGCTGGATACCGAGACGGTGAACGCCGTGATGGAGCGGGTGAAGCAGGTCAACCCCCACTGCCTGTTTTACGGGGAAGGCTGGAAGGTGACTTCCGACCTTACCAAAAAGGAGGCGGTGCTGGCGGGGCAGGATACTTCCGCCCTCACCCCCGGCTTCGGTTTTTTCAATGACACCCTCCGGGACGGGGTCCGGGGCAGCCTGTTTGACGGCCCCGCCGGGGGCTGGCTGGCGGGAGAAGAGGAATTTGTCCCCCAGCTGAAGGACTGCATCCGGGGCAATGCCTGGTGGTGCCCCCAGCCGGACCAGGCGGTGAAATTCGTCTCCTGCCACGATAACTGGACCCTTTGGGATAAGCTGGCTCAAGTGTTCCCGGAACAGTCTTCCGAATTTCTTCGGGCGGCCAACGGTCTGGCGGCGGCCATGGTGTTTTTCAGCCAGGGAATGCCCTTTCTGTTGGGGGGCGAGGAACTGCTGCTCTCCAAAGCCGACGGCAATGGGGGATATGACCCCAATAGCTACAACGCCTCCGACGGCCGCAACCGCATCCCCTGGGGACGGTTGGAGCAGCCGGAAGTCCAAGCTCACCGGGACCTGTACCGCACCCTCATCGCCTTTCGCAAAGCCCATCCCTTGCTGCGGCTGCGCACCAAGGAGCAAATTGACGCCGCCCTCACCTTTTTGGACACTCCCGGCTGTCTCATCGCCTTTACCCTGGAAGATCCGGCGGTGGAGCCGGGCAAACTGCTGGTGGCCTTGAACCCCGGCTTGGAGCCGGTGAAGCTGCCCCTGTCCGGGGGCTGGAAGGTGCTGCTGCAAAGCGGTTTGACCCTGCCGGAACATGAGGAGGACCTTTGGGTCCCCGGCATGGGGTTCGTGGCGGCAGAATTAGGGTAGGAGAAAAAATCACCCCTTTTTTCTCCAATGCACCGGAAGATTTTTAACGGTATCTAACCTTTTCACACCAATATCTGACCTTTTTAGGTTGTGTCATCCCTGGGATATGGATTACAATAAAAGGTAATAATCGGCATCAGCCGGGAGGTATGCAAGATGAAAAAAACGGAGACTCAGGGCAGTTTGAAGCGCTGCCAGGTGAAGGATAATTTCTGGACCCCCATCCAGGATTTGATCAGCGACACGGTGATCCCTTATCAGGAAAAAATTTTGAATGACCAGGTTTCTGGTGCGGAAAAGAGCCATGCCATTGAAAATTTCCGCATTGCCGCCAAGGAAAGCAAAGGGGAGTTCTACGGCGTGGTGTTTCAGGACAGCGACGTGGCCAAATGGCTGGAAGCGGTGGCCTACTCTCTGGAGCGGAAGCCGGATAAAAAACTGGAAGCCCGGGCGGATGATGTCATCGACCTGATTGAAAAGGCCCAGCAGCCGGACGGCTACCTCAACACCTACTTTACCATCAAGGAGCCGGAACACCGCTGGCAGAACTTGCAGGAATGCCATGAGCTGTACTGCGCCGGCCATATGATGGAAGCGGCGGTGGCCTATTATGAAGCCACCGGCAAGGACAAGCTGTTGAAGGTGATGTGCCGGATGGCGGACCACATCGACTCCCGGTTCGGAGAAGGCAAGCAGGAAGGTATCCCCGGCCACGAGGAAATCGAGCTGGCACTGCTGCGGCTGTACCGGGCCACCGGGGAAAAGCGGTACTTGGATCTGTCCGCCTACTTTATCAACCAGCGGGGGAAAAATCCCCATTTCTTCGAGGAGGAAGCCAAACAGCGGGGTTGGACCCACTTCGGCATGGACCCCAAGGACACCGCCTATAACCAGAGCTACGCCCCGGTGCGGGACCAGCGGGAGGCGGTGGGCCACAGCGTCCGGGCCATGTACCTCTACACCGCCATGGCGGACCTGGCGGGGGAAACCGGGGACAAGTCCCTGTACCGGGCCTGCCGCACCCTGTTTGAAAGCGCCACCCACCGGCGGATGTACGTCACCGGCGGCATCGGCTCCTCCGCCCATGGAGAAGCCTTTACCCAGGACTTCGATCTGCCCAACGACACCGCCTACGCCGAAACCTGCGCCTCCATCGGCCTGGTGTTCTTTGCCCGGAAGATGCTTTCCCTGGACGTGAAGGGGGAGTACGCCGATGTGATGGAGCGCTGCCTGTATAACGGTATTTTAAGCGGGATGCAGAAAGACGGAAGCCGGTTCTTCTATGTCAACCCCCTGGAAGTGGTGCCCGGCCTGTCCGGCAAATGGCCGGAATACAAACACGCCCTGCCTGCCCGCCCCAAATGGTACGCCTGCGCCTGCTGCCCGCCCAACCTGGCCCGGCTGGTGGAGAGCCTGGGGGAATACGCCTGGGGCGAAAACGAAACCACGGTGTACTCCCATCTGTACTTAGGAGGCAGCTACACCGCCGCCGACGGCACCGTAATCAAGAGCCAGTCCTCCTATCCTTGGAAGGGCAGGGTGAGCTATGAGGTTGCGCCCGGCAAGACCTTTACTACCCTGGCCATCCATATCCCGGGCTGGTGCAAGGAATTGACCTTCATGGTCAATGAAGAAGAGGTGGCGGTGCCGGTGAAGGACGGCTACTGCTACCTGACCCGGGACTGGAAGGAAGGGGATAAAGTATCCCTGAGCTTTCCTGTCAAGCCCCGCCGGGTGTACGCCGATCCCCGGGTCCGGGAGAACGCCGGCAAGGTCTGCCTGATGCGGGGGCCGCTGGTGTACTGCCTGGAAGCGGTGGACAACGGCAAAAGCCTCTGCCGGCTGCACCTGCCCCGCAGCGTGTCCATTGTCACCGCCCATGAAAAGGACGAGGACATCGGTTCCTATGTTTCCATGCGGTTTACCGGCTTAAAGGAAAAGGCCTTCAAGAACCTTTATGAAGACACCCCGCCGGAAACCGAGCCGGTGCCCATTAAAGCGGTGCCCTATTTCCTCTGGGGAAACCGGAAGCAGGGCGCTATGCAGGTTTGGATCAACGAAGGATAAAAGAACAAAAGAGAAGCGTGCTGCAAAACAGCTTCGCTTCTCTTTTCTTTTACCGCTGCGGGGGAGCGGAATTGTTGGTGCGTCCCAGGATATAGTCGGTGGATGTGTGGTAAAAATCTGCCAGTGCAATGAGCAGGTCGGTGGGGATGTCCCGCACCCCCCGTTCGTACCGGCAGTACTGGGGCTGGGGCATACCTAGAAACAATGCCAGCTGCCGCTGGGTCAGATCCTGATCTTCCCGCAAATCCCGCAGCCTTGGATAATAACCCATCCTTTTGCCTCCGATAACCGTTTGATTATCTTGACAATAGCATACCCCGGAGGCAAAGTGATTCTTTGATAACTATTTGGATATAAAAACAACCCTTTCCAATGATGGAAAAGGGAGGGAAAAAAGGAGAGCTGCGTTTTCGGAGAACTTGGCCTTTGCTCTGGGCAGAGGTTCAGCTACCCCGGCTTTTCTATCCGTTGGCGCTTTGGAAAAGGGTTTTTCCACCGACGGGCCATGGTTTCCTGTTGGTAACTACGCCACAATATTGTGCGTACTTTACGAATTTCCCGGTCTGAGGTATGATAGAAGCACAGGAGGTGTATTCCAATGACGGCAACAGAGGTGCTGCGTTATTTGCAGCAGGAAATTCACTCCACCGTGGCTGCCACCACAGATGCCCAGGGCCTGCCTGTGACCTGTGCCATCGACGTGATGGATGCGGATGAAAACGGGCTGTATTTTCTCACCGCCAAAGGCAAGGGCTTTTATGCCCGTTTGAAACAAAAGGGATACCTGGCGCTCACCGGCATGAAGGGGGAAGATACCATGTCCTGCGTGGCGGTATCGGTGCGGGGGAAGGTGGAGGAGCTGGGCGGCGGCCTGCTGGGCAGGCTGTTTGAAAAGAACCCCTATATGAATCAAATCTATCCCACCCCGGAGTCCCAAAAGGCGTTGACGGTGTTCCGGCTTTATCAGGGAAGGGGCGAGTGGTTCGACCTGTCCAAAAAGCCCATTGAGCGGTTTTCCTTCTCCTTTGGAGAAGAAACGGCGCAACCGGAACGGTATGTTATCACCGCAGCCTGCATTGGCTGCCGGGTTTGTGAAGGGGTCTGTCCCCAGAACTGCATTGATTTCACTTCCACTCCCGCAGTGATTGTGCAGCAACACTGCCTGCACTGCGGAAACTGCATGGAGGTCTGCCCCCAGCAGGCGGTGATTCGGGAGGGAGAAAGATGACACAGCAGCAAAGACGGCTGTACTTAATCCAAGAGCTGCTGAAAGAACAGCCGCAATATCCGGAAATAGAAATTCCGCAGGAGGAGCAGGGGCAGAAGCAGCTGCTCCGTTCCCTGTTGAACATTCGAATGCCCCGTCCCGCCGGTGCGGAATTTCTGGCGGTGCAGGACGCTTATCTGCAAGAGGAAATCCGGCGCAAGGGAATTACCCGGCTGGAAGATCTGCAGCCGGTGCAGGAAGGAATTTACCTCTGGCAGGGGGATATAACCACCCTGGCCTGCGACGGGATTGTCAATGCGGCAAACAGCCAGATGCTGGGGTGTTTTGTACCCTGCCATAGGTGCATTGACAACGCCATCCACACCTTCGCCGGAATCCAGCTTCGGCTGGCCTGCGCAGAATTGATGAAGCGGCAGGGGCGGGAAGAGGAAACCGGCAAGGCGAAGATCACCCCGGCCTTTAACCTGCCCTGCCGCTACGTCCTGCACACCGTGGGACCCATCGTAGGCGGGCGGCTCACCCAAAGGGACAAGGACCTGCTGGTGTCCTGCTACCGCTCCTGCCTGGAGCTGGCAGAGCAGAACCAGCTCAAAAGCATTGCGTTCTGCTGCATCTCCACCGGGGAATTTCATTTTCCCAATGAGAAAGCGGCGGAGATTGCCATTGAAACCGTAAAAGGCTATCGGGAAGATACTAACAGCAAAATGGAGGTGATATTCAATGTTTTTAAGGAAACCGATCTCAACATTTACCGGAAGTTACTCAGAGCAGATTGAACGGTTGAAGCAGGAAATAAAAAGCGCCGACGCCGTGGTTATCGGCGCAGGCGCAGGAATGTCCACCTCCGCCGGTTTTTCTTACAGCGGGGAACGGTTCCAACAGTATTTTTCTGATTTTGAAGCAAAATACGGCTTCCACGACATGTATTCCGGGGGGTTCTATCCCTATGATACCTTAGAGGAATACTGGGCCTGGTGGAGCCGCATGATTCTGGTCAACCGTTATGAAGCCGGTGTGGGCAAGCCCTACCGGGACCTGCTGGAGCTGGTGAAGGACAAGGATTATTTCGTGATCACCACCAATGTGGACCACCAGTTCCAGCTTGCCGGTTTTGACAAAAAGCGCTTGTTTTACACCCAGGGGGATTACGGCCTGTGGCAGTGCTCCAAGCCTTGCCACCAAAAAACCTACGACAATGAGGAAGCGGTGCGGCAGATGGCGGCCCGGCAGAAGGATGGGAAGATTCCTTCCCAGCTCATCCCCAAATGCCCGGTCTGCGGCGCGCCCATGACCATGAACCTGCGCTGTGACATGACCTTTGTGCAAGACGACGGCTGGTATGCCGCTTCCGGCCGGTACGAGGATTTTCTCCGCCGCCATGAAGGGATGCACCTTTTGCTTTTGGAGCTTGGGGTGGGTGCCAACACCCCGGTGATCATCAAGTACCCCTTCTGGCAGATGACGGCCAAAAACCCAAAGGCGGTTTATGCCTGCGTGAATTTCGGGGAAGCCATGTGTCCCCGAGAGATTGCAGAACAATCCATCTGCCTGGACCGGGACATCGGAACGGTCCTGGGTGATTTGCGGCAGGGGAAATAATGCCCTCCGCCTGGATTATTTGGTGATAAATTCAATGTTCACGTCGCCGTTGTTGCTGGACACATTCAGGGCTTTTTCTCCCCCGTCCTTCTGCTCCGGCAGATTGGTTTCCCCTTTTTTGCTGTTGGACTGGATGGCAAAATCATCGTAGCCCCCCACAATGGCGCCGGAAATGTTTCCGTTTTTCACCTCTAAGGTCAGGGCGCTGCCTACGTCCAGATTGCCAAAGGAGATGTTTCCTCCGTTGGAACAAAGGCGTACGCTTCCCGTGACGGCCAAGGGGGAAAGGCGGATGTTTTCGTTGGTGGTGGAGAGGGTCAGCTGTTCCAACAGTACGTCGGGCACCTGCAATGTGATTTTCCGATATTCGGCCGAGGGCTTTCCTCCGATGTAGTCGGTCCAATCTTTGTTGGTGGCGCTGGTCATGGTCAGCACGTTTTGGTCGGAAACAGAAAGGTCGTAATACTCTTTGCTGTTTTCAAAGTATTGGATGTGGACCTGTTGGTCTGGGGACAGTGTCACCTCAATTTCCCTGTCCTGCACATCCAGGCTGATTTCCTGGATTTGCGTGTCCGAGGTATAGCTTTTTTCCTCAAAGGGTTCGCTATTGTCTGAGCAACCCGCCAAAACAAAGCTGCTCAGCACCAGGCACAATGCAAGTGAAATGATTTTTTTCATGGCAATTCCTCCATCTCTGACGTTTTCCTATATTCGTACGGCCGTTTGGCTGCTGCTTTTTCTCAGGCAGCGCCCCCTCCAATCCGGCTGGCACAGGGATTGCTTTGGGCAATCTTCTATGCTAGAATAAAGTATAAACCTTTGTGTAACACAAAGGTCAAGGGGGGAACACAGCCATGAAACCGTATTTTTCCGTCGGAGAGGCGGCCAAGGTGGTCCACACCACCAGCGAAACCCTGCGGCACTATGATCGCATCGGATTGGTGAAGCCAAGCAAAAAGGACCCGTGGACCCATTACCGCTACTATACCCAGCAGGATCTGGTGCGGCTGAACACGGTGCGGGCGTTGCAGCTCATGGACCTGCCGCTTCAGGAAATCAAAAAGGTGTTGGAGTACGACGATTTGGAAAAAATCGTGGACTTTTTAGCCCAGGCGGAGAAAAAGGCGGAAGAGAAAATTGCCGCCCTGGAGTACAGCAAATCAAAAATCCAGCTGGCCAAAGCGGACTATGAGAAGAAATTGCAGAGGCAGCAAAGGGGTTCCGGCGCTTTTCTCAAAGACCTTCCCGTCCGGGTGATTCTGCTTTCCGATACCTTGGAAGCGCCCACGGTGGAGAATCTTTGGAACTACCTCAGCCACTTCTACAATCAGGTGACGCCCGCCTTAAAAGAGCAGTTTTCCTTTGAGGACCTGGCCGGTGTCTACACCGAAAACGGGGTCTCAAGGCTGTTCGCCCTCTGCCTGAGCTATGCACAGGTAGAGGGTCTCAAGGTGCTGCCGGAAGGAAAGTACCTGTGCGCAGGCTGCACCGAAGAAAACCGGCAGGAGGTACTGGACGGGCTAATCCGGAAAGCGAAAGCGGAGTACGGCACAGACCCGGCCTTTACGGTGCAGCTTGTGGTGGTGTCCGGCATTCTGCAATGGAATTATGAAGTGCAGGTTTATGTGGGAAAATAGCCGATGGGGCACATGGCCCTTTGCCCGGAAAGGCGGCGGAAGCCCCTTTTTGGGAGGCTGTGCCGAGCTTGACAACGCTGTTGCAAGGTGGTAAAATGGCCTTGTGATACCTGTTCGGTTATCAAAAAATAAGGCGATTGCAGCCCTTCCATTTCCCTCAAATCGGTGTTTGGCCGAAAATGAAAGGACTGTTTACCGCCTTCTTACCTCAAAAAGGAGAGCCAGAGCGAAACCGCTCTGGCTTTTCTCGTGTGTCTATTTCAGTCTTTGTAAGGCTCTATCCGGTTGGTTCTTCCTAAAATGTAGTCGGTGGAGGTGTGGTAGAAGTCCGCTAAGGCAATCACCAGCCGGGTGGGGATTTCCCGCTTGCCGGTTTCGTAATTGCTGTAGACCCTCTGGTCGATGCCCAGATAGGCGGCCACCTGTTTTTGCATCAGTTCCCGGTCTTCCCGTAAGTCCCGCAGCCGTGGATACGCCACTTCCATCACCTCACACAATCCGTTTCCCCATAGGTAGGCGGTTCGCTTACCCCAACACCAGCTTGGCAATATCCGCACTCTGCTTGGCGTCCTTGGCGTAGTAGTCCGCCCCGATTTTTTCGGCGTACTCCGGGGTGAGCACTGCGCCGCCTACCATAATGGTGCAGGGAAGGCCCGCCCGGCGCACCGCCTGGATGGTCTTTTCCATGTTGGCTACCGTGGTGGTCATCAGGGCGGATAAGCCCAGCAGCTTGGCGCCGTGCTGCCGCACCGCCTCCACCACCTTCTGCACCGGCACGTCCTTGCCCAAATCAATCACCGGGTAGCCGTAGTTTTCCAGAATCACCTTGACAATGTTCTTGCCGATGTCGTGGACGTCCCCCTCCACCGTGGCCAGGATGATCTTCTCCTTCTGCACCTTGGCTTCCGGGTCGGGGTGGGCCGCCAGGTAGTCCTTGATCTGTTCAAAGGAAGCCTGGGCGGCGGTGGCGGACTGGATGAGCTGGGGCAGAAACAGCTTGCCGGTCTCAAACTCCGCTCCTACCTGGTCCAGGGCGGGAATCAGCACCTGGTTGACCACCTCCATGGGGGGCATGGTGGCTAACAGCTCCTTGCAGAGACTGCCCGCCTGCTCCTTCAGCCCCGCCAGCACCGCCTGGTACAGCCCCTCTTTGGGGTCGGAGGCTGCCGCCGCCGGAACCTGGGGCGCCGCCGCTTTCTGCCCGGCGTGGCGGGCCAGATAGGCTTCCCCGCTCACGTCCTTGCCGGTGAGGAGATGGAAGGCGTCCACCGCCCCCACCATGGCAGCGTTGTTGGGGTTGAGGATGGGAAGGTCCAGCCCGGCCTCCATGGCCAGGGTCAGGAAAGTGGTGTTGATCACCTCCCGGTCCGGCAGGCCGAAGGAGATGTTGGACACCCCCAGCACCGTCTTCACCCCCAGCTTTTGTTTCACCAGCCGCACTGCCTTTAAGGTTTCCAGGGCTTCCTTCTGCTGCACCGAAACGGTGAGGGTCAAGCAGTCCAGGTAGATGTCCTCCTTGGGGATGCCGTAGGACTGGCAGGCCGTGACAATCCGCCGGCCGATTTCCAGCCGTTCTTCCGCAGTGGAGGGGATGCCGTTTTTGTCCATAGTCAACCCCACCACAGCCGCACCGTACTTCTTTACCAGAGGCAGGATGCGCTCCAGTACCTCCGGCTCCCCGTTGACGGAATTGACGATGGGCTTGCCATTGTAGATGCGAAGCCCCGCTTCAATCACCTCCGGGTGGGAGGAATCCAGCTGCAAGGGCAGGTCCAGCACGCTTTGGAGCTGGCTTACCACCTCCACCATGGTGGCGGGTTCGTCGATGTCCGGCAGGCCCACGTTCACGTCCAGAATCTCCGCTCCCGCCTGGACCTGTTCCAGCCCTTGGGTAAGCAGGTAGCCGATGTTGTGGTCTCGCAGTGCCTGCTGGAATTTCTTTTTGCCGGTGGGGTTGATCCGTTCGCCAATCATCCGCACCCGATCCACCTCCACCATCCGGCTGGCGGAACAGAGCCGGGACGCCCGCTCCACCTGCCGTGTTACCGGCTGGCTTTGGTCCAGCAGGGTGCGCAGTCTGCGGATATAGTCCGGGGTGGTGCCGCAGCAGCCCCCCAGGATGGTCACCCCGCAGCGGATAAATTCTTCCGCCCCCTTGGCAAAGTCCTGGGCCGTTACGTTGTAGGCGCCGGTGTTCAGATCCGGCAGCCCGGCGTTGGCTTTGACGATCAGGGGCAGGGAGGTGTACTTGGCCATTTTTTGAATCAGGGGCAGGATTTCTTCCGGACCCAGGGAACAGTTGATGCCCACGGCGTCCGCCCCCAGCCCTTCCAAGGTCACGGCGGCGCAGTCCACGCTGACGCCCGCAAAGGTGCGTCCGTTTTCCTCGAAGGTCATGGTGCAGAAGACGGGAAGGGAACTGTTCTCCTTCACTGCCAGTAAGGCGGCCTTCAGTTCCAGCAGGTCGGTCATGGTTTCCAGCACCACCAAATCCGCCCCCGCCGCCACGCCGTCGGTGACCATCTGCTTGTAGTAGCCGTAGGCGGTGTCAAAGGATAAGCTGCCGTTGGGGGCCAGCATCTCCCCGATGGGCCCCAGATCCAGGGCCACCCAGGCCCGATCCCCGGCGGCGTCTTTGGCCAGCTTCACCCCCGCCTGAATCAGCTGGGTGGAGGAATAGGGGCAGTCTTTGACCTTGTAGGGGTTGGCGGCAAAGGTGTTGGCGTACAGCACCTGGGCCCCCGCTTCCAGATAGCTTTTGTGGATGGAAGCAATCACTTCCGGATGGGTCATATTTAAGGCTTCCGGCACCTTGCCCATGGGAGCGTTGGCCGCTTGGAGCATGGTGCCCATGGCCCCGTCCAGCAGCAGAAAGCCCTCTTCCTTTAACCTTGTTTGGATCGGTAGCAAACCTGATTCCTCCTTCGAAATTCACAGTTTCCCCGTTTCAGACAGGCGTCACAGGGGGATCGAGTTTGGTTGGCCGGGGTGTCCCGCACTCCGATGATGGCGGTCACCGACTTGTTGGGGGAGAGCAGTCCGCCGCTGCTTACTGTCATTCCCAAAGTCTGCATGGCCCGCAATGCGGAAAGCAGCGGCTGCTGGCAGCTTAGGGGTAGGTCCCCGTAGCCGGGGCTGAACCGTGGGGTGGTGTATTTCCCCTCACCGGCAGCCAGTCTTTGGATTTCCCGGTCTGCCAGCTCTGCCACCGCTTCCGCCGCCGCCGAGCCGCAGCTGTCCAGCACCACTCCGGCCTCCGGCTGGGTGAGCATGGTTTTGCGCAAAAGCTGTTCGTGAGCCAAGCCGATGGTGCCTGCCAAAAGATAGACGCTGTGGCACCCTTCCAGATGCCGGGCAATGGAACTGCCGGTGAGCAGCAGCCCGGTTTGTTCCACCTGGATGCCCTCCGGGGTGGAAGCAATGGGAAAGTACTGGTAGCGGTAATTTGGCCGGATGGTCTCTAAGGTGGACTGGATGCACCGGGTCAGCAGTTGGTCCATCTGCGGGGAAAGCTCTCCCCCCCGCCATCCCAGATACCGCAGGATTTCCTGCCGGTCCAGTTCCCGGATGATCTGCTGCATCAGAGACTTCTCCCCATGGCGGGCAGTACCGCTTTGGTGACGGTTTGGGCCAGGGCCACGTTGTTCATGGTATACAGATGAATCCCCTGCACCCCGTGGCGGATGAGGTCGTAAATCTGATTTAAGGCAAATTCGGTGCCTGCCTTGGCCAAGTCTTCCGGGGAATCGGCGTAGCGGTTGACCAGAGTGCTCAGCTCGTTGGGCACGCTGGCGCCGCACATGCTCACCATCCGCTGCACCTGGCTGACGGTGGTCAAGGGCATAATCCCCGCTTCCACCGGGGTGTCCACCCCCGCTCCCCGGAGCTTTTCCATAAAATGGTAAAAATGGCTGTTGTCAAAGAATAGCTGGGTGATGAGATGGCTCACCCCGGCGTCCACCTTGTGTTTTAGGTTCTGGATGTCCTGGTCCATGCTTTTGGCTTCGGCATGGACTTCCGGGTAGCAGGCTCCCAGCAGGTTGCATTCCGGGTAGTGGGCTTTGATGAAGCTGGCCAGTTCGTTGGCGTGGTAGAAGTCGTGCTTGGGCTCCATCCCTTCGGGGATGTCCCCCCGAAGGGCCAGGATGTTTTCAACGCCGTTTTCCTTGAGCTGGGCCAGGGTCTGCTTCAACTCCTCCCGGGTGGAGGAGACGCAGGTCAGGTGGGCCACCGGCTCAATGCCGTACTCCCGCTTGATCAGGCTGGCAATTTCGCAGGTTTTGTTTTTCTGGGTATCGCTCCCCCCGGCCCCGTAGGTCACCGAGATAAAGTCCACCGGCAGTCCCTTTAAGCCGCTGAGGGTGGTGTAGATGGTCTCCACCGAGCTTTTGGTTTTTGGGGGGAATACCTCCAGGGAAAAGGTGGGGTAGGGGCGGGAAAATAAATCTTTGGTTTGCATAACGTCTCCTTTGTAGGCTTGATAAGGTGGGGCGGGTTCAGGGCTGGCTCGCCGCCCAGTCCTGCCGGGTGAGGCAGGAAATGTGTTCGGTTTTGGTCTCCCCGGTGAGGGGCCAAAGGATGTCTTGGTTGGTGTGGTGGTAGGTAAAGCCGCATTTTTCCTGGACCCGGCGGGACTTCTGGTTGCCTTCAAAGTATCCGCACCAGATTTTTTCCAGGTGCAAATCGGCAAAACCCCAGCGAAGCAGTCCCTTTACCGCTTCCGGGATGTAGCCCTGCCCCCAATAGGGCACGCCGATCCAGTAGCCGATCTCCCCTTCGGTGTCCGGCAGGGGGAAATTGCTGTTGCTCCCAAGCTGTAAGCTGATGGCTCCCACCGGCTTTCCCACCTCTTTGGGTACCACCGCAAACACATAGGGTACCGAAAAGACGGTGCGGATGGTGTCCAGGCTGTCCTGCACCGTTTTGTGGGCGGGCCACCCGGCAATGGGCCCCACCCGGGGGTCTTTGGCGTATTCAAATAAGTCCTGGGCGTCGCTTTCCTCCCAGGGGCGGAGGAGCAGACGGGGTGTTTCTAAAATCATGAAAGCACCTCCTGATTCATTCCGGGGACATTCCCAGCATAGCATAGGCATTTTTGGTGCACTGATCCACCATCTCCTGGGTGGACACTCCCTTGATTTCGGCCATGACAGCGGCGGTGTGGGCGATCATGGAGCTGTCGCACCGCCGTCCCCGGCAGGGCACCGGGGCCATGTAGGGGGCGTCGGTTTCCAGCAGCAGCCGGTCCATGGGGACGGCCTCCACCGCCGCCCGTGCCTTTTTGGAATTGGGAAAGGTGAGCACTCCAGTAAATCCCAGGTACATCCCCAGTTTCACCACCTCTTTGGCGGTTTCGGCGGAACCGGAAAAGCAGTGCAGCACCCCTTTGGGTTTGTACTGGGCCAGAAGCTCCATGCAGTCCCCGGTGGCTTCCCGGCAGTGGACGCTCACCGGCTTGCCCAAGCGGTTGGCCAGCTCCAGCTGGGCGGCAAACACCTGCTTTTGCAGCTCCTTCCGGGAAGCGTCCCAGTAGTAGTCCAAGCCGATTTCCCCCACGCAGACCACCTCCGGACGCTCTGCCAAAGCGGCGATGCGCTCCGGTTCCTGCTCCCAGCCGTTCTGGGGGATGTCCTCCGGGTGCAGCCCTACGGCGGCGAAGAATAAATCCGGGTAGGCTTTTTGGTACTCCAGGCTCAGCAGGGAGGTGGCGTAGTCGCAGCCCATGTGGAGGATGCGCCGCACTCCCTGTTGGGGCAGGGAAGCAAACAGTGCTTCCCGGTCGGCGTCAAAGCGGCCGTCGTTGTAGTGGGCGTGGGAGTCGAAGATGTTTTGGATGGGCATGACATAGCCTCCGAACTTAAAGTTTTTTGATGAAACTTTTTTTCAAAAAAGTTTCTGGGATTTAGGGCGAAGCCCTAAGAAGGGGTTTTGGGTCTGTCAAAAAGGTTCCAACTGTTTCCGAATTGTCCCGCCCTTGGCTTAACGCCATTAGGCGGGTGGATTCCAATCCGTTTCGGTCATAACTTTTTGCAATTATATCGTGAAACGGAGAATCTTTGATTAAAATATTTCACTTTGCAGGGGCGTTGCCCCTTGCAACCCCACCAGCCTTTAAAAAGGCTGGACCTAAATTTTAACTTACCGAATCTTGCTCCCCGCCGGAATGGAATCGTCCAAAAACAGCACCTTCACCTGGCCGCCGGGGCAGTCCGCCGCCAGAATCATGCCGTTGCTTTCCACCCTGCAGAGCTTGGCGGGCTTCAGGTTGGCCACCACCACAATGGTCTTGCCGGTGAGGTCTTCCGGCTTATACCAGGGGGCGATGCCGCTGGCCACTGTCCGGGGGGTGCCGGTGCCGTCGTCCAGGGTGAGCTTCAACAGCTTCTTGGCCTTGGGAATGGGCTCGCAGGCAGTGATTTTCGCCGCCCGCAGCTCCACCTTGGCAAAGTCCTCAATGCCGATTTGAGCCAGGCCGGGCACTTCTTCCTTGGTTTCTTCCTTGGGCGCTTTGGCCTTGGCTTCTTCCTCCAATTCCGCCAGCTTTTTGGCTTCGTCGATCCGGGCAAACAAGGGCTCTGCCTTGCCCACGGTGTAGCTTTCTTCTGCGCCGAAGACCTTCAGGCTGTTCAGGCTCTTGGTCTGGCTGCCGATCTGGGCGAAGATCTTTTCCGCGGTGTCGGGCATAAAGGGCTGGAGCAGCGCACCCAGATACCGGATCACTTCCAGCAGCCGGTACAGCACCCCTTCCAGCTTTTCCTTGTTGGCCTCGTCCTTGGCCAGAGCCCAGGGGGCGGTTTCGTCGATATACTTGTTGGCCCGTCGTGCCAGGTTCAGGATGGCTTCCAGAGCGTCGGCCACCCGGAACCCTTCCATCAGCTTGCGGTATTCGCCCACCGTGCTTTCCGCCAGTCCGGTGAGCTGGGCGTCCAGTTCATCTCCGGCGGCGGGACGGGAGACTTTGTCCCCGAAATACTTGTTGGTCATGGCCACCGTGCGGTTGACCAAATTGCCCAGGGTGTTGGCCAAATCGGAGTTGTAGCGGGCAATCACCGTTTCGTAGGTGATGGAGCCGTCGCTGCCAAAGGGCATTTCCTTGAGCAGGTAGTACCGGACCCCGTCCACCCCGAAGTGACGGCAGAGGTCGTCGGCATAAATCACATTGCCCCGGCTCTTGCTCATCTTTTCCTGGCTGAACAGCAGCCAGGGGTGGCCGAACACCTGCTTGGGCAACGGCAAATCCAGGGCCATGAGCATAATGGGCCAGTAGATGGTGTGGAACCGGAGGATGTCCTTGCCAATGATGTGGACGTCCGCCGGCCAGAACTGCTCAAATTGAGGGCTGCTGCCGTCGGGGTCGTAGCCGATGCCGGTGATATAGTTGGTCAAGGCGTCAATCCAGACGTAGATTACATGCTTGGAATCAAAGTCCACCGGGATGCCCCAGTTAAAGGAGGTCCGGGAGACACACAAATCCTGCAAACCGGGCTTGAGGAAGTTGTTTACCATCTCCCGCTTCCGGCTTTCCGGCTGGATGAAGTCCGGGTGGTCCTCAATATACTGCATCAGCCGGTCCTGGTACTTGCTCATCCGGAAAAAGTAGGCTTCCTCCTTGGTTTTCTTCACCGGCCGTCCGCAGTCTGGGCAGCAGCCGTCCTTCAGCTGGGTCTCGGTCCAGAAGCTCTCGCAGGGGGTGCAGTACCAGCCTTCGTACTGGCTTTTGTAGATGTCGCCCTGGTCGTAGAGCTTTTTGAAGATCTTCTTCACCACCGCTTCGTGCTCCGGGTCGGTGGTGCGGATGAATTTGTCGTAGGAGCAGTTCATCAAGTCCCACAGGGATTTGATCTCTCCGGCCACCCCGTCCACATAGGCTTTGGGGGAGATGCCGGCGGCTTCGGCTAATTCCTCGATCTTCTGGCCGTGTTCGTCAGTGCCGGTCTGGAAAAAGACGTTTTTGCCGTTCAGCCGCTGGTACCGGGCAATGGCGTCGGTGAGGACAATCTCGTAGCTGTTGCCGATGTGGGGCTTGCGGGAGGTGTAGGCAATGGCGGTGGTAATGTAGTAGTTGTTTTCGGGTTTCATTCTCAAAACTCCTTTTTTTGTTTTGGGCACCAAAAAGAAAAAACTCCCGTCCTGAACCCATTGGTCCAGGGACGAGAGAAGAACTTCTTCGTGGTACCACCCTGATTTACCGGAATGCTCCGGCCTCTGTAGCTGCTGACACAGCGCAGTGCTGTAACGGGCACACCCGCCGCAGCCTAAGGGAATTTCCCCTCGGTGCGTCGCTCCAAGGCCATTTTCCACCGCCAGGTCTTTGCCGCCCTTGCAGCCGGGGAGCAGCTCTCTGAAAAAGCGCCGGACGATGTACTTTCCTTTTCACAGCGTTTGCTGGTTTGGTTTTTTGTTATTATACCAAAAAAATCCGTTGGGTTTCCCTCGGCTTTTGCGAAGCAAAATGGCCGGCCGGATATTGTGCCGGCCAAGAGGGGAACCGTAATGATTGGCTTTGCCAATTATTATACCCCAAGAGACTGGAAAAAGTCAAGGGTTGGAAGGAAAGTTTACATACCATGCTTTCCCCGCAAACTCCTCCCACTCCATCAAAGCCTGACGGAAGGAAAAGGCTAACGTGAAGTAAAGCTCTGTCTTCCCCCGGGCTTCCAAGGTCCAGTGGGCTGGCTCCTGGGAGGAAGGCGGGTAAATGCCGTAGAGCCGCAGCCCTTCCGCTGCCGCCAGAGCGAACCGTTTTTCTGCGTCCGCTCCGAAAAACCGCTGCTCCGGATGGGTCTCAGCGCTCCCGTCCTCATAGCCAGGCAGGCAATACTCCTTGACCTGAAACCCGGAAAAGGTCAGCACAGCCCGGCCCAGTTCCATGTCCTGGGGATAGGGGTTTCCCGGAGCATCAGCGTGAAGGTTGAGATGCTTCACCCGGCAGGTCAGGACCTCCCCTTCCCGGCGTATTTCATCCGCCCAGGCGTCGTGGAACTCAAACTCCGTCAAATCATGGCTGGAATACCGGCTCATGTTGAAACCTCCTGCTGCGTTTCCTTAAAAGGGCAAAATCCCCAAATGCTCCAACAAAATCTTCACGCCGATGAGGATTAAAATAATCCCCCCGATTCGCTCCGCTAAAGACTGCCGCTTGGACCCTGCCACACTGCCCAGCTTGATGCCGATCATGGACAGCACACAGGTGATGATCCCGATGATCCCGCAGGATAGCCAGATGTGCTCCAGCTGCAAAAAGGCAAAGGAAATCCCCACTGCCAGGGCGTCGATGCTGGTGGCCACCGCTAACAGCAGCATGGCCTTCACCCCCATGGAGGGGTCGGGACATTCTTCTTCCTGGAAGCTCTCCCGAATCATGTTGCCGCCGATGATGGCCAGTAGCCCGAAGGCAATCCAGTGGTCCACCGATTGAATCAGCCAGGAAAAGCTGCTGCCCAGATAGTAGCCCAAAATGGGCATCCCCATCTGGAAACCCCCGAAATACAGCCCCGCCTTCAGACAGTGCTTCCAATTTACCTTTCCCAAACTCAGCCCTTTGCACAAACTCACCGCAAAGGCGTCCATGCTCAGCCCGATGGCAATCATCACCAGTTCCAGCCAACCCATGCTGTAAACTCCTTTCCCGCTTGTTTTCTTCCTTCCATTTTATTCCCCCGGCAGGGGAAAACAGACTTGTTTTTTCCCTAAATGGTTTTGTTTTCCCATTATACACTCTCCGCTGAACCGGCGCAACCGAAACCGGTCTTTTTCTTTGGTTTTGTCGGTTTTTCCCGCCGGTTTTGGAACAATGAAAACCCGACGCCTGGTTTCGGGGTAAAAATGGGGAAAAAACCAAAAAATGGTTTCGGAAGCAAAAAAGCAGTTGTAAAATTGGAGCAAGGTTGCTATAATAGAAGCTGAATCAGAATTACGGAAATGGAGATGCTTTTGCATGGAATTCACCGTGGAAAAAACCAAAACACCCAAAGCCCGTCCTACTGACGACAGCAAGCTGGGCTTCGGACACATCTTTACCGACCACATGTTTATGATGGATTGGGACCGGGAAAACGGTTGGCACGACGCCAAAATCCTCCCCTTCCAGGACGTACCCCTGAGCCCTGCCGCCAACTGCCTGCATTACAGCCAGGAAGTTTTTGAAGGCATGAAGGCTTACCGCACCGCAGACGGCGTGGTGCAGCTCTTCCGCCCGGCAGAGAACTTCAAGCGGATGAACACCTCCTGTGACCGAATCTGCATGCCCACCATCGACGTGGATTTCTGTGTTAAGGCATTGGAGGCCCTGGTGGAACTGGATGCGGAGTGGGTGCCCAAAACCTACGGTGCTTCTCTGTACATCCGCCCCTTTATGATTGCCACCGAGCGCAACCTGGGGGCCCACACCTCCACCGACTATAAATTCTTCATCATCATGTCTCCCTCCGGGGCTTACTATGAAAGCGGCCTGGCCCCGGTGAAGATTTATGTGGAGACCAACTATGTCCGTGCCGTCCGGGGCGGCACCGGCCACGTCAAGACCGGCGGCAACTACGCAGCTTCCATGAAGGCTCAGGAAGTGGCGGAAGAACAGGGCTACTCCCAGGTGCTGTGGCTGGACGCCATCCACCACAGATATGTGGGGGAAGTGGGCGCCATGAACGTGATGTTCGTGCTGGGGGACGAAGTGGTGACCCCGGAACTGGACGGCACCATCCTCCCCGGCATCACCCGGAAGAGCGCACTGGAAGTGCTGCGGCATAAGGGCTATAAAGTGTCCGAACGGCAGCTGGACATTGAAGAAGTGGTACAAGCCTACAAAAACGGCCAGCTGAAGGAAGCCTTCGGCACCGGTACCGCCGCCGTCATCTCCCCCATCGGGGAACTGAAGTACAAGGATTTGGTGATGCGGATCAACAACGAGGAGATCGGGCCCATCAGCCAGATGCTGTACGATACCATGACCGGCATCCAGTGGGGCAAGGAGGAAGACCCCTTCGGCTGGGTGGTTCCTGTCTGCAAGCTGGACGACTGAGCTTTTTGCAACCTGAACTAAAAATTCATCCGGACGTTCTTTCGGGAGCGTCCGGATGTTTTGCGTTATGGCTTTTTCAGAGTGCGTTTGGTTACAGCAGTTCCAATGCCCGGGGATACAGCGAATCCAATTCACACCCGCAGCTGCCGCATTCCTGCTGCGCCTGCCGGATGGCGGCTATGAGCGCTTCCCTGTCCTGGCTTCCGTCCAGCCAAGCCCGGGACGGCTTTGCAATCAAATCCCAGCCGGATGCTGCAAATTTCTCCAAGATAGATTTTAATTCTTCCATGTTCAACCATTCCTTTCGGCTTTGATTTGCCCGCCGCCCTCAGTAGTGCTTCCAAAGCTGGTTCCATTCTTCCTGGGTAAAGGTCCCTCCGTAAACCAGGGTGGTGTACCGCATCCCCCGGTGGGTGGAACTCAGGCCGATGTCCGCAAAGCCGTGGCTGCGATAAAAATCCAGCCGCCGCTGACGCTGGGAAAAGTTGGCGGCGTTTTCTTCCAAGGGCTCGATGGAAAGGACAATCCGGTGTTCCGGGTAGCGGTCTTTCAGCAAATCCAAAATTTTCCCGCCGATGCCCTGGTTTTGCAGCTGGGGGCTCACCGCCAGATAGAACAGGTACAGCACATCTTCCCAGGTAAACAGGTAGGCCATGCCCGCCAGGTCGTTGTCTTGGTAAAAGGATAGGAAATCCACATGGGGTTTTCTGGCTCTCCGCACCATAGAGCCGAAGGACACCCGTTCTTTTTTGGGGAAGGAGGTGCGGTAAAGCCGGCGGATGGGGCGGTTTTCCCGCCGCTTGGAGCTCACCGGCCGTACTTTTAGCGGCATTTGCGCTTCTCTCCTTTGTTGTTTTACCGTTTTGAACCAGTATAGCAAATTTCCCCGGAAAAGAAAAGAGGGATTTTCGGGAAAATTTCAGGATTCTTTTGATAAACTGCCTTTACATTTCCCCCAAAGGAGCTTATAATGGTACAAGATTGAGAAAAAGCGAGGTAATTTTATGAATTCTTTGATGAAAAAGGGCGCCGGTGTGCTGGCTTTGCTGGCAGCGGTGCTGCTTGTTTTAGCGGGGTGGAGTTTCCGGCCGGTGCAGGCAGAGCTCACCGAAACCAAAACCGTCACCGCCGCCTTTACTCCCGCTTCCGCCGCCAACGGTCAGGAAGTGACCCTGACAGTGGACATCCAGGGGTGGTTCGGCGGGGCGCAGCTGGTGCTGGACTACAACGCCGACCAGCTCACCTATGTGGACGGCAGCGCCACCTCCAGCGTGGGCGTCACCATCAACGACGCACAGCGGGGCCAGTTTAATATGCTGTATGTGAACACCTCCGGCATTGATTTGGGGGATCAGGACTTCTTCACCGCCCGGTTCGTGGTGAACGCTTCGGCAGGGGAGAGCCTGGACGTGAGCTTCTCCAGAACCGACATCTGCTCCACCGACGCCTCGGAAGGCTTTTACCCGGTGGATGTGCAGACCCAGCCGTTGGCGGTGGTAGACCAAGCGGAAACCACCTCCTCCGCCCCGGAAACCTCCACTTCGGATATCTCTGCTTCTTCCTCCGGGGAGACTTCTTCCGCCGGGGAGACTGCTTCCCAGGGCAGTTCTTCCGGCAGCGCAGCCTCCGGCGCCATTGTGCTGCCCGAGGGCCAGCACCAACTTCTGGCTTCCGGCCTTCCCGGTACGGTGACCTGGTCCAGCAGCGATGAATCGGTGGCCACCGTGGACGAGAACGGCATGGTCACCATGGTAGGCGAAGGGGATGCGGTGATTACCGCCACCGACGGCAGTGGGGAAGAAACCTTCCGGGTTTCCACCGAAGCATCGGTTTCCTCCGGCCTGACCTCCGCCCCCGGCGCAGACGACCCGGAAGACGCCACCTTTTTGTGGTGGGTGCTGGGGGGCATCGGCGCAGTGCTGGTGATTGCCGCTGTGGTGGTTGTCGTTATTGTGCTGAAGAAAAAGCGGTAAGATGAAAGAAAAAGACTAACTTAAAAGTTTTTGGTCAGAAACACACCGAAGGTTTGTTTCGCTTTTCTACAAAAAGCTGCTGGGGTTGCAAGGGACAAAACCCCTGCAATGGAAATTGTCTGGTTTTAAAAATTCTTTCTTCAATCTTGTTTTTGTAAAAAAGCCGTGGAAATGACGAACTGAAATCCGCCCGCCCAATGGCGTAGAGCCAAGGGCGGGTCAATCCGGAAACATCTGGAATCTTTTTTCCACAAGCAGAGAAATCTTCTTTTCCCTGTCCCAGATCAAAAACAGGCGGCTGACCTAAAAGGGGTCAGCCGCTTTTGTGCTATGAAAGTTCTGGATGTAGAAACACGTCGAAGGTTTGATTTGCTTTTCTGCAAATAGTTGCCGGAAAAGAAACGTCAGACCGCTCAGTCCTCCTTGTCCGCCTCTTCCAGATAAGGGGCCAGCCCCTCAAACTCGTCCTCCGGCAGGGGATGCTCCTGCTGGCTCTGCTCCAGCAGCCGGATGGTGTAGTCGTACTCCCGAATCTGCTCCTCCAAATGCCGGAAGAGGTGTGCCTTGATTTTATCCAGCATGGTTTCTTTGGTCACCGACAGGATTTCGGTAAACATCAAACTCATAAACCCGTAATCCTCAAACCGCACCCAGTATTCCACCTTGCAGTTGCCCCGGGGGTGATCCTTCACCCCGGAATAGACGGCGTACACCTGCACATGGTCGTAGCCGCACTCGGCGTGGGTGAGAGTAAAGCGGAGAAAGTGTCCCTTTTTGGTAATCATAATCTGCCCCTCCTTGTCTGAAAAGAGTATACAACCTTTGGGGCTGTTTTGCAACGGGTCGGGAAAAAGGATTTTTCCCCTTTTAGTGGAAATCTTTTGGAAGTTGTGCTATACTAAGAGCCAGTGAATGGAAAACACAGGTTAAGGAAGGAATTAACACCATGAAAAAAATTATCCTCACCGGGGACCGCCCCACCGGAAAACTCCATATCGGCCACTATGTGGGCTCCCTGCGCCGGCGGGTGGAGCTGCAAAACGCCGGAGATTACGATGAAATGTATGTGATGATTGCCGACGCCCAGGCTCTCACCGACAACGCCGACCACCCGGAAAAGGTGCGGCAGAACATCGTCCAGGTGGCGCTGGACTACCTCTCCTGCGGGCTGGACCCCAATAAAATCACCATCTTCATCCAGTCCCTGGTACCCCAGCTCACCGAGCTGACCTTTTACTATATGAACCTGGTCACTGTGTCCCGGCTGCAAAGAAACCCCACGGTGAAGAGCGAAATCCAGATGCGGGACTTTGAAGCCAGCATCCCGGTGGGCTTTTTCACCTACCCCATCAGCCAGGCGGCGGACATCACTGCTTTCCACGGCAGTATCGTCCCCGTTGGGGAAGACCAGAAGCCCATGCTGGAACAGACCAATGAGATTGTCCGGAAGTTCAACGCCACCTACGGCGAAACCCTCACCGAAGCCCAGATCCTGTTGCCGGAAAACCAGGCCTGCCTGCGACTGCCTGGCACCGACGGCAAAGCCAAAATGAGCAAGAGCTTGGGCAACTGCATTTACCTCTCCGATTCTCCCGAAGAGGTGCGGCAGAAGGTGATGAATATGTTCACCGACCCTACCCATCTCAAGGTTTCCGACCCCGGCCACATCGAGGGCAACACCGTGTTCACCTATCTGGACGCCTTCTGCAAGGACGAGCACTTCGCCCAGTTCTGCCCCGACTACCAGAATCTGGACGAGATGAAGGCCCACTACCAGCGGGGCGGCCTGGGGGACGTGAAGGTGAAGAAGTTCCTCAACCAGGTGCTTCAGGCAGAGTTGGAGCCCATCCGCCAGCGCCGTGCCAAGTACGAAGCGGACATCCCCTTTGTGCTGGATATGCTGAAAACCGGCAGCGAAAAGGCGGCCAAGGTGGCCCAAAAGACCCTGGACGAAGTCCGGGCGGCCATGAAGCTGAACTATTTCGACACCGACGAGTTTGCCAAGGAGCAGTTAGCCCTGTTTTCCAAATCTTAAACTTTTTCAAAACAGGGTTGACAGCGGCCCCAAAGAATGGTATCATTTTCCTTGTCATAAAAGGGAGTAGCGCCGGGGAATCCGGAGCAGGCTGCGTCAATACACGGTTTTCCTATGAGAAAACCCGCACTGCTTGAAACAGCGAGACTTTTATCACAGAACCCAAGGGGTGTTTCTGTGGTAAAGGTCTCTTTTTTTCGTGGAAACGGGGCAAACTCTTTTGTGAGAACCAAAAAAGGAAACGGAGTGAAGTTGGATGAAACAGGATTGGAACTGTTCGGCCCAGGAGCTGTTTGAAAAGCTGGACAGCGGTCAGTCCGGTCTGAGCCAGGCCCAAGTGGAAGCCCACCAGCAGGCCCACGGCTTGAACCAACTGCAGGAAAAGAAGAAGAAAAGCGTATTTATGGTGTTCCTGTCCCAGTTTGCGGATATGCTGGTGATTGTGCTGCTGGTAGCGGCATTGATCGGCATGATTACCGGCAGCCTGGAAAGCACCCTGGTGATCCTGGCGGTGCTGATTATGAACGCCGTTTTGGGCACCGTCCAGCACGTCAAGGCGGAAAAATCCCTGGAAGGGCTGAAAGCCATGTCCGCCCCCAACGCCCGGGTGCTGCGGGATGGAAAAGAATTGAGCATTCCATCCCGGGAAGTCACCGTGGGGGACATTGTGCTGCTGGAAGCCGGGGATTTGGTCCCCGCTGACGGCCGAATTATTGAAAGCGCCAGCCTGAAGGTGAACGAAAGCGCCCTGACTGGGGAAAGCGAAGGGGTGGAAAAGACCGACCAGCTTCTGGAGGAGGAAAACCCCGCCCTGGGCGACCGGGTGAACATGGCCTATTCCAGCTCCCTGGTGCTGTACGGCCGGGGCAAGCTGCTGGTCACCGCCGTGGGGATGGAAACCGAAATCGGTAAAATCGCTTCCCTGATGGAGCAGACCAAGGAGCGCCAGACCCCCCTGCAAAAGACCCTGGACCAGTTTTCCAAAAAGCTGTCCATCGGCATTATGATTGTATGTCTGGCGGTGTTTGTCATCAACCTGTTCCACGGCATGAACTGGCTGGACTCTTTGCTCTTTGCGGTGGCGCTGGCGGTGGCGGCCATTCCGGAAGCCCTGTCCTCCATCGTCACCATTGCCTTGGCTATCGGCACCAGCAAGATGGCCAAACAGCACGCCATTATGAAAAAGCTGCAAGCGGTGGAAGGTTTGGGCTGTGTGTCGGTGATCTGCTCCGATAAGACCGGCACCCTGACCCAGAATAAGATGACCGTCACCGACAGCTACGCCTACGACAAAGCCCAGAAGAACCTGCTGATGGAAGCCTCGGTCCTCTGCAACGATAGCTATGTGGACGACGAAAAGGAACTGGGTGACCCCACCGAAACCGCCCTGAAGCAGTGGTACCGCCGGGAACGCCCCGACCTGGACGCCTTCCTCTCCGCCCACCCCAAGGTATTCGAACTGCCCTTTGACTCCGACCGGAAGCTGATGAGCGTGCTGGTGGAGCTGGACGGCAAAATGCAGATGTTCACCAAAGGTGCGGTGGACGTGATGAGTGCCCGGATTACCCGGATGGAGGAGCAGGGTAAGCTCCGCCCGGTGACTCAGCAGGATTTGGAGGCCATCGCTGCCCAGAACCAGGCTTATTCGGAACAGGGCCTGCGGGTGCTCTGCTTCGGTTACCGGGAAGTGGCGGGGGACACCCTGACTCTGGAAGACGAAACCGACTTTATCTTCCTGGGCCTGGTTGCCATGATGGACCCGCCCCGTCCCGAAAGCAAGCAGGCGGTGGCGGACTGCATCCGTGCCGGCATTAAGCCGGTGATGATTACCGGCGACCATGTCACCACCGCTTCCGCCATCGCCTCCCAGATCGGCATTCTCCGGGAAGGGGACCGGGCCGTCACCGGTGCGGAGCTGGACGCCATGAGCGACGAAGAATTAGCCCAAAACCTGGAACAGATTTCGGTGTACGCTCGGGTGAGCCCGGAACATAAGATTCGGATTGTGCAGCAGTGGCAGGCCAAGCACCGCTACGTCGCCATGACCGGCGACGGGGTCAACGACGCCCCCGCCTTGAAGCAGGCGGACGTAGGTGTGGCCATGGGCATCACCGGCACCGAAGTCAGCAAGGACGCCGCCAGCATGATCCTCACCGATGATAACTTCGCCACCATCGTCCAGGCGGTAGCCAACGGCCGTGCGGTGTACCAGAACATCAAAAACGCCATTAAGTTTTTGCTCTCCGGCAACGCCGCCGGTATCCTCTGCGTGCTGTTCTGCTCGATCGCCGGGCTGGCTCAGCCCTTTACCACAGTGCAACTGCTGTTCATCAACCTGCTTACCGACAGCCTCCCCGCCCTGGCCATTGCCATGGAGCCGGGCAACCGGGACCTGCTGGGCCAAAAGCCCAGAGACAGCCGGGAAAGCCTGCTGACCAAGGACTTCCTGCGGGATGTGGGCCTGCAAGGCGTGCTGATTGCCATCGCCACCATGGCCGCCTTCTTCTTTGGGCTGCAGACCAGCGCCGAGGTGGCCTGCACCATGTCCTTTGCCACCATCTGCCTGGCCCGTTTGTGGTACGGTTTCTGCTGCCGTGGCAGCCAGTCCTTGCTGCGTTTGGGCTTCTTGACCAACAAGTACAGT
Source organism: Ruminococcaceae bacterium UBA1375 (assembly GCA_002305795.1). Taxonomy (GTDB): domain Bacteria; phylum Bacillota; class Clostridia; order Oscillospirales; family Ruminococcaceae; genus Egerieicola; species Egerieicola faecalis. The sequence goes on from DBRF01000013.1 coordinate 134,866, forward strand.
ATCGGCGCATTCCTGCTGGGCGCGGCGTTGCTGGCCTGTGTGCTGCTGATTCCCGGCCTGGAAGGGCTGTTTGACGTGGCCGGTCTGAACGGCGCTCACTTCGGCGTCATCGTAGGCTTCTCCGTCATCCCCTCTGTGATTGTGCAGATTTGGCGGATGATTTCCGAAGCGGTGAAAGGCAAAAAGGAAAAGAAAAATCAATAATCCGTTCCATTAAAAATTCCCGTTGCAAACCATGATGCTTGCAGCGGGAATTGATTATTTTTGTCGGATTCCGGCTTGCTCCAACACCTCCGGCTTCAAAGCCGGGAAAGGTATGACCGGTAAAGGGAGCTTTGGATGGGTTCCGATGATTTTTTCCATCCAAATCATATCATACCAGGTGTCGAATTTGCAGCCGCATTGGCAAAACCTGCCCACCTGGGAAAATCCCAAGTGTTGATGAAACTCGGCGCTGTTTTGGGAAAGATAGGCGTCCTCTTTCTGGGGATAGGCAATGCAGGCATAAAGATTTTGAATATTCTGCGCTTTGGAAATGGCTTCCAGTGCAGTATACAGTCTGCGGCCCAGACCCATGCCCTGAGCGGTTTCTTTGAGATAGATGGTAGTTTCCGCCGACCATTGGTAGGCCTGCCGCCCCACAAAAGGTCCGGTGTAGGCATAGCCCAGCAGCTCCTGTTGCGATTGCACCACCAGGTAGGGATGGGTGCGCAGAGTTTGACTCATCCGCTGCCGGAACTGTTCCAAAGAAGGGACGGTGTATTCAAAGGTAATGGCGGTGTGCTCCACATAAGGGGCATAAATCGTCAACAATTCCGGCGCATCCTCCGGCCGGGCCACCCGCATCCCAATGGAATCCATGGGTGTTCCTCCTTTTCAGCAGCATTTCCCGCACCCGATGCAGTTGGTGCAGTGGGGGTTGTCCGGCAGCTTCCCCGCCCAGTGCTCCCAGGTCAGGGCAGTGTCGGTAGGGAAGGAAAACCTTCCCTGCAACCCGGAAAGGGAAGCGGTGTTTCCCGCCACCTCCAGCACCACCGGCCGGATGGAGATTTGCTCCGGGTGCATACAGCTCTGCACCAGCACCGGGTGGATGGGCTGAGGCAGCCCAGCCTCCTTCACCCAAAACTGAAGGGTGTAGGTGGTGAGCCGGAAGCCGTTTTCAGTTTCTTCCCAGCAGTCCGCCGGGGAACCGTACCCGGCTTGGGACAGGGGAAGCTCCCCCCAAGGGGTAGCTGCACTCATAACTCCGCCCCCAGCCGGTAGGCCCGCTGCATCAAGCTGCCCTCCGGGGACAGGTCGCTGTCGCCCCCCACGTTTAAGGAGCCAGCCAGTTTCAGTCCCTTGGAGGTGAGACATTGGTTGTACCATTCATAGTGGGCCTGGTATTTGGGATACCCTTCCGGCGCCCCCTGGGAAAAGACGGTGACCAGCTTTTTCCCGGCGGGGAGGCGGTTGGTGCGGTCGGCCCGGGTCATGCAGTACAGCCGGTTGAGAAAGGCAATCATCTGCCCGCTGACGTGGGCGTAGTAGTTGGGGGCGCTGACCAGCAGGGCGTCCGCCTGATGTAAGGCGGAGAGGATGGGGGTCAGGCCGTCCTTTTGGATGCAGTCCTTGTCCATTTTCCGGCAAGCCCCGCAGCCCAGACATCCCTTGAAGTCCAGCTCATTGATGTGGTACTCTACCACCTGGTACCCGGCGCTTTTAGCCCCGGCCATCACTTGGTTGGCTACCTGGTGGGAAGTGCTGCCCGGACGGGTGCTGCCCAGCACGGCTAATAAGGTTTTCATAGAGATTCCTCCTGAAGATGAAAATTATTCTGCGGTAAAGCAGTGAATGTCAAAGGACACCCGGCAGGTCAGGGATTCCACTTTGCTCAGAGCTTCCTTTCCGGCACGGGGTGTTTTCCAATAATAAGGGGTCATCTGGAACAGGGCCTGGATGGCCTGGGGGGTTTTCAGATGCATGGTGTAGTCCACCGGCAGGATTTCCCGGTAGCGGAACCCTGGGTACTCCACCTTTTTCTCCGCATTTTCATAGGGAGTGTCGTAAAGGATTTCCTTCAGCTCCCATAAGTGCCTGGCCCCCGGCACTACATAGAAAAATCCGCCCTCGGGCTTGAGAATCCGCCGGAACTGGCCGATGTCCAGAGGGGAGAACACGTCCACCAGCAAATCGGCGGCGCAGTCCGGTAAAGGGATGTGGTGGACGCTGGCCACCGCAAATTCCCCCTGGGGAAGCTGCTTGGCGGCCCGGCGCAGCGCAAATTTGGAGATGTCAAACCCTGCCACTCTGGGGGAAAGCCCTTCCTGCTCCAGGGCTTGGTACAGCCCGGCGGTGTAGTACCCTTCCCCGCAGCCGCAGTCCACCACCACCGGCCGCTGCCGCCCCCGGCAGAAGCGTACCGCCGCTTCCTCTAGCGCCCGGCGCAGGGGCAGGTAGTACCCGGCAGCCAGAAACTGGCTCCTGGCTGCTACCATCCCCGGATCGTCTCCGGGGAATTTGGCGTGTTTTTGTCCCACCGGCAGCAGATTGGCGTAACCTTCTTTAGAGAGGTCGAAGCAGTGCCCTTTGGGGCAGAATAAGCTGCCGCCCCGGCGGGTCAGCGCCCCGCCGCACAGGGGACAGGAGAATAAACTGGTTTCCATGACGTCCTCCCGGCTGCGCCATTGGTTTGGAGCCGTGGGCCCCGGCGGCGCGGCCTACGAAAAAACTGCGACCGCACCAAAGGGGACGGCCGCAGAAGGGTTTGTGATCATTTATCTTTTTCGTTGTTCACCAGAAGCCGATTGACCAGGCTTTCCACCAGTTTCAGATCGGTTTCGTTCAAGCTGCGGAACTTTTTGAAGGTTTTGGCCAACAGCTCGGGATTCTCCTGCCCTTCGTCAAAGAAGTCGGCGGGAGTGATGTTGAAATAATCACAAATGGATAAAAATTCTGCCAGGGAGGGCAGACTTTTGCCGGAAGAAATATTGTTGATGTATCCCCGGCTGTGTCCCAGATCGTAACTCATCTGATATTCGGAAACGCCCCGCTTCAGACGAAGTTCGGTAATTCTGGAACGAACAAAAGAGTTGTTCATGCTTCTCACCTCCCTAATATAATACCGTACATGTACCGAGCAATCGCCAATTTATTAGAGCTATTTGCAAAAAAACAACATAATTAAATAGCTATTCAAAAAATTTTGTACAAATTCCCAGCTACTGTTGAAAATCTATTTTAGTAAAAATGAAGACAGAGAGCACCTTCTTCGGGTAGGAATCTGCCTGTTTCTGGGAAGGAGCATTCAGCAGGAAAACGAAACTGAATGTGCAAGACCGGCACCGTTTTTGGTCACCCTGCGAAAAATCAAGCAGCCTAAGAAAATTCGGGGAAAAAGGGACGAGTCTTGTGGGTTTCTTGGCGGAATGCAAAACAAATTGCGGCGAAAAGAATGAATTTTGTCTATTGTTATAAAAAGAAAGAAACGCCTTGAAATTCAAAAAAACTCAGTGTATACTGATAAGAAGTTGAAGGGAACTGCAACAAATTACAGAATATTAGGAGGGGCATTATGCAGGAATATACCAACAGTCAGGAAGCGCTGGCAGCGGTGGATGAAAGCAAGACCTTTGTTATCGCCAACCTGAATGATTTTGACGAAGTCGCCCACAAAAACGTTCATAATTGCTATGAGTTGTTTTACGCCCAGAGTTCCGGAGGCAAGCTGCTGATTGACAACCGCAACTATTTGGTGGAGCGGGGCAGCTTGTTTTTCATCAACGATTTTGAAAGCCACTTCTTTACTGCGGAAAAGACCAATATGTACCAGCGTAAGGTGCTGTACATTCATCCGCCCTTTCTGCGCCGGCTTTCCACCCCTCAAACCGATCTGACCCAGTGCTTTCAGCGGGACGGCGGGGAACGGTTCAGCCATAAAGTGCTGCTGAGCAAGTCCCAGCAGAGCCAAGTTAATCAGCTGCTGCAACGATTGTCCTCTACCTCCACCGGCTACGGCCAGGATATCATGGAGCAGAGTGTGTTCTGCGAATTGATGGTGCTGCTTAACCAGCTCTTCACCCAGTCCATGGAAGAAAGCCAGCAGCCTGCGGCCAGCAACGACACCAACCTGGTGGATGACATCATCAAATATATTAACGAAAACATCACTGACCGGTTGCAGATTTCCATCATCGCCGCACACTTCTACCTCAGCGACGCCTATGTCTGCCGGGCCTTCAAAGCCCAGACCGGCACCACCATCAACAAGTATATCACCGCCCGGCGGATCACCATTGCCAAGCAGTACCTTGCTAAAGGCAGCACGGTGCTCAACGCCTGTGAAAAGAGCGGCTTTCGGGATTACACCAACTTCGTGAAAGCCTTCACCAAGCTGGTGGGCATCTCCCCCAAGAAGTACGAAAAGCTCCACGCCCAGGAACGTGCGCCGAAAAAGCGGGCATGAAATACGGTTATGTAGCGGACGCTGTGTTTTTGCAGCGTCCCAACCGTTTTATTGCCCAGGTGCTGCTGCATGGGCAGGAAGAAACGGTGCATGTGAAAAACACCGGCCGCTGTAAGGAGCTGCTGGTGCCGGGGGCGAAGGTGTACCTGGAAAAGGGGAAAAACCCCGCCCGGAAAACGGCCTGGGATTTGATTGCCGTGGAAAAAGGGGAGCGGCTCATCAATATGGATTCCCAGCTGCCCAACAAGGTGGCGGAGGAATGGCTGGTCCAAGGGGGATTCGGACACTTCTCTCAGTTGTTCCGGGAACAGACCTGGGGCGCTTCCCGGCTGGACTTCTGCTTGAAAGATTCCCACCGCATCAAATATGTGGAGGTGAAGGGGGTCACTTTGGAGGAAGGGGGAAGGGTGTACTTTCCCGACGCTCCCACCGCTCGTGGAGTGAAGCACCTGGAAGAGCTGACCCGTATCCGGCAGGAAGGGATGGAGGCGGCGGTACTGTTTGTGGTTCAGATGGATGGGGTCACCGCCTTTTCCCCCAATGATGCCACCGACCCCGCCTTTGGAGACGCCCTGCGCCGGGCGAAGGACGCCGGGGTAGAGATTGCGGCCATCGACTGCCTGGTGCGGCCGGAGGAGGTCACGCCGGGGCAGAGGGTGCCGGTAATATTGTAATTTTAAATTTAGGTCCAGCCTTTTTAAAGGCTGGTGGGGGTGCAGGGGGCAAAGCCCCCGCAAACAATGCGGAGTCTTTTTAAGGGTCCGTGGCAGAGCAATCCTGTAGCCTCAGCTGGTGGATGCCGGCCGTGGAATGCCCCCTGGAATGCTGCCTCAGGCAGCGGGCAGGGTCAAGGCGGAATCCATCTTAAAAAGCATAAAAATTCGCCTTGCGCCGGGAATAACCCGATGCAAGGCGTTTTTATTTTGTCTTTTTACAGTTATAGAGTCAACCGTTTTTTCTTTGCCCGCAGGCGCAGGTGCCTACATATGCTGCGTTGACTCTGCCGCAGTTGGGGCAGGTCCAGCTGTTGGCCGGGGTATCGGTGCGAGGCGGAACGGGACGGCTTGGATTTCCGCTGGGGGGATTGGCCCGGTTGGGATTGTCGTTGCTGGTGGGGTCGTAACGGCGGCTTTTGTCGCTGAAAATAGGCTCACCAAAGGATTTGACAGGATTCATGGCGGCAAAAGCGTCCCGTTTGCTCATGACAAATCCCCGAATTGCTACCAAATGATAGATGGACGCCCCCACGCCCAGAAGGCCGATGAAAATGCCCAGGAGATCGACGAACAGAAGGCAGACGAAAAAGCACATGGAGTTCCAAATCAGCATGGCGATGGACCCGCTTAACGGTTCATATTTTTCCACAATCCCGCTGGGGTTGTTCAGCACCTCTTTGGTGTAGGTAAAATCCTTCACCGAAGAAACGATGTTCCAAATACCCACCGCAGCCAGTACAAATATAGAAAAATCAATGTAGAGAAAGAGGGAGATCAGTGCGTATAAAATTTGAAACGATCCCACAATGATCCAGATGATTCCCCCGATCTGCACCCGCTGGGACAGGGTGTTGAGCAGCGTCTTGGGATTTTCCGGCGGCTTTGCCTGCGCCCGGAAGGTGTTGTCCACCGGGCAGCCGCAGTGGACGCAGATCACCGCTTCGTCCATGATTTGTTGGCCGCAATGAGAACAGTATTTCATAATATCTTTTCCTTTCCTTTGCTCTGTTAATTGATGGTGATACTCAAATAGGTGCAGGCAGAATTTAATGTAATTTCCAGATTGTCATAACTGAACTCATAGAACATGTCGAATAAATTGTCCTCGTAATCGCAGTTATCCGTGATTATATCAAGAACATCGGCGGCATCTTCTCCGTGAAACATAAAAGCTACCCTGTCTTCTTCCGGATAAACGCTAAAGGCCATTGGAGTAATATCGTAAAAAGTTACATTGTCGTAATAGCCAAGGTGATAGCCGTTGTTATCTGTGGTTGAATTATCCGGCACGCCGTAGTGGAAATAAGCGGTAAAACCGTTTACCTTCTGGAAATCCTCCATTTTCAAATCCCTGGGCCGAAACAGCGCCACAAGCACCAAAACCACCGCCACGACCACCACCGCCGCTGTGCCTAAAATAATCCAGAGCTTTTTGATTTTCGGTTTCTGTTTCACCGCCACCGCCGCCACCGGCTGTACCGGCTGCACCGGCATATTTTTTGCCTGACAGTCCTGGCACAGTGTGGTACCTTCCGGCACCATTTTTCCGCATTGCACACAATAACTCATGGGTCATCCTCCTTTTTCGGCGTTTTTCGCCAATCATCTTAGCCTTATTATATCTGTATTCCAGATAAAAGTCAATATCTCAAATACAGATATCGCATAATGTGTGCGGAGGTGACCGTGATGAAATTCAAAAACCTACGCGCAATCCGGGAGGACCGGGATATTAAGCAAAAGGATATTGCAAAAATCCTGAATGTCTCGCAAAACACTTATTCCCAATACGAAACCGGCGTAATTTCTCTGACGGCGGAAGTGCTCATCAAGCTTTCCAATTATTATGGCGTAAGCATCGACTATCTGCTGGATCAGACCGATAATCCCAAAAGACTGTTGTGAACCAAAACGGCGGGGATGTGCCGTTGACGCTTTTGGTTTGGTTTTGCGAAAATGGAAAAACCCAAGTCATGCTTTATGACATGACTTGGGTCTGTGAGCAGACTGAGTCCGGCTTCTGTTTGGAAGCTGGACTTTGCTTATTTTTTTATAATTCCGCCCGATTCTCCAACGCCTTAAACAAGGTCATCTCATCGGCGTACTCCAAGCTGGAACCGATGGGAATCCCAAAGGCCAGACGGGTCACCTTCACCCCCAACGGCTTAATCAGCTTTTTCAGATACATGGCGGTGGCCTCTCCCTCCGCCGTGGGGTTGGTGGCTAAAATCACTTCCTGGACGGAATCGTCCCCCAGCCGGGCAATCAGTTCTTTGATGCACAGCTGGTCCGGGCCAATGCCGTTGATGGGGTCGATGAGACCGTGAAGCACATGGTAGACCCCCCGGTACTCCTTGGTGCGCTCAAAGGCGGTGACGTCTTTGGGGTCCTCCACCACGCAGATGGTGGACCTGTCCCGGCTGATGTCGTCACAGATGGGGCAGAGTTCCCGGTCGGTGAGATTCTGACAGCAGGCGCAACGCTTGATGTTCTTTTTGGCGTCCAGCAGGGCTTGGGCAAAGGCTTCCACCTGGCTGTCCGGCTGTTTGAGGACGTAGTAGGCCAGCCGCTGGGCGGACTTCATGCCGATACCCGGCAGGGAAGCAAAGGCCTCCACCAGCTTGGTCAGGGAGAGGGCCTGGCTACTGCCCGCCATCAGCCGATGCCGGGAATGTTCATCCCGTTGGTAATGGCGTCCAGTTCCTTGCTGGTGGTGTCCTCAATGGTGTGCAGGCATTCGTTGACGGCGCTGATCACCAAATCCTGGAGCATCTCAATGTCCTCCGGGTCTACCACTTCCGGCTGGATGGTCAGGGAGGTGACCTGGCGGCTACCGGTCATGGTGACGCTCACCGCACCGCCTCCCGCTGCGGCGGTAAACTCCCGCTGGGCCAGTTCTTCCTGCTTGGCGGTCATGTCCTGCTGCATCTTCTGGGCCTGACGAATCATGGCTTGCATATTCTGGGGTCCGCCCCCCATGCCTTTGGGTAATCTTGCTTTCATGGTTGTTTCCTCCTGTTTATTGCCCCGATGAAGTATCGGGATGGATAATGGGAATTTGAAGCTGCTTGGCCCGCTGCTCCAGCTGTTCCAGCCGGTTTTCCTGGGGGGCAGCCTTCTTTTTCTTTTTGGTGAGAATCCGGTACTTGTTGCCGGTGACCTGGAACAGCGCTTTCTGCAAAGAAGAAAGGTAGTTTTCCTTTTTAATCATGGCGGAGAACATCTCGTAGGGGGAGTCCACCACCAGCCGTCCGCCTCCCACATCGTGGGCAATGGAGCCGGAAAGTACTCCAAACAGTGGCGGGTTGATCTTGGAAATCTCTTCCAACACCTGCCCCCAGCTTTCCAGCAGCTTTGGCTGGGCTTTGGCAGTTGGTTCCGGTTTGGGCGTTTCTGCCTGACTGGGCGGGGGAGGGATTTCTCCGCTGTCTTCCGGCGGCGGCGCAAATTCCGGCGGGGCAGCGGGAGGTTCTTCCGGCAACGGGTCCACCGGCGGTTGTGCTTGGACGGCTTGTTCTGCCGACGGGCTGAGTGTCGCTTCCTGTGTCCCCTCCGAGGACACTTTCGGCGTTTCGGGTTCCGGTTTTTCGCTCACCGGTTCCGGCACCGGAGTGGTTTCCCTTGCGGTCACCTCAGGCGCAGCTGTCACTGTCACTCCAGTTTGGGCCAGCTGCGCTACCTGCCGTTCCAGGGCGTCCAGCCGCTGGAGCAGGGCTTGGCCGGAATCTTCCAGCTTGGCGTCGCTGAGCTTGAGCAGCGCCATCTCCACCCACAGCTTTTTGTCCGGGGAGGTGGCCATGGAATCCAAAGCCTGCTGCAACACCGTAATCCCCCGGAGCAGGAAGGGCAGGCTGGTCTGAGCCGCCTGGGCCCGGTACTGTTCCAACTCCTGGCCAGAGCAGACCAGCAGGGAATCGCACCCCGGATCCGCCTTTAACAGCATCAAACTGCGCAGGTGCTGCACCAGTTCCATCAAAAACCGGGTCAAATCCTTGGAGCTGCGGTACAGGGCGTCCACCTGTTTCAGCAGCCCGCCCTTGTCCCCGGCCAGGATTTGTCCGGTGATGGAAAAGAGGTAGTCCGACCCGGTAATCCCGGTGATTTCGGTGACCAGCTGGGTGGTGACGTGGCTGTCCACCGTCAGACACTGGTCCAGCATGCTCACCGCGTCCCGCATCCCCCCGTCTGCCAGCTTGGCCAGCAGAAAGGCGGCGTCCGGGTCCAGCACCGCCTGTTCCTGCCCGGCGATGTAGCCCAGCCGTCCGGCGATGTCCTCCGGCTGGATGCGCTTGAAGTCGAACCGCTGGCACCGGGACAGGATGGTGGCAGGCACCTTGTGCACCTCGGTGGTGGCCAAAATAAACTTCACATGGGCAGGGGGCTCTTCCATGATTTTCAGCAGGGCGTTAAACGCCGCCACGCTCATCATGTGGACCTCGTCGATGATGTACACCCGGTAGCGGCTCTGGGCGGGGGTGTACACCGCCTCTTCCTTTAACAGCCGCACCTGATCCACCCCGTTGTTGGAAGCGGCGTCCATCTCCACCACGTCCAGCAGGGTGCCGTTGTCGATGCCCTTGCAGATATCGCATTCCAGACAGGGCTCCCCGTCCTTGGCGTTGGGGCAGTTCACCGCTTTGGCTAAAATCTTGGCGCAGGTGGTTTTGCCGGTGCCCCGGCTGCCGGTGAACAGGTAGGAGTGGGCAGTTTTGCCCTCGGCCACCTGACGGCGCAGGGTTTCGGTAATGGCCTGCTGCCCCGCCACGTCTGCAAACCGGGCCGGCCGGTATTTCCGATACAGCGCCAGATACATCTCGTTCCCTCCCCATGAAAAAACAAAGCGGCACGCTGAAAAATCAGATCCTGCACACAGACCGACAGACGGATCTGCGGCACACGGAAATCCACGCTTAATGCTGCTCGGTTCCCCGCCTGACATGGTTCACGGGACGCCGTTGCACAGGGCCCATCGATCTGCGTGAAGGGTCTGACTTTTCGGTCGTGTCGCTTTACCCAGCTATTATACAATAGGATGGCCGAAAATGCAAGGATTTTTCATTTCAGGTTTTTCCCCTCCAGCCAACAGCACCGGCACCCCTGTTTTTCCAGCAGCCGGAACAGGCCGTCGGCGGCCAGGTACACCGTGGCGGTGTTGATGTTGGGGTGCACCCCGATGAGTTTTCCCCGAAACCAGCTGTCCAGCCCCCATTCCACCCGGTGCTGGGGGTCGCTTAGCAGTCCAAAGGGGGTCACCGACCCCAGTCCCAGCCCCAGGATTTCCTTCAGCTCCTCCGGGGAAGCCATGGTCAAGGGGCCGGAGGAAAAGAGCTCCCGCAGGCGCTGAAAGTCCGCTTTTGCGTTTCGGGGCAGGGTCACCAGAAAGTACCGCCCGCCTTTGCGCTCCTTGAGAAACAGGTTTTTTGCCACCGCTTCCGGGTGGGGAAGGGAGAGGCCCTCCTCCATGTGGTACAGGGCGGGGTGCTGTACCAGTTCATAAGAAATGGAATTTTGATGGAGCAGGGATAAAATTTCGTCCATGGCGGTCTCCTTTGAAAATAGGGAAACTGCCCCTCTTGCCGGAAGGGCAGCTCGCATGGTTTCTTTTTATTTCGCCTTTGCCTTTTTCTCTTTTTGGATGCAGGAGAAAATCTGCTCCAGCTCATCCTCCGGCTGCTTCTTGGTAAACAAGCTCACCACCGGCACGATGATCAAACTGATGAGCATGGCCGCCGCCCCGGCGTTGATGGGACTGACCAGGTTCAAGGGGCAGTTTAACCCCTGCACCGCCGCCACCAAATCCGGGAACAACCCCAGGTTGAACAGCACCATGTGCCCCACGGTGAACACTACCCCCACCACAAAGGCGGTCCAGACGCTGGCCCGGGTGACCCGCTTGGAGTACAGCCCGTAGAGGAAAGGCCCTAGGAAAGCTCCCGCCAAAGTACCCCAGGACACCGACATCAGGCTGGTAATCAAGGTGGTCTTGTTGGCGGCGATGACCACCGAAATCACAATGAATACCACAATGAGAATCCGAATCCAGAGCACCTGGGTCTTTTCCTTCATGTTTTTCCGGAAGGGCTTAATCAAATCTATGGTCAGGGTGGAGGAGCTGGTGAGCACCAGGCTGGACAGGGTGGACATGGAGGCGGACAGCACCAGCACCACCACTACCCCCATGAGGATGTCCGGCAAAGCCTGGCCCAGCATATCCGGAACAATGTCGTCGTAGCTGGCAAAGTCGTCCACATACAGCCGTCCCAGTCCCCCTAAGAAGTAGCTTCCCCCCGCCACTACCAGGGCGAAGATGGTGGAGATCACCGCTCCACGGGTGACGGCGGGTTTGTCCTTGATGGCGTAGAATTTCTGCACCATCTGGGGTAGGGCCCAGGTACCCAGGCTGGTGAGAATCACCACCCCCAGCAGGTTCAAGGGATCGGGGCCGAACAGGGAGTTTAAGCTGTTTTCCGGCACTCCCACGTCGCTGATCTTGCCCAGGTTGGTCAGGGCGGTAAAGATGCCTCCCTGGCCGCTCACCGCAAAGATTACCACGGCGGCAATGCCGATGAGCATAATGATGCCCTGGACAAAGTCGTTGATGGCGGTGGCGGTGTAGCCCCCCAGCACCACATAGATGGCGGTGAGCACTGCCATGCCGATGATGCAGTAGAGGTAGTCAATGCCGAAGGCTTCCTCAAACAGCCGGGACAGGCCGTTGTACACCGAAGCGGTGTAGGGGATTAAAAAGATGAAGACAATCAGCGCTGAAGCGATTTTCAGCCCCTTGGAGTGATACCGCTTTTCAAAAAACTCCGGCATGGTGGTGGCGTTGAGGTGGCGGCTCATCAAGCGGGTGCGGTTGCCCAAAAGCCACCAGGCCAGAAGGCTGCCGATGAGGGCGTTGCCGATGCCCACCCAGGTGGAGGCCACCCCGTAATTCCAGCCGAACTGCCCGGCGTAGCCGATAAACACCACGGCGGAGAAGTAGGAGGTGCCGTAGGCAAAGGCGGTAAACCAAGGCCCTAAATTCCGTCCTCCCAGTACAAAATTCTGCACGCTGCCCGCCATTTTCCGGCAGTATACCCCAATGCCGATCATGACAGCCAGGTAAAGCAGCAAAATGATCCACATAACCATTTCTTTTTCCATTCCTTTCTCAGTGCTTTCCTACACTAAAGCGTTGGCGCTTTTAAGCGTTAAAGCACTGAGCTGATTATAGGGATTTTCTGCCTGTTTGTCAAGATAAAGCCAAAAAGAATAGCAAAATTCATCAAGGATTCCCTTCTCTTTTGTACAGTTTTACTAAGGCCGGATTGATTGAAAGGAGCGGGAAAACGTGCTATACTGAAAAAAACCATGGAAAAAGGCGGGATATTATGCGCATTACCATCCACACCAATTCGGCGGCCTGTGACATCGACACCCTGGGGGCCGAGCCCAAAAGTCTCACCGACCTGTTCGGCCGGGAATATCTCTGGCAAGGGGACCCGGCGTACTGGGGCCGGACCGCACCGGTGCTGTTTCCCATCATCGGCAATTTGAAGGACAATAAGACCCTCTTTGACGGCAAAGAGTACACTATCCCTAAACACGGCTTTGCCCGGGACACGGAATTTAAGTGCATCTACCATAAGGACAACAAAGCGGTGTTCTGCCTCTACGCCAATGAGGACACCAAAAAAATGTTTCCCTTTGACTTCACCTTCCAGGTGAGCTATCTGCTGGACGATGTGGACCTGAAGGTGGAGTACACCGTTTTTAACAACGGCGATACCCCCATGCCCTTTTGCCTGGGGGCCCATCCGGCCTTCCGCTGCCCCGGGGAGGAGGAGAAGTTTGAGGAGTACCAGCTCTGTTTTCCCACCCCCCAGACCATTCACAGCCCGGTGTTCAACACCGCCACTGGGATGTGGGAGATGGAACACCGGCTGTCCATTGCCGAAAACCAGCAGAAGGTGAACCTGGACTATGAGTTGTTCCGGGGGGACACCATCCTCTGCGAACATCCCGATTTTCACCGGATTGCCCTGGTGAATGAGCGCACCGGCCGGGGGGTGGAACTCCGCTGGGAGGGCTTTACCGACCTGGCCATCTGGTCCCCCTACGGCAAAAACGCCCCCTTCGTCTGCCTGGAGCCCTGGTGCGGCGCCGCTAAGATGGACAATGAGCCGGACGAGGAGTTTGTCCATAAACGGGGGGTGCAGATCCTCCAGCCCATGGAGCAGAAAAAGTATTCCATGACCATCCTGCCCCTGTAATAGAGCAGAAAAACCACGCCTGGGAAGGGTGCAATACCCCAGTCCCGGCGTGGTTTTGTGTTGTTTGAAAATTCGTTGGGCAGATTCCCTGCCTTGGGACGGCGGCAGACGCCGGGGAATTTACCAGATCCCCAGTACCACCTGCATCCCCAAACTCACTGCCGCAATGGCAATCCAGCAGCAGAATCCCATGAAGATGGGCTTGCCTCCGGTTTTTACCAGCTTCACCACGTTGGTGTTTAAACCGATGGCGGCCATGGCCATAATGATGAAGAACTTGCTCAGCTCCTTAAAGGGACTGAAGAAGGAGGCGTCCACGCCCAAGGAGACGCAGAGGGTGGTCACCACCGAAGCCAGCAGGAAAAACAGGATGAAGAGAGGGAAAGAGCGCTTGAAGCTAAAGGTGTTTTCTCCCGCTACACCGGCCCGCTTGGCCTTGATGACGTTCCACACCGCCAGCCCCAGGGTGATGGGGATGATGGCTAAGGTCCGGGTGAGCTTGACGATGGTGGCCCCGTCCAAAGTGTTGGCGCCGGGGTGCATCCCGTCCCAGGCGGAAGCCGCCGCTGTCACCGAGGAGGTGTCGTTGACTGCCGTGCCGGCAAAAAGGGCGAACCCGTCGTTGGAAAGCCCCAGAAGTCCCCCTAAGGTGGGGAAGACCAGGGCGGCGATTACGTTAAAGAGAAAGATCACCGAAATGGCCTGGGCCACGTCCTCATCCTTGGCTTTGATCACCGGGGCAGTGGCGGCAATGGCGGAGCCCCCGCAGATGGAGGAGCCTACCCCAACCAGGGTGGAGATGTTCCCCGGCACCTTCATAGCCTTGCAGAGCACAAAGGAAACCACCAGGGAGGTGGTGATAGTGGCCAGGATGATGGGCAGGGAGGTCAACCCCACCTGGGCGATCTGGGACAGGTTTAACCCAAATCCCAGCAAAACCACCGCAAATTGCAGGATCTTTTTGGAGGTGAACCCGATTCCGTCCTGGATTGCGGTTTTCTTTTTGTAAAACTGGGCGATAACCATCCCCGCCAAAATAGCAAATACCGGTCCTCCCACCACCGGCACCAGCTGCCCCAAAAACCAGCAGGGCAGGGCAATCACCAGGCAGAGCAGCAGCCCCGGCCCGTATTTTTTGATAACCTTCATGTTTTCTTCCTCCTTGGAAAATTTTATCCTTTTTGGTTGATTTTTAGTATACGCCGGGATGGTCCGCTTGTAAAATCAGAATTTGTAAACCTTCCATAAATAGTAATGGAGCCTTTTGATTTTGTAATCAATCCCGGCTTTTGGCAGGGGTTTGGCCATGGATTTCGTCTGTTTTCCTAAAATTACGCCCGGAAAGGTGTGAAAAACCGGTTTTGAATAAAAATTTCCTGGAAACTCCGGTTCGGCTCTTGCTTTTTATTACAAAACCAAGTACAATAAAGGGTATTCCAAAAGTTACTCTATGAGAAAAAGGTAGGAGGTACTCCATGACCCACGAAACCGTGATTGTACTGGATTTTGGCGGACAGTATAACCAGCTCATTGCACGCCGGGTGCGTGAATGCGGGGTGTACTGCGAAGTAAAATCCTATAAAACCCCTCTTTCCCAGTTGCTGGAGATGAACCCTAAGGGCATTATCTTCACTGGCGGGCCCAACAGCGTCTATCTGGAGCAGTCCCCCCACATTCAAAAGAATATTTTTGAGCAGAACATCCCGGTTCTTGGCATCTGCTACGGCTGCCAGCTCATGGCCTATACCTTGGGCGGCAGCGTCACCAGCGCTGTCACCAGCGAATATGGCAAAACCGAAACCCAGTTTGACGCTTCCAGCCTGCTGTTTGGCGGCCTGCCGGAAACCGGCGTCACCTGGATGAGCCACACCGACTACATCAACGGCCTGCCGGAAGGTTTTGCCGTTTCCGCCCACACCGCCGACTGCCCGGTGGCGGCCATGGAAAATGCGGAAAAGAAGCTGTACGCCGTGCAGTTCCACCCGGAAGTGATGCACACCGAGAACGGTTTGCAGATGCTCCATAACTTCCTGTTTAAGGTCTGCGGCTGCACAGGGGACTGGAGCATGAGCAGCTACGCCAAAACCGCCATTGCTCAGATTCGGGAAAAGGTGGGGGACGGCAAGGTGCTGCTGGCCCTCAGCGGCGGGGTGGACTCTTCAGTGCTGGCGGCCCTGCTGAGCAAAGCCATCGGCGACCAGCTCACCTGCATCTTCGTGGACCACGGCCTGATGCGGAAAAACGAAGGGGATGAGGTGGAAAACGCCTTTGCCGGCTGGGACATCAACTTCATCCGCTGCAACGCCGGGGAACAGTTCCTCTCCCGCCTGGCCGGGGTCACCGAGCCGGAAGCTAAGCGGAAAATCATCGGGGAAGAGTTCATCCGGGTGTTTGAAGCGGAAGCCAAAAAAATCGGCAAGGTGGACTATCTGGCTCAAGGCACCATCTATCCTGACGTCATCGAATCCGGCGCCGGGGACGCCGCCGTGATCAAGAGCCACCACAACGTAGGCGGCCTGCCGGATCACGTGGACTTTAAGGAAATCATCGAGCCGCTGCGGCTGCTGTTTAAGGACGAAGTCCGGCAGCTGGGCACCGAACTGGGCCTGAGCCCGGTGCTGGTGTGGCGGCAGCCCTTCCCGGGTCCCGGCCTGGCCATCCGTATCATCGGGGAAATCACCCCGGAGAAGGTGCGCATTCTCCAAGACGCCGACGCCATCTTCCGGGAAGAGATCGCCAAGGCGGGGCTGGACCGTAGCGTCAACCAGTACTTCGCCGTCCTCACCTCCATGCGCAGCGTGGGGGTCATGGGGGATTCCCGGACCTACGACTACACTCTGGCTCTGCGCGCCGTCACCACCACCGACTTTATGACCGCCGATTTCGCCAAGCTGCCCTATGAGCTTTTGGCCCAGGTCAGCAGCCGGGTGGTCAATGAGGTGGGCAGCATCAACCGGGTGGTGTATGACGTGACTACCAAGCCCCCGGCAACCATTGAGTGGGAATAAAACGAAACACCGCAAAAACCCAGTATTTATGCGGGCTTGCGGCGTTCGGAGAAGTCTTTTGATAACAATTTGATAACAGCCATACAAGTGCCATTATTCTTGTAATCCGGTGGTTTATGGGTTACAGAATGATGAGAGGCGGCTTGCATGGCGGAAGAAATCCATATTACAAAGCCCTTAGCTGTGGGTAATGATTCCATAGCTAAGGGCTTTTTGTCGTTCTTATTCGTCTTTTTTGAGCTTGTCCTGAAATGCCTCCACCAGCGTATCGCTTAACTCCTGTGAAGGAACTTTCGCCCAATGCTGCGTAGTGTCATATTTCGGGTAGTAATAACGCCAACGGTCATATTCTTCCCTGCTGATTTCTTCGGCAGAGAGTTTGTCCGCCTGCTCTTTCCACGCATAGAGCATTTGCAGCAGCTCGTAAGCCTCTTTGCCCTTGTCTTTGTTGACTTTCAGACAAACTTCTCCGTCTGCTTCGCTGACGGTCAGCCCATATACATCTTCAAGGGTAAATAAGGTGTGCATAAGACCGATCTGACTGTCAATGTCAGGAACATCAAGAGCCTGCGGGGAAACATCAAGCACCTGCGCCAGTGCAGCCGTTAAATCCGCCTTTGGTTTGCGGGAGCCGGTTTCATATTGCGCCAAGCGCACATCGGCGCTCCTTTCGGGAAAGCCGACAGCCGTACCAAGATATTTTTGCGTCATACCACGCAGAAGTCTGAAAAAATGGATTCTCTCACCAATCGCCATAGTGTTTACACTCCTCGCTTATGTATCTGCACATAGTATAGCAGATATGCTTAGTGAAAGTCAAGAGAAAATAAAACAAAAAAGTTTAATACTTTCTCCAAAACCGCTTGACAAAAGCAAATATGCTTAGTATAATGAGAATGCATTAAGCAAATAAGTTTAATTAAATATCCGTCATGCGTCACGGTAATGGCGTACCCGCCCGGGCAAATCGGAAGGCGGCAAGAAAGTATTCCGACACGAAATAAATGAAATTGAAAACAGAAGGGAAGGTGATTTTTATGGGAAACAGGTTTATCCGTGCCGATGATGTGGCACAGGAACTCAATGTATCCAAGCCCTATGCCTATAAGCTCATCAGGAAACTGAACGAGGAACTAAACGCAAAGGGGTTTATTACGATTGCAGGGCGTGTCAACCGCCAGTATTTTTATGAAAGGCTCTACGGAGCCGGAAAGGAGAAAGGGTAATGCCGGTATTCAAAAATGAGGACAACGGTACTTGGTATGTGATGGCAAGGTGGACTATAGTCAATAAAGTGGAC
>DBRF01000023.1 GCA_002305795.1 Ruminococcaceae bacterium UBA1375
TTGGTGTAAAGAGGTAAATTTATTTGATTTTGAAAGTCCCGAAACCCGCATAAACACTGGGTTTTTCTTACTTGTCGTTCGGTAAGGACTTCATTGTGGGGAACAACAGCACATCCCGGATGGCGGGAGAATCGGTGAGAATCATGCACATCCGGTCAATGCCGAATCCGATGCCGCCGGTGGGGGGCATACCAATTTCCAGGGCATTGAGGAAGTCCTCGTCGGTGTGGTTGGCTTCTTCGTCCCCCTGGGCGAACAGCTCTTCCTGAGCGGCAAACCGCTGGCGCTGGTCGATGGGGTCGTTGAGCTCGGAGTAGGCGTTGGCCATCTCCCAGCCGTTTAAGAAGAACTCGAACCGTTCCACATAGTCCGGGTTTTCCGGCTTCTTTTTGGTCAGGGGAGAAATTTCGATGGGGTGATCCATCACAAAGGTGGGCTGGATCAGGTGGGATTCCACAAACTCCTCGAAGAAGAGATTGAGGATGTCCCCCTTCTGGTGGCGCTCTTCGTACTCGATCCCCTTTTCCTTGGCGGCGGCACGGGCTTCTTCCAAGGTATGGATTTCGTTGAAATCTACCCCGGCGTATTCCTTGACGGCATCCACCATGGTAATCCGCTTGAAGGGCTTGCCTAAATCCATTTCCACTCCGTTATAGGTGATGGTGGTGGTGCCCAGCACCGTCTTTGCCACATAGCGGTACAGGTTTTCAGTCAGGTCCATCATGCCGTGGTAATCGGTGTAGGCCTGGTACAGCTCCATCAGGGTGAATTCTGGGTTGTGGCGGGTATCCAATCCTTCGTTGCGGAACACCCGGCCGATTTCATACACCCGTTCCAAGCCGCCCACAATCAGCCGTTTCAGGTACAGCTCCAGGGAAATCCGCAGCTTCAAATCCTCGTTGAGGGCGTTGAAGTGGGTTTCAAAGGGGCGGGCGGCGGCGCCTCCGGCGTTGTTCACCAAAATGGGGGTTTCCACCTCCATAAATCCTTCCCCTGCCAGATAGGTGCGGATGGCGGAGATGATTTGAGAGCGCTTGACAAAGGTATCCCGGACTTCCGGGTTCATAATCAGATCCACATACCGCTGACGGTACCGCACATCGGTGTTGGTCAGGCCGTGGAACTTTTCCGGCAGGGGCTGGAGGGATTTGCTCAACAGGGTCATTTCATAGACCCGCACCGAAATCTGCCCGGTTTTGGTGGTGAACACCTCACCCTTGACGCCGATGATATCGCCGATGTCGTATTTCTTAAACCACTGGTAGGCGTCGGTTCCCAGGTTGTCCCGCCCCACAAACAGCTGCATCCGTCCGCTGCTGTCCTGCAAATCGGCAAAACTGGCTTTGCCCATCACCCGTTTGGACATCATCCGGCCCGCCAGAGAGACGGTTTTGCCTTCATATTGATCGTAGTGGTCGGTGATTTCCTTGGCGTGGGTGTCCACCGGGTAGCTGGTCTGGACAAAGGGGTCCATTCCTGCCTGGCGGAGCTGGTCCAGCTTTTCCCGGCGCACCTGCAACAGGTCGCTGAGCTGGGGCTGCTGCGTCTGATTCATCTTGCTGATTCCCTCTTCCTGTTCTTTGCTGCTTAATTGCTGCGCTTGAGCTCTAAAATTTCATATTTGGCAGTCCGTCCGCCGGGGAGTTCTGCTTCGCAGATGTCTCCTACTTTGTGTCCCACCAAGGCTTTGCCTACCGGGGAGTCTTCGCTGATATACTTCACTTCCCCGGTGGGGTCCACTTCGTTGGAGCTCACCAAATGGAATACCTGAATCCGATCCCGGTCCAGGTTTTTGACGGTGGCTTCAATGCCAAGACCCACTTTGTCGGTGGTGATATCCTCTTCGCTGACCACAACAACGTGGTTAAGAAAGGCTTCTTTTTCTTTGATCTGGGCTTCCAAAATGCCCTGTTCGTTCATGGCTTCGTCGTATTCGCTGTTTTCCGACAAATCGCCAAAGGAGCGGGCAACTTTAATCTTTTCGCTGACCTCTTTGCGTTTGACGCTCTTCATTTCCTCCAGTTCCGCTACTAACTTGTTGTAGCTTTCCTGCGTTATCTGATATTCCCGTTCGGCCATGGCGGTTCCCTCGCTTTGTATTACAAGAAATTCCCGGCCTTTTGGGAAAAAAGCCGGGTTGAATAATAGATACATTATAATAGGGGTAAAGTGAATTGTCAAGCGGTTCCAAATTTTCCATGGCTTATTCATAGTTTATTCATAAATATTGCAAAATAACTGCTTTCCTATTGACGGAAATTGTGCTATAGTATAACCTGTATTTGTGCAAACTCACAAAGTTTAGCAAGATGGAGGAAAGAACCATGATCGAAATTCAAGGTCTGACCAAGCGTTACGGCTCTAAGCTGGCGGTGGATCGGATCTCCTTTTCGGTGGGAAAAGGCGAGATCGTCGGTTTTCTGGGTCCCAACGGCGCCGGAAAATCCACGACCATGAACATCATCACCGGGTATCTCAGTGCCACGGAAGGCCGCGTGGTGATCGACGGCCACGAGATCCTGGAAGAGCCCACCGAGGCCAAAAAATGCATCGGCTATCTGCCGGAACAGCCC
The DNA here is from genome assembly GCA_002305795.1 of Ruminococcaceae bacterium UBA1375. Classification (GTDB taxonomy): domain Bacteria; phylum Bacillota; class Clostridia; order Oscillospirales; family Ruminococcaceae; genus Egerieicola; species Egerieicola faecalis. The sequence continues at coordinate 2,574 of DBRF01000023.1, forward strand.
CCGCTCTATCAGGACATGACGGTGTGGGAGTACCTGAACTTTATCTATGAACTGAAAAAAGCTAAAACCGCCAGCCGCACTAAGCACCTGGAAACAGTGTGCGGCATGGTGAAGATCGGCCATGTGAAGGACCGGCTGATCTCCAACCTGTCCAAAGGGTATAAACAGCGGGTAGGCATTGCCCAGGCGCTGATCGGCAACCCGGAAGTGTTGATTCTGGACGAACCGACTGTGGGTTTGGACCCCAACCAGATTATCGAGATTCGCAGCCTGATTAAATCCCTCAGCCGCAGTCACACCGTGATCCTGTCCACCCATATTTTGAGCGAAGTGCAGTCGGTGTGCGACCGGGTCATTATCATCAACCAGGGTGTGATTGTGGCGGACGACACCGAACGCAACCTGTCCGAAAAGCTCAGCAAGGACAAGCGCTACACCCTGCGGGTGAAAGCCCCCCAGACCGATGCCCTGACGGCGCTGAGCCGGTTGGAGCGGGTGGACAGCGTCCGTCCCCACGGCCAAAAGGAAGAGGGGGTTTACGAATTTCTGCTCCAGCCCAAGGAGAACCAGGACATCCGGGAGGATGTGTTTGAACTGCTCCGGGAGCGGGATTGGCCCATGCTGGAATTTAAGCACAATGCCATGAACCTGGAGGATATCTTTATCCGCCTGACCGATCCTGCCGTGGCCCAGTCCATTTCCAAGGCTAACCGAAAAGAAGAGGAACAGTCCGCTTCCAAGGAAAAGCGCAAATCCCGTCGCTTCTTCGGTCCGAAGGAAGAGAAGGAGGAAGAGAGCAAATGACAGCTATTTTCAAGCGGGAATTTTCCGCCTACTTTAAAAACCCCATCGGCTGGGTGTTTCTGGCTATTTTCTGGCTTTTCTGCGGCTGGGGGCTGTTTATTTTGGTCAGCGCCGGCTATAACATGATCTCTTATGTGTTTTCCAACATGATCATTGTGCTGCTTATCGGCATCCCGGTGCTGACCATGCGCCTGATGAGTGAAGAAATCCGAATGAAAACCGATCAGGCGCTATTGACTGCCCCGGTGAGTTTGTCTGGCATTGTCTGGGGAAAGTTTCTGGCAGCCTTGGCGCTGTTTGGAGTAGGCATGGCCATGACCGTGGTTGATTTTATCATTTTAAGTTCTTTCGCCTCCCCCCAGGTTTCCATCTTTGTGGGCAACCTCATCGGTCTGGCACTTATGGGCGGCGCCTTTATCGCCATCGGCCTGTTCATCTCCACCATGACCCAGTCTCAGCTGGCCGCTGCTATTTTGAGCTTTGCGGTGATCCTGTTTTTCTATATGCTGGACGGCTTTGCCAGCTATGCTCCCTGGGGATGGGCGGTAGACCTGCTCACCTCCATCAGCTTTTTCAGCCGTTACAATGAATTTACCAACGGGATCTTGGATTACGGCAATATCATCTTCTTTGCCAGTGTTATTTTTATCTTTAATTTCCTGTCGGTGCGGGTGCTGGAGCGCCGCCGCTGGAGTTAATGGAGGGGAAGAAAAACGCTATGAACAAACCGAAATTTCTATCCTCCCGCCGGTTTAAGCACGGCACTATGGCCACCGTTATCACCATTGTGGTGGTTGCCGTGGTGGTGCTGGTGAATGTGGTGGCGGGACTGTTGCTGGGCTTGTTCCCCAGCAGTCTGGACCTCACCGACAATAACCGGTTCCAACTGGGAGAGGAGTCCATTGAATATGTGCAGGGGCTGGATGAGGACATCACCATCACCGTCTGTATGAACGAAAGTGAATTTGCCAACACTGATTCCACTGGATACTACTACCAGGCTAACCAGATCATCAAGCAGTACGCCCAGTACAGCGGCCACATCACCGTGCAGTATGTGGATTTGATGGAAGACCCCAGCTTTTCCGCCAACTATCCGGATTACAGCTTGTCGGAAGGGGACATCATTGTGGAAAGCGACCAGCGGCTCCGGGTGGTAGACCCCTCCGAACTGGTGGTGGCGGAGTACAACGACGATTACAGCAGCTATGAATACTTTTCCGATGCGGAGCAGGTGATGACCAGCGCCATCAGCTATGTGGCAGCCAACGAACTTACTAACTGTGCCGTGATCACCGGCCACAGTGAAAGCACCTCTGCCGGCCTCACCGAGATGTTAAATGATAACAACTATCAGATGACCGATGTAGATCTGGCATCCTCCACGTTGGATGATTCCTACGATTTGGTAGTAATCTGCGCTCCTATGGTGGACTACACCGATGCGGAGCTGGAACAGATCGACGCCTTTTTGACCAACGGCGGCAACTTCGGCAAAACCCTGCTCTACATCGCCAGCTTCCAGCAGGTGGGGGCAGATGAAACCACCGGTGTGGTTAGCTCTGCCACTCCCAATCTGGACGCCTATTTGGCGGAATGGGGCATCGAAGTCAGCCTGGACGGCATGCTCTACGAAACCGACGATTCCAACATCTACCCCTTCCAGAGCAGCGCAGGCGCTTACCCCTTTATTGGCTTTGACATTGTGGACGAGGACCGCACCGCTGCCCTGCGGGATTCCTCCCTGCCGGTGCTGGGCCTGTATGCCCGGCCGGTGAACCTGCTGTTTGAATCCCAGGACAACATCACTACCACCGCCTTGATTCAGAGCCACGACACTGCGACCCTGATTCCCTACAACTATAGTCAGGGAGATGCGGAATATACCGATTACATGAACAACCATGTAGGAACCTACAATGTGGCGGCTTTGGCACAAAAGACCCGGTATGACGGGCTTACCCCCTACAGTTCCAATGTGCTGGTGTTGGGAGATACCAGCCTGTTGCAGCAGGCAGTGACGCAGGACGCCCGGTATAACAACAACCAATACATGGTGAATTTAGTCAACGAGCTCACCGGCCAGTCCGGCGGCATCAACATTTCCGCCGTGAGCTTTACCAGCGAGACCTTTACCGCCAGCAGCGCAGCAGCCGTAACCACCTTGGTGATCTTTATGATCCTCATTCCGGTGGCGGCATTGGGCGGCGGATTTGCCTTCTGGCTGGTGCGGAGGAGAAAGTAACATGAACAAAAAAGTCCGTAATTTGATCATCGCCGGGGTTTGCGTGGTGGTCTTGGTGGCGGCTTTGATTCTGCTTCTGGTATTCAGCGGGCAGCAGGATCAGGAGGACACTGCCAGCGGCGTTACCTCTGCGCTGGTGGAAGACGAAGTGGACAACACCCTCATTGACGAAAGTGTGGAAGAGCTGGACTACCTTACCGTGCAGGGAGTCAACGGAAGTTACACCGTGCGCATGGCTCCGGAACCGGAAGAAGGAGAGGATTACAGCTTTACTATTGACGAGTTTACCGACCTGCCTTTGGACCGCTCCGACATCCGCAGTGCAGTGAGCACCTTTGCCAACGCCAGCTATCTGGATATGGTGTTTGAGGACACCACCGGCATGGACCTTTCGGCCTATGGTCTCAGCCAGCCCGGCACCACCATTACCGGTTCCTTCCAAGGAAGGGTGTACACCATGTCGCTGGGCAATGCTACCAGCGGCGTCACCGGGCAGTACTGCATGCTGGAAGGGGACCCGGCGCTGTATGTGGTAGCCAATTCCATGGCCTCCACCCTGGATGTGAATCCCAACACCTACCTGGACAAGACCATTCTGGAAGCCTATGATAACACTGACGAAGACCCGTCTATTACCAATCTTACCATCCACCGTCCCGATCTGCCGGAGGATATTGTGGTGGGGCCCACCGATACCTCCAAGTACGGGGACAGCACCCTGACTGCGGCATCCAGCCGGTATGAGCTGACCAGCCCGGTAGTGACGTTGGTGGACCCGGATTTGGAGACCGAGCTGCTGTTTAACATCTTCGGCTCCGAAGCGGAGGATGTGGTGGCCTCCAATCCCACCCAGCAGCAGTTGGAGGAATACGGCCTGGCTTCTCCGGCAGCAGAGGTGTCTATGAGCTGGGACGAAACCGGCAGCCTGAACCTGACCATCGGTAATGAAACGGTGGTCAGCGGGACTACCTGCCGTTATGTGATGAAGGACGGAAGTCCCTTAGTGTATGTGGTGGATGAAGAGCTGCTGCCCTGGGTGGATTACACCGCCGATGATTTGGTGTCGGCCCTGCCTTTGGTGCCTTACATCCAGAATGTGTCCCAAATGACCATTTCTTTTGGCGGAAACGAATACACCTTCCAGCTTTCCCAGGTGTCTACCGGCACCACCAATGCCAGCGGACAGACCTCCACCGAGACCCATGTGGAGTACAACGGCACGTCTTTGGACAGCGATAATTTTGCAGTTTGGTATCAGTTGGTCATGTCCTGCCAAGCCGACGGCATCAACCGCAGCGAAGTTACCTCCGATCCCATTATGACGGTAACCTACCTGTACAACAACGGCTCCACCGATACCGTAGATTACTACGATATGGGCAACCGTGTAGTAGTGGTTTCGGTCAACGGCGCCCAGGCGGTGACCACCTCTACCAGTTTTACCAACAAGGTGCAGTCGGAATTGCAAAAACTCTTAAACGGCGAAGAGGTCAACATGAACTGGTGATCTTTGAACAATCAGAAAGAACGCACTGTTTTGCACGGTGCGTTCTTTTTGCGTTACATAGTCAAAGTGCCGTTTTCATCGGTGTACACTACCAGAATCTGCTCTTCCGCTCCGGTTTGGGCGTTGACATACACCAGCACCTGTTCTTCTTTTGGGGAAGTGCAGGAGAATTCCCAGCAGAACACCTCGTTCTGTCCACTGGTGGGGATTACCGTCAGCCGGGAGTTTTCCACTGTGAGCAGCTGGCTTAAAGACTGTGCCGCTTGCTCTGCGGTCAAGGCTGGGGTCAGTTCCAGCCGCTGCTGATGGCTGACCAGATACCCGCTGGCTTCCACTTCCAGCACCTCCCCGTTGTCCAGTGCCACGGTGAGCTTGATTAAATCGGGGTAACAGAGGATAGAACCGTTTTGGGCGTAGGCGTAGTTAATGGTGATTCGGTTGCCGTTGATTTCATAGTAGCTTTCCTGCATGGAATCATATCCCTGCTGTTCCAGCCATTGGCTGCCGATGGCCACTGCATCCTCCGGGGAGATGGCGCTGCCTTCGGGAATTCGGCTGTTCATCAAATAGTGGAGGTACCCGCCCTGTTTGGTGATGGAGATGGAAACTTCCTCGTTGCCAAAGTTGTAGCAGGGAAGGTTCCCAGCGGTGTCCCCCTGGTCGGACAGTTCCTGCGCAGACAAGCCGGTGATGGCGGCGGCTTTTTCCAGCGCCTCTTCTTTGGTAATCTCCGGCTGGTCCTGAGTCATTCTGGGTGTGGTGGAGTTGATGTGGTCGGAGAAGGGGCCGTCGTAGATCAGGGTGGGATAGTCGGAAAGGCTCTCCTCCATTTCCTCGGCGGAATCGCTGAGGGTTAAAGCCTGCTGGTCGGAAGAGCCAGAGATGCTGCTGCTTACCTTTTTCAGGGAAATGGCCCCGGTGCGGAGTTGATCTTCAATGAGGACTACCTGGCTGCGCATGGATTGGGTGTACTCCTTTAAGGTGTAGAGTTGGTCCAGCTGTTCCTGGGAAAGCTGAGACCCCTGAGAGACGGTTTTATTGAGACTAACCGCATAGTCCCCCACCTGGCTGAGCAGCTTATAGCTGTTTTCCAGGTCCAGCTCCGACAGAGGCAGGCTGGCCAGGGCATCCTTGGCAAAGCCCGCTTCCCGCCAGACGGTGGCGGTCATCTCCCCGAAGGCGGCGGAGGTGCCGCAGTAGATGGTTTTGGTCAGGGCATTGTCCAGATTTTCCAGATAGGCGGAAAGGTTGCTGATGTTTTTCAAATAGCTGCTTTCCAGGGCGTTCTCCGCCGACACAGCCCGGGTGTAGTTCATGCAGAGATAGGTAATCAGCACCGCCGGAACGGCCAATGCAAAGATAATGAGCCGTATAAAACAGCGCCGGTCCAGATGAAGGTTCATAGCGCTTCCTCCCACAATAGATTTTCTCCTAGTATGGAAGAAAAAATGAAAAATATACCGGAAAATTCACAGCAAGCGGTAGAAATTTTGCCGTCAATCCTGTATAATGATAAGTTGAAATCACCACCAGTGAAAGGGACGACGCAATAAGTTGAACAAGCCTTTGATTTATCTGGACCACTGCGCCACCACCAGGGTCTGCCCCCAGGCGGTAAAAGCGGCGGTGCAGGCCATGGAAACGGAATTTGGAAACCCCGCTTCCCTGCACTTTATGGGATACCAGGCGGAAAAGCTCTTCCGCAGCGCCCAGGAAACCCTGGCCAAAGGGCTGGACTGTATGCCGGAGGAGGTTTACTTCACCTCCGGCGCCACCGAAAGCAATAACTTGGCCATCCGCGGGGGCTTGACCGCCCGGCGGCGGCAGCGCAATAAAGTCATCACCACCGCCATCGAACACGCTTCGGTGATGGAGCTGACCAAGCAGCTGGCTCAGGAAGGGTACCAGGTGGAATATATTTCCCCCAATGCCGACGGTCAATTCGACCCCATGGATTTTTACCGGGCGGTGGACGACAAAACCGCTTTGGTCAGCGCCATGCTAGTGAACAACGAAACCGGCCTGCGGCTGCCGGTGGAGGAGATTGCCAGGGCAGTGAAGAAAAAGGATTCGGAAGTTCTGGTTCATGTGGACGGAGTCCAGGGATTTTTAAAGATCCCCTTCTCCTTCCGGAAATCCGGTATTGACCTGTTTTCTGCCAGCGGCCATAAAGTTTATGCGCCCAAAGGGGTGGGGCTGCTTGCAGTGAAGAAGGGAGTGCGGCTGGTTCCTTTGCTGTACGGCGGCCACCAGCAGAAAAACCTCCGGGTAGGCACCGAAGCCATGCCTCAGATCGCCGCCTTTGCCGCCGCCGCAAACTGGCTGATGGAAACCGCCCCCGCTCATCTGGAACACTACAAACAGCTCAACGCCTGCCTGCGGGACGGGTTGGGCAAACTGAGCGGGATCACCTTCCACAGCGATGAAAACTGTGTTCCCTATATTTTGAATTTCTCGGTGAAGGATATCCGCAGCGAAGTCAACCTTCACTTTTTAGAGCAGTACGGCATCTGTGTGTCCAGCGGCTCCGCTTGTGCCAAAGGGGCCAAAAGCCATGTGCTGAAAGCCCTGGGCAAAACCGACCGGGAAGCGGACACCGCCCTGCGCATCGGCCTGGGGCCGGAAAACACTCAGGAAGAGATGGAAGAACTGGTCCGCCGGGTGGAGGAAGGAATGGGACGGTTAGCCAAGCTGCGGTAAAACAAAACAGGAGAGAATGTATGCGAGAAGCCATTTTGATTAAAACCGGGGAAATTGCCCTGAAAGGGCTGAACCGGCACACCTTTGAACAGATTCTGGTGAAGAACATCCGGTTTCGGTTAAAAAAATTCGGCAAGGTGAACATCACCAAGAGCCAGTCCACCATCCGGGTGGAGCCCAAAGAGGAGAACATGGATTTCGACGCTATGGCCGAGGCCATCAGCAAGATTTTCGGCATCTCCGCCTTTTCCCGGACCCTGGTGACCAAGAAAAACCTGGAGGTCATCAAACAGGAGGCGGTGGAGTACCTCAAAGACCAGCTCCCCTATGTGGAAACCTTTAAGGTGGAGGCCAAGCGCAGCGACAAGCAGTTTCCCTACACCTCCCCCCAACTGCAGCAGGAGCTGGGCGGGGCGCTGCTGGAAGCCTACCCCCATTTGAAGGTGGACGTCCACCATCCCCAGCTGACGGTGACGGTGGAAATCCGGGACGAGCACGCCTACGTCCACGGGGCCCAGACCCCCGGCGCCGGTGGAATGCCGGTGTCCAGCTCCGGCAAGGCCATGGTGCTGATCAGCGGGGGCATCGACAGCCCGGCGGCGGCCTACATGATGGCCAAGCGAGGGCTGTTGCTCCACGCCATCCATTTCCAAAGCCCGCCTTACACCAGCGACCGGGCTTTGGAGAAGGTGGAGACCCTCTGCAAAATCGTCAGCCAGTATTCCGGGCGGATCCAGTTCCACTGCGTCCCCTTTACCGAAATCCAGGAGGCCATCCGGGAACACTGCCCGGAGGAGCTGTTTACCCTGATTATGCGGCGGCTGATGATGGAGATCGCCCAGCGGGAAAGCGAAAAGTATGAGCTGCAGGCTTTGATTACCGGGGAAAGCCTGGGTCAGGTGGCCAGCCAGACCATCGGGGCCCTGGGGGTCACCGACGCTGTGGCCCATATGCCGGTGTTCCGTCCCCTGATTGGGATGGACAAGGAGGAAATTATCAAAATTTCCCGGCAGATCGGCGCCTTTGAAACCTCTATTTTGCCTTACGAGGACTGCTGCACCGTCTTTACCCCCCGCCACCCCAAAACCAGACCCAGCTTGAAGGCGGTGGAGGAAGCCCAAAACGCCTTTGACTTTGAACCGCTTATCCAAAGAGCCATGGACGGCATTACCTTAACCATGCTGCATCCCTGATGGCGGACGGATGGGCAGACCATGATACAATAGGATGAAAAAAGGAGAGATTGTCATGGCCTGGGAGCCAATTATTATCATTGAACCGGAACATTTAGGCCTGCACCAAACAGTGATGGAGCAGCTGCTGGCCCAGCACAAAACCATTGCCACCGCAGAAAGCTGCACCGGCGGCAGCCTGGCAGCTTGGATCACCACTCTGCCGGGTGCCAGCCAGGTGTTTGAATGCGGGGTGGTGACCTACGCCAACCGCATTAAAACCAAGCTGCTGGGAGTCAAGCCCCAGACCTTGGAACAGCAGGGAGCGGTCAGCTACGACACCTGCGCCCAGATGGCCCTGGGGCTGGAAAAGCTGTCGAGGGCGGACTGCAACGTGGCCATTACCGGCATTGCCGGGCCGGATGGGGGCACTCCGGAAAAACCGGTGGGCACGGTGTACATCGGCCTGGCCTGTGAGGGAAAGGTGTGGGTGGTCAAATACCAGCTCTCCCCCGCAGGGCAGGACCGGGAACAGGTTCAGGCCCTGGCCCGCATCAACGCCCTGCATATGGTAAGCGCCTATTTGTCCGGAGAGGAAACCTCGTCGTTTGCAGCCTATCAGGAGGAGTAATTTCGTTATGAGGGGTCAGAATCCGGTGAAGGGAAAAAAGAAGGGAAGAAAAATCCTTTGGATTGTGCTGGTGGTAATCTGCGCCGTGGTGTTTTTGGTCAGCGGCGGGATGCTGCTGCATTACGGGTTGGAGTACCATCAAATCGACAGCGAGAACCAGCAGGTGGAGCAGCTTTTGGAGCAGGAGCCCACCCAGGAACAGATTGAGGCTTTGCCGGAAGGAGCCCAGGAACAGACGGCGGCCCCCTATGCCGCCAACCAGGATTTTGTGGGCAGCATTACCGTCCCCAACACGGTAATCCACTATGCAGTGGTGCAGACCACCGACAATGATAAATATCTCCACACCAGCTTTTACGGCACCTATTCCCGACTGGGTACGGTGTTTGCTGATTACCGCTGCCAGATTGCTCCGGAAGGGATGAGCGACAACACCATCCTTTACGGCCACAACGCCAACAACGGCAGCTTTTTCCACGAGCTGACCAATTACACCTCCGCCTCCTACGCCCAAAGCCACAGCACAGTGCAGTTCGACACTATTTATGAGAATCAGACCTATGTGGTCATCGGGGCCTTTTTGGCGGACCCCGACGCCACTGGGGAAGATTTGTTTGACTACCAAAACTACATTGATTTTTCCCGGCGGGATTTTGCCACCTTCCAAGAGCAGATTACCCAGCGAAGCTATTTTCACGCCAGCGTGGATTGGGATGAAACCGACCGTTATCTCACCCTGTCCACCTGCGATTACGACATCAACAACGGCCGCATTGTGGTGGTGGCCCGGGCCCTGCGGGAAGGGGAAACCGCCGACGGGGTGAGTTACACCGACAACACCAATCAGCGGATGCCAAACGTGTGGTATACCAGCCGAAATATGGACAACCCCTTTCTCTAACGGGAGGTAAACGGAATGTTGCAGAAAAAAACTATCTTTGTGTTGGTAGCATTGGCTCTGTCCCTGACGGTATTTGTCACCGGCTGCCTGTTTTGGGTCACCCAGCTGAGCCGGCCGGTTTCCGGTCAGGGGGTGAGTTTTTCCGACCCGGTCCGGGAGGTTTCTTCCAAAGGGGAAGAAGATTTGGCCCAGCCGATGAGTTCTGCGTTGGAAGAAGCGCAGCAGGTGGAACCGGCTTCTCAGGCTCAAGAAGCTGCCATTTCCCAGCCGGAGCCGGAACTGCCGGAAGTGGTGGCCACCCCGGAGACCCCGGTGGTGGTGCAGGAGGAAAACACGGTCACCGAGACCTTTACCGAAGAACAGTTAAACCATGAAACTTCCGCCAACAACACCGGCACCGCCATCCAGCCGCCGGCTTCTTCCGCCCCGACTTCCTCGGAAGCAGCTCAGCCTTCCCAGCCTTCCTCCACCCCCTCTCAGACGGTGACCCAGCCGGAAACCGGGACTTCCCAGCGTTCGGCCTTAGATGAAGCCATCCAGATGCCAGAGTACACCCCCAGCGGCATTATGCTCTATGTCACCCGGAAAGGCACCCAGTATTACGCCGATGCGGTGACGGTGCTCAGCGGCATTACCCAGGCGGAGATTGTAGGGGGTGTGGCAGGCGCACCGGACAGCCGGTATGCGGAGGCATACAAGGCTCAGGCGGTGGCGGCCCACTCCTATGTGGCCTACTACAACAACCAGGGTACCGCACCCACGGTGTACCTTCAGGTGCCCAACGCCCAGACGGTGCGGTATGTGGAGCAGGTGGCTAGCCAGATGGTGTATTCCGGCGGCAGCCCCATTATGGCGGTGTACTCCGCCAGCGCTGGGGGACACACCGTGGGCAGCCAGTATGTCTGGGGCGGCACGGTGTCCTACCTCACTGGGGTGGAGAGCAAGTACGATGAGGACAACTCCACCGTGTCGGTGACCAGCGCCCAGCTGCGGCAGACCCTGCTGGCCAAAAACAGCTCCCTGGATCTGTCCGGAGACCCCTCCACCTGGCTGACGGTGGTGAGTACCGGGGACGATGGAGTGATCCACCGCCTGAAAATCGGCGGAGGCGGGGGCAGTGTGACGGTGTACGGCAACACCTTCCGGGAATCCTGGTTTTCCTCCATCCGCAGCCCCAAGTTCACCTTTTCCTACGACGCCGCCAGCGACACCTTCACCTTCTCCGCCCGGGGCTACGGCCACTGTGTGGGGATGAGCTAGGTGGGAGCCATGGGCTACGCCCGGTATGAGGGATGGAATTATGTCCAGATTCTCACCCACTACTATACCGGCACCACTGTATCCTGATTTGCAGAGGGAAACCTCTGAAAATAAATTGCAAAGGAGAAATTGTTATGACTAAAGTTACCACCCGTCCCTTCGGGAGCTGGGAAGGCAGGGAGGTCACCCTGTACACCCTGGATAACGGGGAAACCTCTGTCAGCGTCATGAGCCTGGGGGCCACCCTCCAGTCCATCTGCACCAAGGACAAAGCAGGCAACACTGTAGACGTGCTGCTGGGCTACGACACCCCCCAGGAGTACATGAGCCACGGCGGCTATCTGGGGGCCTGCATCGGCCGTCACGCCAACCGGATCAAGAACGCTTCCTTTGACCTGGGCGGCAAGACCTATCAGGTGAACAAAAACGAGAACAACAATAACCTCCACGGCGGCCCCAACGGCTATGACCGGCGATTCTTCGACGTCCAGGTGATTACCCTGGGAGAAGACCAGGCCATTGCCTGCAAGCTGTACGATGAGGATATGTCTGCTGGGTTCCCCGGCAACGTGGCGGTGACGGTGGTGTACAGCCTTTCCGCTGACAACGCCCTGAAGCTGGACTACACCGCTTCCACCGACGCCGACACCGTGGTGAATTTGACCAACCACGCTTACTTTAACCTCAACGGTTCCGGCAGCGGTACCATTGTCAACCACAAAATGAAGATTTACGCCCCCTTCTACACCCCGGTAGACGAGGACTGCTGCCCCACCGGCGAGATCCTGTCCGTGAAGGGCACGGTGTTTGACTTCACCGACTTCACCACCATTGCCGACGGCATCGACCGGGTGCCGGATATGGCCATCACCGGCGGCTATGACCACAACTGGGTGCTGGACGCTCCGGCCGGTCAGCTGAACCTGGCGGCGGAGACCATCGGCGATCAGACCGGCATCCGCCTGAAGACATACACCACCCTCCCCGGCATCCAGTTCTACGCCGGAAACGGCATGGACGAGTGCAAGGGCAAAAACGGGGTGGACCACCACAAGCGGGACGCTTTCTGCCTGGAAACCCAGTATTTCCCCAACAGTACCTCCATCCCCTTCTTCCCCACCCCCTTCCTGAAGGCTGGGGAGACCTACCGCAGCGTCACCGTCTACCAGCTGTGCAAAGAGTAAGTTCGATTCTGTCATTGGCCCGGAAGGTTTCCCCCTCCGGGCTTTTGGTTTCTGTCCCTTTTTTCACCCATCAGATAATATAGAATAAGAGCAGAAAGAAAAGGGTTTGGGGGCGCATTGGCTCTGAAACCCAGGCTGACCGAGTTAAGGAGGCTGACGTTTATGTACGCTGCCCAATCCAAAAAACTGCTGATTCTGGACATTCTCAGCATTCTAAGGCAATACAGCGACGAGGAGCACCGGCTGAGCCAAAAGGAAATCCTCCAGCTGCTGAAACAGGAGTACGGCATGACCGCGGACCGGAAGGCGGTAAAGCGGAACCTGATGGATCTGATGGATTTCGGCTTTGAGATTGAGTATTCCGAAACCAACCGCATGGTAAAAAACCATAAAACCGGGGGGTGGGAAGAAACGGTGGTGCAGACCGATTATTACCTGGTCCGGGATTTTTCCGACAGCGAGCTGCGACTGCTTATTGACAGCCTGCTGTTTGCCAAACACATCCCCCACCATCAGCGGCAGGCGCTGATTGAAAAGCTGGAAAAGCTGTCCAGCCGGTATTTTAAGTCCAGGGTGAAACATATTTATACTTTGCCGGACAACACCCCTCAAAACAAGCAGCTCTTTTACACCATCGAGGTGTTGGACAAAGCCATCAGCGCCGGGCGGCAGGTGAGCTTTACCTACAACAGTTACAGCACCGACAAAAAGCTGCACCCCCGGAAAAAAGCAGAGGGCGAAATCCGCAATTATATCGTCAATCCCTACCAAATCGCTGCCACCAACGGACGGTATTATCTCATCTGCAACTATGACAAATACGACAACGTGGGCAACTACCGTTTGGACCGGATCACCAACATTGAAATGCTCTCCACACCGGTGAAGCCCATGGAGCGGGTGCAGGGGCTGGAACATGGGTTTGATCTGCCCAAGCACATGGCGGAGCACATCTATATGTTTGCCGGGCCCAGCGAAACAGTGACTTTCCGGGTGAGCAAAACCATGCTCAATGACGTGATCGACTGGTTTGGCCAGGAAGTGGAGTTTTCTCAGGAAACGGAACAGGAGGTGGTGGCCAGAGTGTACGTTAATTTGCAGGCCATGCGGCGCTGGGCGCTGCAATATGCGGTGAAGGTTACTGTCCTGTCTCCCAAAAGCCTGGTGGAAGAGGTGCGGCAGGATCTGCTGGCCGCCATGGGGCATTATGGCTTGACCCCTTAATGCTTCCCCGCCCTGTTTTCATGGAAGGAGGACTGCTATGCTCTACGCCATGAGCGATCTTCACGGAGAATATCAAAAATATCTGGCTATGCTGGAAAAAATCAAGTTCAACCAAGAGGACACCCTCTATCTGCTGGGGGATTTGGTGGATCGAGGGCCGGAACCGGTGAAGATTTTGCAGGACATCATGCAGCGGCCCAATGTGTACCCCCTATTGGGTAACCATGAGGTCATGGCTATTTACGTTTTAAAACAGCTGCTTGTTGAGGTGACGGAAGAAACCATCAGTCAGGTGGATACTTACCTCATGGAAAATATTTTCATGTGGCAGCGAAACGGCGGGAGCGTCACCTTGGAGCAATTCCAGGCCCTGCCGCCTCGGGAGCGAAGGCAGCTGCTGGAGTTTATGGAGGGGTTCGGCTGGTACGAGACGGTGGATGTAGGAGAGCGGGCCTTTTTGCTGGTTCACGCCGGGCTGGGAAATTACCGGCCGGGGAAAAAGCTGGAGGAATACAGTTTGGAAGAGCTGACTATGGTGCGGCCGGACTATCAAACCCGGTATTTCCCGGATGATTCCATCTATGTCCTCAGCGGCCACACCCCCACCAAACTGCTCGGTGGGAAATGGGAGATCTACCGCAGCCGCAACAACATTGTCCTGGACTGCGGGGCGGCCATCGGCGGGCGATTGGCCTGCCTCTGCCTGGACACTATGGAGGAATTTTACCTGTAACTAAAAAGTCCCTTGCCCGGAAATTGGGAAGAGGCGGCTGTAAAAATGGATCACGCAAACAGAATAGAGACAAAAGAAAAAGGCAGCGGAGAATACACTCCGTTGCCTTTTGCAGTACAATGGTTGGGGTGAACTTACTTGAGTTCCACCACAGCGCCCACTTCTTCCAGCTGCTTCTTGATGTCTTCGGCTTCGTCCTTGGACACAGCTTCCTTCAGGGTGGTGGGAGCGCCTTCCACGGCAGCCTTGGCTTCCTTCAGGCCCAGGCCGGTGATGGTGCGGACAGCCTTGATCACGGCCATCTTCTGGTCGCCCATTTCCTTCAGCACTACGTCGAACTCGGTCTTTTCTTCGGCAGCAGCAGCGCCGGCACCGGCAGCACCAGCCACCATAACAGCGGCAGAAGCGCTTACGCCGAATTCTTCTTCAATGGCCTTCACCAGTTCGTTCAGTTCCAGAACGGTGAGGGATTTGATCTCTTCAATGAACTTTGCTACATCAGCCATGATGAGTAACCTCCATAAATTCGTAATTTTTTAGATTAGGCAGGAATACCGCAACAATCAGGCGGTTGCTTCCTCGGTTTCGCCGGCTTCGCCGCCCTGCTTCTTGGCGATCTCGTTGAGGGAGACAGCCAGGCCCCGCATGGGAGCAGACAGAACGTAAACCAACTGGGTAAGCAGTTCTTCTTTGGAAGGCAGGTTGCCCAGTTCCTGAACCTTGGCAGCGTCCAGTACTGCTCCATCCATGAAGCCCAGCTTAATGTTGAAGTTTTCGTGAGCGTCAGCATACTTGCACAGGATCTTCGCAGCTGCCACATAGTCGCTGTCGCTGGTGGCCAGAGCGGTGGTGCCTTCCAGCACTTCCTCTACGCCGTTGAGCCCGGCTTCCCGGGCAGCCAGCCGCAGCATGGTGTTTTTCACAACGGTGTACTTCACACCGGCTTCCCGCAGCTCCTTGCGCAAAGCAGTGTCGTCTGCCACGTTGATGCCTTTGTAGTCCACAATGACACCGGCTACGGCATTCTTGAGCTGCTCTGCCAGATCCGCCACAAATTTCTGCTTTTCGCTGAGAATGGTTGCGCTTGGCATAAATGATTTCACCTCCGAATGAATATTCTCTGATTTTTCAAAGAAATCGGGAGAGAAAAAGCCTTCCCGCTTGTCCAAAGGAAGCAGAAAGGCAGTGTAGACACAAATTTCTTTCCGACTTTCCCTCGGCAGGCGGATGGATGAAACTCCATCGCTTACAAGGAAACCCCTTACCTGCTGTCTTTAGAAAAATACAGCTTGATTATTATACAAAAAAATCCCCTGATTGTCAAGAGTACAACCAGGGAAATTTTTCTACAAATTGTAAATCACCCGAAAAAGATTACACGCCGTACTTGGAAGTGCTGATCTTCACGCCGGGGCCCATGGTGGAAGCAACCACGCAGGACTTGATATACTGGCCCTTGGCGGCAGCGGGCTTAGCCTTAACAATGGCGTCCATCAATGCTTCCAGGTTCTGCTGGAGTTTTTCGGGGCCGAAGCTGGCCTTGCCGATGGGGCAGTGGATGATGTTGGTCTTGTCCAGACGGTATTCGATCTTACCGGCCTTGGCTTCGGTGACAGCCTTAGCCACGTCGGGGGTTACGGTACCGGCTTTGGGAGAGGGCATCAAGCCACGGGGGCCCAGAACTTTACCCAGACGGCCAACCACACCCATCATGTCGGGGGTAGCGATCACCACGTCGAAGTCCATCCAGCCTTCGCCCTGGATCTTCTGCACATATTCGTCGCTTCCGGCGTAATCCGCACCGGCAGCCAGAGCAGCGTCCACGTTGCTGCCCTTGCAGAAAGCCAGCACCCGGACGGTTTTGCCGGTGCCGTTGGGCAGAACCACGGCACCCCGAACCTGCTGGTCGGCGTGACGGGAGTCAACGCCCAGACGGACGTGGAGTTCCACAGTCTCGTCGAATTTTGCCTTGGAGGTGCTGCATACCATGTTCACAGCTTCCTCTACTTCATACAGCTTGTTGCGCTCAATGGCCTTGGCGCTTGTCAAATATCTTTTACCATGTTTCATTAGTCTTGTTCCTCCCTAAAAGTGGTAATTAACGGAATTTTCCTCCCACCAGGGGTCGATCAGTCAACGACTTCAACACCCATGGAACGAGCGGTGCCGCAGATCATGCTGATGGCGCTTTCCACGCTGGAAGCGTTCAGGTCAGGCATTTTGGTTTCTGCGATCTTCTGCACCTGTTCACGCGTGATCTTGGCGACCTTGGTCTTGTTGGGGACGCCGGAACCGCTTTCGATGCCGCAGGCCTTCTTAATCAGCACCGCAGCCGGAGGGGTCTTGGTGACGAAGGTGAAGGAGCGGTCGGCGAACACGGTGATGACCACAGGGATAATCAGGCCGATGTCGTTTTTGGTGCGTTCGTTGAATTCCTTGGTGAACGCCATGATGTTCACGCCGTGCTGACCCAGAGCAGGGCCAACCGGGGGCGCCGGGGTCGCTTTGCCGGCGGGGATTTGCAGTTTAATGTAACCTGTTACTTTTTGAGCCATAAAAATACCTCCAAATCAATCGTGGTGACGGCGGAACAACGGCGCCTGCCTTTGGGCAAGCCTTACTTTTGTTCCTCCCACAAATGCACTTTTTGAAAAGCGCTTTGCCGGTATCAGCACCGGCATTGGATCGTCCGGCGCCATAGCGCCGGTGTTCGGTAAACCGGTATCGGCTCAGTCTACCTTTTTTACCTGGGCAAGCTCCAGCTCTACCGGAGTTTCCCGGCCAAACATGGAAACCACAACCGTGACTTTGTTTTCCGCCACATTCAGGGAGTTGACCACGCCGGAGAAACCGGACATGGGACCGCCGGTAATGTTGACGGTGTCTCCCACCTGGTAATCCACCTGAGAGCGGACTGTCTCCACCCCAAGCCGCTTCACCTCACGGTCGGTGAGGGGGACGGGGTCGGTGGAAGTTCCCACGAACCCGGTGACGCCCCGGATGCTGCGGATCATGTAGTGGGTGTCGTCGTTGAGGACCATCTTCACCAGCACATAGCCCGGAAAAACTTTCCGCTCTACCACTTTGATCTCGTTGTCTTTGTGTTCCTCCACTTTTTCCATGGGGACCTTGACTTCCAAGATCAAATCCTGCAAATTGTGGTTTTCCACCATATTCTCGATGCTGTGAGACACCTTGTTCTCATATCCGGAATAGGTGTGGATCACATACCATTTTGCCTGTTCCATAAACTGGGGATCGTTCCTTTCTCAATGGACTGAAACCTGCGGGCGAAGGGAAATCATCCAAAGACCAGGGCCACCAGCTGTCCCAAGCCCAAATCAATGAGGCTCAAGAACACGGCGCTGATCACCACAAACACCAGCACCACAATGCTGTTGTTTTTGATCTGCTTGGCGCTGGGCCAAACCACCTTTTTGATTTCACTCTTCAGATCCTTGCAGTAGCGGATGAACTTTTGGAAAGGGTTTGCCTGTTTCTTCTTCTGAGCGGATTTTTTGTCGGCAGCTTTCTTGTCGCTCTTGGCGAGCTTTTCCTGCTTCTTGTCCGCAGAATCCTTTGCCATGGCAAAACCCTCCTTTACTTGGTTTCCCTATGAACCGTGTGCTTGCGGCAGAACCGGCAGTACTTGCGCATTTCCAACCGGTCGGGATCATTTTTTTTGTTCTTCATGGTGTTATAGTTGCGCTGCTTGCACTCGGTGCAGGCCAAGGTAACTTTAACTCGCATTTCGGCACCTCCTATGAATTCGGATCGTTTTTTGCCTCCCTCCAAGGTCCTTTTCCGCCCTCCTCCCGATAAAAGAAGGCAAAAAAAGAAACCTCTTCGAGGTACTAGCTATTGTAACACATTCCCGCAAGGGATGTCAATCCGTTTTTTCCGCTTTTTCCCGGCAAAAAATTGGTTTGGCGGTTTTGACGAAGGAGCGGTGGATTTTCTCATAGGATATGGATAGTTTTCTTGAATTTATCTTGACAATTACCTTCCAAGCAAGTAAAATAGATGAGGAACCCTAGGACTGTTGGAAAACTGGAACATTTTGACTGCTTTGGAGCGGCGGCACTTGCCCATCTGAAGGTTTTGGATTGGGCCGCCCTGTATCCGCTGCTTTGGCAAAGCAGGTTTTGATTTTCCCCACAGCCTTGTTTTCAGCTGCCGGTTGGCGCTTGAAAATTTCTGTATCAACGGATTTTCCGGTTCCGCTGATTCTTTTTCGTACACGGAACAAACTTTTTCCCGCAATTTGCGGGGGCATCCGCAGCCGTCACGACGGCCGATGGGTTTGCTTTATCAAGACGCATCATTCTTATTCAATGCTTCGTTATCAATAAACATAAGTCCATTTGCCGCAACGGGACGGCACACCCTCAATCTTTGTTAGGAGGATACAAACCAAGATGGACCCAATTATCATTGTGCTGGCAGTGCTCTGCGTAGTGCTTGCCATTGCTGTGGTAGCGGTGGGCGTCATCTGCAAAAAGGTTTTCTTCCAGAGGGGAGCCGAACATCGCAAACAAATTGCTGAAGCCGAAATCGGCTCCGCCGAAGAAGAAGCCAAACGTATTGTAGAAGACGCCGTAAAAGAAGCAGCTACCAAGAAAAAAGAGGCGCTTCTGGAAGCTCAGGAAGAAATCCACCGCCAGCGCAGCGAGGCGGACAAAGAGCTGAAGGATCGCCGCAGTGAACTTTCCCGCCAGGAGCGCCGGATGGTGCAGAAGGAAGAAAACCTGGACCGGAAAGCAGACAACCTGGAAAAGAAGGAAGAAAAACTCAACGACCGCTTAAAACAGGCGGAAAAGAAGCTGGAAGAAGCCGAGGCCCTGCGGCAAAGCGAACTGCAGACCCTGGAGCGGATTTCCCAGCTCACCGTAGAGGAAGCCAAAGCCCAGCTGCTCAGCTCCCTGGAGGACGATCTGGCCTATGAAAAGGCCCAGAAGATCGCCGCCTACGACCAACAGCTCAAGAGCGAGTGCGACCAGCGGGCCAGAGAACTGGTCAGCCTGGCCATTTCCCGCTGCGCTGCCGACCAGGTCAGCGAATCCACCGTCAGCGTGGTGCCGCTGCCCAACGACGAGATGAAGGGCCGGATCATCGGCCGGGAAGGCCGGAACATTCGGGCCATCGAGACTCTTACCGGGGTGGATCTGATCATTGACGACACCCCCGAAGCCATTACTTTGTCCTGCTTTGACCCGGTGCGCCGGGAGCTGGCAAGACTGACTCTGGAAAAACTCATTGCCGACGGCCGGATCCATCCTTCTCGGATTGAGGAGACGGTGGAAAAAGCCCGCCGGGAGATTGAGCAGCACATCAAAAACGAAGGGGAACGGGCCGTGCTGGACACCGATGTCCACGGCCTGCACCCGGAAATCGTCAAGCTGCTGGGACGGCTCTGCTACCGCACCAGCTACGGGCAGAATGTGCTCAACCACTCCATTGAAGTGGCGCACCTGGCTGGGATGATGGCCAGCGAGCTGGGAGTAGACCCTGCCATTGCCCGCCGGACCGGTTTGCTTCACGACATCGGCAAGGCGTTAAACCATGAAATCGAAGGCTCCCATGTGGAGATCGGCGTGGATGTGTGCCGGAAGTTCAAGGAAAGTCCGGCTGTGATCCATGCGGTGGAAGCTCACCACAACGACGTGGAACCCAAAACCGTCATTGCCTGCTTGGTCCAGGCGGCGGACGCCATCAGTGCGGCCCGTCCCGGCGCACGGCGTGAAAATGTGGAGAGCTTCATCAAGCGTTTGGAAAAGCTGGAAGAGATCGCCGGCTCTTATGAGGGCGTAGAAAAGGCATACGCCATCCAGGCCGGCCGGGAGATCCGGGTGATCGTCAAGCCGGAAGTGCTGGATGATGAAAAAATGGTGGTTACAGCCAGGGAAATGGCGAAGCGGATCGAAAGCGAGCTGAGCTATCCCGGTCAGATTAAGATCAATCTGATTCGGGAAAGCCGGGTCACGGATTATGCAAAATAAGCCGATGAGGGCTGTCCAAACGGACAGCCCTTTTTGGATAATAAGGAACCATAGACCAGGAGGAATTTATGTGAAAAAGACGGTGACGCTCCCCGCCCTCTTCTTAGCGCTGCTTCTATTCTTTACCGGCTGTTCGTTTGGGGAAAGCCGGGAAGAGGTGCATTCCATTGCCGGAAATGTGTTGGAGTACAGCGACACCAATTTGATTTTAAGCACCTCTACGGCCCAATATCAGTTTGATATTTCCAATGCCCAGCAGGTGGAGAACGGGCTGGTTTTGGCGGTGGGGTGCCAGGCAGTGATGTATTACACCGGCGAATTGACCAATCAGGAGGTTATTCAGGCCCAGGGCTACCAGGTCAGCCGGCCTTCCGCTGCCGATGAAGTGGTGGTGGCCACAGGAAACACGCCGGAAAGCAGTGCAGTGGCGGATCTGTACAACAGCATGACCTTGGAGCAGAAGGTGGGCCAGCTGATCTTAGCCAATTACGACGCCGCCAGCGCCGGGGAGATCGCTCAAAACTGCCATCCGGCGGGCTTTTTGCTGGGCAGCGAGGATTTTGCCGGAAAGGACGCCGCCGTTATAGCCCAGGAACTTGCCCCTTACCAAACCTTGGAGGGGGTGGGCCTGTGGCTGGGCACCAGCGAAGAAGGGGGCACCGTAGTGCCGGTCAGCGGCAGCAGCACCTACCGCTCCTTCCCCTTCTACAGCCCTCAGCAGGTTTACGCTTCCCAGGGAATGGAAGGATTTGATTCCGATACCAAAGAGCGGTGCGAGCTGCTGGCCTCTCTGGGCTTAAACCTGAATCTGGCGCCTGTGATCAATGTCTCCACCGATCCTTCCCAGGAGATTTATTCCAGGACTTTGGGACAGGACAGCGAACTCACCAGCCAGTATGTGAACGACGTGGTCCAGGCCAGTTTGGCCAGCAACGTGGAGCCGGTGCTGAAATACTTCCCCTCTTACGGCACCACCCAGGAAAACGGCATCCGGGTGGATGACCGCAGCAAAGAGGAGCTCAACGCCACCGACGTGGTGACCTATCATGCCGGAGTGGATGCCGGGGCACAGGCGGTGCTGCTGGGCCACTGCATTGTCAACTGCTTGGATGACACCACCCCGGCCTCCCTTTCCGCCAGCGTCATCAGCCAAATCCGCACCAACATCGGGTTCAGCGGGGTATTGATTGCCGATGACGTGAACCAGGCGGGGCTGGAGCAGTATTGTTCCGGCAGCCTGTCCCCGGCGGTGCAGGCGGTGGTTTCCGGGGCGGATCTGGTAATAGCCAGCGACCCGGCCGCCGTGTACCAGGAGCTTTACACTGCGGTGCAGAACGGCACCCTCTCCCAGCGGCGGCTGATGCAGGCAGTGGTCCGCACCCTGACCTGGAAGCAGTCGGCGGGACTGGCGGCGGAAGTGGAATAAAATTCAATCGAAGAAAAACAGCGGAGACCCGTGAAGTGTTGGGGTCTCCGCTGTGTTATTTTGTCTGGAAATTTTATTCAAACAATTTCTCTCCCGCATACACCGCCGTCCTTAGCACCTGGACGTACCCCGTCTGTCCGGAGGCCGCCCAAAAGGCGTCGGTGAGCAGGGTGGGGTTGAAGTTTTTCTGTCCGGCGGTGGTGCGCAGGGTGAGGATGCACCTCTCCCCCTCCGTCTGATGCCCCAGCAGGGTGAACTCCGGCTTCAAATCCACCGTTTTCATCCCCTTTTTGGTGCGCTTCTGGGTGAGGATTTCCGGCTGCTCACAGAAGGCGGAAAACTCCTGCCGGAACCTTTCCGGGTCTTGGGGGTACACGGTAAGCCGGTAGTCCGCCTGGGTGATGGCCAGGGGCTTTTCCTTCTGGAAATCCACCTTCCACACCTGAATGTCCCTGGGCAGGGCGGCGTTAAGCCGGGATTGGATTTCCTCGAAGTCCATGAGATGGGTAAACCGCAAATCCATGCACTCATAGTCGCTTTCGTACCCCAGCGCCAAAGGCAGGGCGAAGGTCATGTACATATGGGGGTTGAATCCCTGGGTGTACCACACCGGCAGCCCCGCCCGTTTCAGGGAGCGCTGCATGCACCGGGTGATGTCCAGATGGGAGATGTACTTGGCTCTTCCCCGCTTGCGGTAAAACAGCCGCAGGTTGGGCATCTGTTCAATGGGAAGTTCTGTTTCCCTTTCCATGGGCATTGCTTCACTCAACGCACTTTCCCTCCTTTCGGGCCAGCAGCCGGTTGGCGCCGCAGCCGGCGCACTGTTGGCGGCAGTTGGGGGTGGTTTGGGCTTTTTGGGCTTTCTCCCACTCCCGCTTCAAAAAGGCTTCGCTGACCCCGTAGCTTAAATGGCTCCAGGGGAAGATTTCGTCCAGCTCCCGGTGGCGGTTGGCGTAAAACCACACGGTGAGCCCCGCTTCTTGGAGAGCCTGTTCCCAGCGGTCGAAGTAGAAATGCTCGTCCCAGCTGTCGAAGTAGCAGCCCTTTTTCCAGGCGTTGTACACCACGTCGCAGAGCCGCCGGTCTCCCCGGGCAAACACCGCTTCCAGCACGCTGGTTTTGGAGGCGTGGTACTTAAAGGAAATCTTCTTGGAGGTGATGCAGTCCTTCATGTGAAGCTGCTTTTCCACGATTTGGTCCAGGGTGTCCTGACCGAACCACTGGAAGGGGGTCTGAGGCTTGGGCACAAAGGTGGACACCGAAACGGTGACGTTCACTCCCCGATCCTTATTCCGGCCGGGGCAGCGGTGGTACAGCCCCACCACCTGCTGGGCCAGGTCGATGATCTGCTCGCAGTCGTACATGGTCTCGGTGGGCAGCCCCGGCATAAAGTAGAGCTTGACGGCGCTGTACCCGCCTTCAAAGGCCAGGCGGCAGGAGGTGAAGATGTCCTCTTCGGTGATGTTTTTGTTGATCACGTCCCGCAGCCGCTGGGTCCCCGCTTCCGGGGCAAAGGTCAGCCCGCTGCGGCGAACCGCTTTGATTTTGTCCAGCAGTTCCTCGCTGAAATTGTCGATGCGCAGGCTGGGCAGGGCCAGGTTGATGTGGTTTTCCTGGGTGTAGTCGTAAAGCTGGTCCAGCAGCGGCTCAATTTCGGAATAGTCGGAGGAGCTTAAACTGGACAGAGAAATTTCCTCGTACCCGGTGGATTGACAGAGATCCTTCCCCTGACGGCAGAGCACCTCCGCGGATTTTTCCCGCAGGGGACGGTAGAGGAAGCCTGCCTGGCAGAACCGGCAGCCCCGGATACAGCCCCGCATCAGTTCCAAAATGGCCCGGTCGTGGACGGTGTCGATAAAGGGCACCACAAAGTTTTTCGGGTAGTAGGCGGTGCTGAGATCCTGGATAATCCGCTTTTCCACCACTGCCGGGACCCCGGGACGGTTGGGGGTGATGGATTTCACCCGTCCGTCGGGGAAGTATTCCACGTCGTAGAAGGCGGGCACATACACCCCACCGATCTGGCAGGCCTTTAAGAGAAATTCCTCCTTGCTCAGCCCTCTTTCCTTGGCGTCCTGGTAGCAGCGGCAGATTTCGGGAAGCATCTCCTCCCCTTCTCCCAGCTGGAACAGGTCCACGAAATCGGCGATGGGCTCCGGGTTGCAGCAGCAGGGTCCCCCGGCAATCACCAGGTTTTTCAGCCCCGGCCGGTCTTTGCTGTACACCGGGATGCCCCCCAGGTCCAGCATATTTAAGATATTGGTAAAGCTGAGCTCGTATTGCAGGGTGAAGCCGATGATGTCGAATTCATCCAAGGGGTCAAAGCTCTCCAAGCCGTAGAGCTTCATGCCCTGGGCCCGCATCTTTTCCTCCATGTCCACCCAGGGGGCAAACACTCGCTCACACCAGATGTCCGGCTGGGCGTTGAGCAGGCCGTAAAGGATTTTCATGCCCAGGTGGCTCATGCCGATTTCATAGGTGTCGGGAAAGCAGAAGGCAAACCGCAGGGATACTTCATTTTTGTCCTTCACAATGCTGCCCGGCTCCCCGCCCACATAACGTCCCGGCTTTTGTACGCTTAAAATCAGCTGTTCCAATGCCGTTTTTTGATCCATGTTGTTCCTCCTATTTTGTGTTCCTTCCTGGACTTGGCAGCAGCGCCGCCAGCCAGAGATAGCTGCAAAATACCAATCCGGTCCAATGCAGCCGTTGTTGCACCGTCCAATAAAGACAAACGGTAGTAAAAGATAGTAAAAATACAAATTGTATTATATGAAAAAGCCGCTGCCCCCAAAGACAGCCGAAACAATGCTCGAATAGCAAACTCAGTGCTTTTCCCCCATCTAACCCCTGAGCTGGGAAAAGATTCAGGAGCCCAAAAGCTAGGTGAAACAGCTCAAACACCCCGATTTGAGGGACCCACTGCCCGGCCCAAAAACAGAGCCCGGCGCAGAGTAGGTTGACCCCGCTGCCGGAGAAAAGAATCAGCAGTTCCTGCTTGAGGGAGGGCAGCCCTTCCCGGGGAATCAGGGCGGGGCCGAAGCAGGTGAGCTCCAGGGCCTTGGGAGGATGTTTCAGCACCAGGCAGCAAAACAGGTGCCCCAACTCGTGGAACAGGGCAGCCAGCAGCCCCAGCACTCCCCAGCCGGAGGGGTCCAGCAGGGCGGAGAGGGTCAGCATCGCCACAAAGCCAAACCGGATGGTCAGCCGGGTCTGTCCCAGGCGAAATTCCATCACACCCCCAACGCAGCGGCGGGGTCCACCGGCTGGCCGTTTTCCAACAGTTCAAAGTGGAGATGAGCGCCGTCGGCGTCCCCTGTCTCCCCGGCCAAGGCGATTAAATCCCCGGCGGAGACGGTGTCTCCTTCCTTGACTGCCAAGATATAGCAGTGGGCGTACCGGGTGGAAAGGCCGTCGGCGTGGGTCAGCTCAATCCAGTTGCCGTAGCTGTCGCTGGTGGCCGCAGTGGTAACGGTGCCGTCCAAGGCGGCGTACACCGGCTCCCCTGCCTGGGCGTCCAGGTCAATGCCCTGGTGCTGCTCCCCCTCCCGCTGCCCGAAAGCAGAGGTCACCGTCAGTTCCCCTAAGGGGGCGGTGAGGGCAGGGGCGGTGTCGGCTTGCGGAGTGGCCCAGAGGTTTTCCTCCTCCATCCGGCTGGAAAGCCAGTCCCCTGCCTGAGTGGCCTGGTTGGGGTACAGCCAAAACAGCAGCGCCACCACCAGCACCAAAAACAGGGCCAGCGCCCCCTGAAGCAGCAAAAGTCCGGTGATGGAGCCCTTTTTTTCCACCCTTGTCCCCTCCCAAAGCGATCTGCTCTACCCTATGCGCAAACCGCTTTGGGTATGTCAGAGTTGGGGTGGCATTTCTCCGGAAGTAAGAAAGGCGATACTCCGTTCGATGGAGTCTTTGGAGGTGCCCCAGTCGCCGCCTTTGCTGCGGTAGTCAAACATCTTGCAGTAATGGGAGACATCCGCTTCCAAAGCGTCCAGCTGCTTTAAGCAGAGGTCGTTTAAGGACTGCTGAAAATCCTTCTGCCAATGCTTGTCCAGATTCTGTTTGGCGTAGGTGGTGAGCTGCCGGTAATGGGGCAGGCAGAGGAAGGGCTGTTCCTTCCAAAGGGTGCGAAGATCCTCCTGGGCGGCGTACTGCTGCAGCAGGGTGTGGAAAAAACGCACCTGGGCCCACTGAATCCGGTCGCAGACAAAGCAGCTTTCCTCCTTGGGGGGAAGCTGGCCCCGCTTGAGTTTGCCGGAGCCGGTGCTGCCCATGGGGTTTTTTTGCAGCTCCTGAAGGTGGCTTTGGAGGATCAGGGCCAGGCTCAGCCGATTTTTTTGGCTGCGCATCTGGGCGAAGTGATGGGCGCAGAAGCCCAGGCGGTTGGTTTCGATCCGCACGTCCGGCTCCATCATAGCGGCTCCCATAATGTACTCCACGCTGCGCTGCTCCAGCAGCCGCACCATGGCGCAGATGGGACAGCCTTCCTTTTTCTCCAGCAGTTCGGTGACCGGGATGGTAAAGATACTTTCCTGCATCAAAATTCCTCCTTGAAACACACCTTCATTTTGGTCGAGACTGCGACGCTGTTTGGATGATTTCCCCTGATTTTCGCCACAGGCGAAATAACCGGCATCCGAGAAATCAGGTAAGTTCACCCGGTTTTCGCCCCAGGCGAAATTGCGCTTTTGCGAAAAGCGCAAAGGGTGGACTTTGAACCGTCAGCTTTGCTGACGTTTCTATTCTATCATATTTTTTCCCCTTTGTCTCCCCTTCCTGCCTTGGAAATGGAAAAAACACGATTTCCCACTCCGAGTTTTTGTCAGAAGGATATTACTGATTGTAACTTTTGTCTTTTCAACAAACTGTCAAAGGGAGTTAACGGTTGTTTGCAGCCGGCAATTTCCCGCAGCCACCTGGGTTTTCAACCTTTTCAACAGAGTTGTCAACAATTTTACCGGCAAAGTTTTCAACCTTTTCAACAGAGTTTTCAACAGTTTGCAGAGAAACCGGCGATTACCTTTGGTATAGAATTGGAAAAAGCTGCCATACTAGGGACATGACAGCAAACTTGCAGAAAGGCGGTATCCCTATGGTAAAGGGTGTGCATCGAAAAGCCATTGAGATTTTACAGCCGGAGGACCCCTGTTTTGAGCGGGCCATCTTTTTCCTCAGCCCACAGGGGGCCATGGACCAGCAGGTCCAGCTGCGGGCCAGGGACTATCTGCGTCAGGCGGGAATCCGGCTGGACAAGCGCAGCCGGCGCATTCGCCGTATCCGGCAGCTGGGGTACGGGCTGGCCTGGGCGGCAGCGGGAAGCGGCGTCACCGGACTGCTGGTTTGGTGGCTGGGATAGGTGGAAAATTGGGGAAAATTGTGAAATGTAGGTTTGTCAATGATGTG
>DBRF01000002.1 GCA_002305795.1 Ruminococcaceae bacterium UBA1375
CCAATATGTATTGTACTCCTACAGCGGTGAAACTTTTACGCTACGACGCCCCTTGACAAGAGGCCGCCGGGAGTGGTATCATACAGATAAAATCGTTGAGAAGAAGGCCTGCTTCCCCAAAAACGTCCCAGAGAGCTGCCGGTTGGCTGGAACGGCGGCGGCGTTTGGAGGTTTTGGCTACCATCTTTGAGAGTGTGCCAACGGCGTGTGCCGGAAACACAACGGCTTTGGGCGGCCGTTATCCAGCCCGGCATGAGTGCGGAAGAAGGGATTTCTTCCGAACATGGGTGGAACCGTGGAGTCAGTATTGCACTTCATCCCATTTGGGATGGGGTGCTTTTTGCATCTTATCCCTCCAAAACGGAAATTCTATGCACAAGGAGGACACCAACATGATTCAAGTAACCTTAAAAGACGGCGTGATCCGGGAATACGAAGCCGGTACCACCGTGGCCCAAGTGGCCCAGAGCCTGGGCGCCGGGCTGTACAAAGCTGCCTGTGCCGGACGGGTGGACGGCACCGCCTGCGACCTGCGTACCCCTCTGGAAAAGGACTGCCAGGTAGAAATCCTCACCTTTGAGGACAAGGACGGCAAACATGCCTTCTGGCACACCGCCGCCCACATCATGGCCCAAGCCATCCAGCACCTGTGGCCCCAGGCCAAATTCGGCATCGGCCCGGCGTTGGAAGACGGCTGGTACTATGACATCGGCGGCGTGGAGCCCTTTACCCCGGAACAGTTCAAGGCTATTGAAGACGAGATGAAAAAGATTGTCAAGGCAAACCTGCCGGTGGAAAAGCGGTTTATCACTGTGGAAGAAGGCCGGGAGATCTTCGCCGGTCAGGACTACAAGCTGGAACTGCTGGAAGAGTATGCCGAAAAGGGCTGGCAGCTTTCCGTCTACACCCAGGGGGATTTCACCGACCTCTGCGCCGGCCCTCACCTGATGAGCACCGGTGCGGTCAAGGCTGTGAAAATCCTCAGCACTGCCAGCGCCTATTGGCGGGGAGACGCTTCCCGGGACAGCCTCTGCCGGGTCTACGGCGTGGCCTTCCCCAAAGCCAGCGAGCTGGATGCCCATCTGGCCATGCTGGAAGAAGCCAAAAAGCGGGATCACCGGAAGCTGGGCAAGGAACTTGGCTTGTTTGCCCTGATGGAAGAAGGTCCCGGATTTCCCTTCTTCCTTCCCAAAGGAATGATTTTGAAAAACACCCTCATCGACTATTGGCGGGAAGTCCACCACAAGGCTGGTTACCAGGAGGTCAGCACTCCCATGATCTTAAACCGGAGCCTGTGGGAACGCAGCGGCCACTGGGACCACTACAAAGAAAATATGTACACCACCGTCATCGATGATACCGATTTCGCCATCAAACCCATGAACTGTCCCGGCGGCATGCTGGTCTATAAGACCCAGCCTCACTCCTACCGGGATCTGCCCCTACGGGTTGGAGAATTGGGCGTGGTGCACCGCCACGAGCTGTCCGGCGCTTTGCACGGCCTGATGCGGGTGCGCTGCTTTACCCAGGACGACGCCCACATTTTCATGATGCCCAGCCAGATCAAGGATGAGATCATCGGGGTGGTACGGCTGATTGACCAGGTGTACTCCCTGTTCGGCTTTGAATACCACATCGAGCTCTCCACCATGCCGGAAGACCACATGGGCGCCCAGGAAGACTGGGACATGGCCACCAACGCTTTGAAGGCCGCTATGGAAGAACTGGGCCGCCCCTACGAAATCAACGAGGGCGACGGCGCCTTCTACGGCCCCAAACTGGACTTCCATCTGGTGGATGCCATCGGCCGAACCTGGCAGTGCGGCACCATCCAGCTGGACTTCCAGCTGCCGGAACGATTTGAACTGGAATACACCGGCGAAGACGGCCAGAAGCACCGTCCCGTGATGGTACACCGGGTGGTATTCGGCTCCATCGAACGGTTCATCGGCATCCTCATCGAGCACTATGCCGGTGCCTTCCCGGTGTGGCTGGCTCCGGAACAGGTGCGGATGATCCCCATCGGGGAAGCCCACCGGGAGTACGCCAAGGAAGTGGCGGACAAGCTGGACGCCGCCGGCATCCGGGTGACGGTGGACGACCGCAACGAAAAGATGGGCTATAAAATCCGTCAGGCCCAGCTGGAAAAGGTGCCCTATATGCTGGTAGTGGGCGCCAAGGAAATGGAGGACGGCACCGTTTCCGTCCGTGCCCGCCACGAAGACAAAGGCGGGGTCAAGAGCGTGGAAGATTTCCTGACTCAAATCAAAGAAGAGATTGCCTGCCGGGAAAGCTGATTCCCAGCAAAGCCCGCAGTATAGAACAGAAGAGTGTGGATTGCTGAAAATCCACACTCTTTTTTCATCTCATTTTACTGTACAGGTATTTACCTTGTCAGCCTTTATTCTTTTTGTGCTGTTCCACCGCCTGTTTCAGCAGATATTCGATCTGCCCGTTGATGGAACGGAAATCTTCCTCCGCCCAGGCAGCAATGTCCTGCCAAAGAGAGGGGGCCAAGCGCAGCAGCACCTGTTTTTTCGCTTTTTCCCGGCGCTTCTGCTCCGCTTCCAGCTTGCGGATTTCCTCCTCCTGCTGCCGGAGCCGTTCTAACCGGCGGAGCAAAGCCTCTTCCTGCTGCTCTAATTGTTGTTCATCCACCGGCTTTCCTCCAATCAATAAATACTGCCGCTGTTGACAATGGGCTGGGCGTCCTTATTGCCGCAAAGCACCACCAGCAGATTGGACACCATGGCCGCTTTCCGCTCCTCGTCCAGCACCACGATTTCCTCTTCTCCCAGTTTATCCAGGGCCATCTTCACCATACCCACAGCTCCGTCCACAATCTTCTGCCGGGCGGCCACAATGGCGGCGGCCTGCTGACGCTGGAGCATGGCGGCGGCAATCTCCTCCGCATAGGCCAGGTGGGTAATCCGCACCTCTTCAATTTCCAGCCCCGCTTTTTCC
The DNA here is from genome assembly GCA_002305795.1 of Ruminococcaceae bacterium UBA1375. GTDB lineage: Bacteria > Bacillota > Clostridia > Oscillospirales > Ruminococcaceae > Egerieicola > Egerieicola faecalis. The sequence continues at coordinate 2,965 of DBRF01000002.1, forward strand.
ACCCGGCTTTGAAGCTGCTGCTGCATCACCTGGGCAATCTCCTGAGAACTGCCCCGCAATGTTTTCTCCTTGACACCGTCTCCATCGGCGTCTTCCTCCAGGCTGTCGTAGGGGTACAGCCGGGCCACATTGCGGATGGTGGAGTCGGTTTGGATGTTGAGAAACTCCCGGTAGTTTTCCACCGAAAACACTGCCTGGGTGGGGTCCACCACCCGCCAGATCACCACTGCACCGATAATAATGGGGTTGCCGTCCACATCGTTGACCTTCTGCTTTTTGTTGTCCAGGGTCTGCTGTTTGAGGGAGATGGCCGGGCTGGTCACCGTGGTGGTTTTCCCGGTGGTGCTTCCGTTGGCGCCGGTCTGCACGGTGGTAACCCGTCCCGGGGCAAAGGAAGCGGCAAAGGGGTGGACATAGTACCAGCCGGCTTCCTTGATGGTGCCGTAGTATTTGCCGAACAAGGTAAACACCCTGGCTTCATTGGGATGGATGATTTTCAAGCCCCCGGCCAGGATGCAGAACAGTAGCAGCAAAGCCAGGAACAGACAGATCAGCACAATTCCTGCCACTGTCTGAGTTTCCACGATGCAGCAGCCCCACACCAGGCAGGCAATGCTCACCGCCCAGCCAAGGATGCACACCAGCAGCATCACGCCGCCGGACATGGGTTTTACTAATTTTTCCTGCATGGTTTGTGTGTTTTCTACCGTTGCCATAGGACAACCCTCCATGTATTTTGATATTATTATAATATCAAAATATTATTAGACTGTCAACTGCTTTTTCCGAAAAATTGGATACTATAAGAAATATTATAATATAATAATACAAATAGTATCTATTTTACAGTGAAAAAGACGGCAAACCGTGGTTGGTTTACCGTCTCGTTGACAAATATCATCCCAAAGGCAGGCTGTTCCAAAGCTGTAACAGAACACCATTGGGATTGCTGTCCATGGGGGCGGCTTCCGGAAACAGAAGGATCATCCGCATCACATAGACGCCCAGATACAAAGCCGTCACCCCAATCCAAATCCAGCAGTTTCGTTTTTTCTCCCCGGAAAACCCCACCGGCGGCAGTAAATGCCAGGCCATCAGGATGGGAGTGAGCCAAAACAGAGGGTGCCAATACAGTGCGTCCACCGGATTCCCCTGCACCAGGCAGGCAATCCCGCGGACAGTGCCGCAGAGAGGACAGGGCAGGCCCAGCCACTCTTTTACCAGGCAGTGGATGTCGAAACACCACAAAATCCCCCCGGCCGCAACCACAGCTCCCAGACACAGCAGCAATCGTTTGAGGAAACTCATGAGTCAATCGCTTTCCAACACAATCAGTTTCAAACAGGCGGTTTAGTCCCCGAAGGCAATGCCCAAATCTTTGGCACAAAGCACCAGTGGATCGTCGGGCTGCACCAGCTTAGACTTTCCGGCAATGTCCTTCAAGGGATGGTGGGTCACCACACCATCCACCATGGCAACCCCCACGCCGTAAACATTCTGCTGAATCAGCCGGGCTGCATAGGCGCCGAACTGAGTGGACAGCACCCGGTCGTAGGCGCTGGGAGAACCGCCCCGCTGAATGTGGCCAGGCAACACTAAACGAGTTTCATTGCCGGTGAGCTGTTCCAATTCCGCCGCCAGCTTGGCACCCACGCTGGAATAGCCTGCCGCTTTCCGGGCCGCCAGCCGTTCCTTGCGCTTCATCTTGGCTTCCTGCAGGTCCATGGCCCCTTCCGCTACGGCGATGATGGAGAAGGCTTTGCCCTTTTCCGCCCGCTGGTCCATAACCTTGGCCACCTTTTGGAGATCGTAGGGGATTTCCGGCAGCAGGATGGCGTCTGCGCCGCCGGCCACGCCGGCGTTCAAGGTGAGCCAGCCGGATTTGTTGCCCATGAGCTCCACCACCATCACCCGGCCGTGACTGGTGGCAGTGGTGTGAATCTTATCAATGCAATCGGTGGCAATGTCCAGGGCAGAGTGGAACCCGAAGGTTACATCGGTACCGTATAGGTCGTTGTCAATGGTCTTGGGCAGGCCGATGACGTTCAACCCCTCTTCCGCCAGCAGAGCCGCCGTTTTATGGGTGCCGTTGCCCCCCAAAATCAACAGGCAGTCCAGCTTCATGGCTTTGTAGTTGACCTTCATGTTTTTAACTTTATCCACATTGTCCTCGCCGATGACCCGCATCAGCTTGAAGGGCTGCCGGGAGGTGCCCAGGATGGTGCCGCCCAGAGTAAGGATGCCGGAAAAGTCACTCTTCTTCATGGTTTTGTATTCCCCATGAATCAAGCCCCGGTATCCGTCCTGGATGCCGATGATTTCAATGTCCGGCATCAAATGATAGCTGGCCTTGGCTACCCCCCGAATCACCGCATTCAAGCCGGGACAGTCCCCGCCGCTGGTCAAAATCCCAATTCGTTTGCCCATGCTTACCTCTCCTTTCGCTTTCCTTAGAAAGTACATCCTTATTATACCAAACCGGTCGGGAGGATTCAACCATTCCATTCCCGCGGGTTTTCTTTGCCGTTTTAATTATTGTCATATTGCACAAAAATCTTTTTTACTATTGACAAAAAATATTTATTATGTTATTCTAAGTTTAGAATAATAAACGATAATTCCCGTTCTGATTTCCTCTGTAAAAGTACCAATCAGTTGCGGCAATTCCCTTTTGATGTAAGTATGGCAACTGGTTTTCCGGTTGCCTTTTGTTTTTGGAGGTGATCCAAATGAAGCTGACTAAAACGAAAAAACGGTGGATTGCCATTCTCGCTGCTGTTCTGGTAATCCTTCTGGCGGCTTTCCTTAGTTTGTGGCTCACCGGGGTGCTGCATTACTGGAATCATGGCATGTCAGCCCTAATGAACGAAACAGGAAATTATGGTTATACCGCCCAAAAGATTGAAAACACGGACACGGTGGAGCTGGATTTATCTTTGCTGGATAACAATATTGGATTGATTCTGTTTGAGGATGGAAATGCCCGGCTGGTGGTGGAAAATTATTGGTTCGAGGAGGGCAGTTATCTCAAATTGGGCGTTCGATGCTACGGAGATTATGATTTTAATCATACTATTTACTATCTGCCGGAATTTGCACCGGAAATCGGGCAGCTATCCACTGAAAATCAAACGACAACCATTGACTGCACCAGCCAAGGACCAGCTTATCATAATTACTATTATGTGATACTTTCCATTCCCAATTATAATGAACTGGAAGGGTACACAGCTACTTTTCAGCTGACCAATCTGATTCGCTATTCCTATGTCCGCACGGAAATGGGAACCACGCTGTTTTAGTGTTTTACAGAGGGAAACAAAACGAGTTTAAATAAGGGAGTTTGATTCCAATGTGCCTAATAAAAATATAACATATCAAAACAAGATAGGCCTTTAATGAAGGAAGGTTCAATTATGAAAAACTTAATCAAAATATTTTGCACATTTGCAATCATTTAAACACTAATAATTATCACCCTTCTCAGCTATGCGGCATAGACTGTCCCAAAGGGGCAAGCCGCCAAACGCCGAGGGTGGCAGCCACTGCCCGTGAATCGCCTGACGCAATCTGGTTTGGCGGCGGCGCCGCTTTTTGAAGATAGAACAAGGGAGTGCCTTTCGGCACTCCCTTTTAGTTTGCTGTGATAAAGTTAGGCCGCCGGCGCAGAAGCCGCAGAGGAAGCGGCGGCAGGATCTTGAGCGGCAGTGTAGGTGCTGAAGGTAATGGACTGGATCACCACATCGGTATCCGGCTTATCCTGTTCGTTGGTGGACACCGAAGCAATGGCATCCACCGTTTCCATTCCCTGGTACACCTGACCGAACACAGTATAGGAAAAGTCCAGCCAGGGACAGCCCCCGTAGGTTTGGTACAACGCCTTGACGGCATCGGGATAGACCCGGTCCATCTTTTCCCGCAGCTGAGTCCAGATATTGCTCACCAGAGCTTCCTGAGGGGCTTGGACTACATAGAACTGGCAGCCATTGGTGTTGGGGGTTCCCTGGTTTGCCATGCAGAGGGCTCCCCGAAGATTTAAGGCCTGTTCGGAAAACTCATCGGCAAAGGTTCCTCCGGCGTAGCTGTCGAAACCGCTGCCGGTATTGGTGGTGTCTCCCCCCTGGATCATAAAGTTATTGATCACCCGGAAGAAGATAGTATTGTTGTACCGTCCGCTGGAAGCCAAACTTTTAAAGTTTTCCACCGCCAACGGCGCTACTTCCGGGAAAAACCGCACCCGAAATTCCCCCATGGAGGTGGTGATGATGGCAATTTCTTCCCCTTCCTGCAAAGGCCGGGTGTTGAGATTTTCCGCCGTACCCCGAGTAGGGTAATTTTGCTGCAAAAACGCATTGTCGGAATAGGTCACTTCATCGCTGACCTCTTCCTGCTGCTGGGCCGGTTGAGATTCCTGGCCCGAGTCCTGCTCTTCCTCAGAATTGCCGCAGCCGCATAAAACCCCCAGGCAAAGCAGCAGAGAGGTAGCCAGGCAAATGGGTTTTTTCATGCTTACCCCTCCCGGTGATATTCGCTGAGTTCAATGGAAGTAACATACATGGGGGTGGAAGGATAGATGCTGTCCTCCTCGGTGGGGACGGCGGCGATGGCGTTGAGCACGTCCAGCCCCTCCACCACCTGGCCGAACACAGTAAAGGAGCCGCTGGTAATGGGATTGCCCCCGATTTCCTGATACGCCTGGATGACATTTTCAGGATAATTGTTCTCTTCCATATAGCTTACCACTTCCGGGTCGGCTTCCACTTCACTGACCATAAAGAAGCGGCTGTCCGCCAGCACCGTGCGTTCGTACACTCCGTCCCGTTCCCCGTAGGCGCACACCGCACCGGTGAACTGCCACAGGCCCGGGTCGGTTTCCGGTTCGTAGCCCCGGCCGTTTTCCGCCGTGGTTTTGCCTTGGATGCCCCCGTGGTCTTCCGAGCCGGTAAACACATTGCCCATTTCGATGCCGTAGATATCCCGGTCGGTGTAAAAGCCTTCGTTTACCAGATCGATAAACTGCTGGCAGGTTTGGGGCGCCTGCTCTTCGTACAGCACAAAGGAGATGTCCCCCATGGTGGTGTGGACGATGGCCATGGTAGCGCCGTCTTCCGGTTCTTGCAACTGATACAATTCGGTAGATTGGGTGGCGGCCAACCGGCTGTCTTCCTGCTTTTCACAACCGGTGGTGCAAAACAGCATGACAGCGCTGAGCAAAAGCGCCAGGGGCATTTTCCATTTCATCCGGATTTCCTCCTGTAAACCTAATTTCCTAAGGATACCATACCGAAAAAATACGGCGAAACTTTGAACAAACCGTATTATTTTTTGGTAATTTGAGTACCCTGCCGGGTTTCCTTCACTTCATAACCCAATGCGGCAATTTCATCCCGCAGCTGGTCGGCCAAAGCAAAGTTCTTTTCCTTTCTAGCCTGGGCCCGGCGCTCCACCAAGTCCTGCACCTGAGCGGGAAGCTGCTCCTCCTGGTGCTGGGGGATGACAATTCCCATGACGTCCAGCAGGGAATCAAACAGGCTCTGGGCGTAAGTAAAATACTCCTTGCCGGGAAGGGGAGCCTGGTCGCAGTCGGTATTGATCTGACGAACCAGCTCAAAGATGGCGGAGATGGCGTCAGCGGTGTTGAAATCGTCGTCCATGGCGGTAATGAACTGCTGCCGGAATCCGTCGATGGCCTCCTTCTGCTGCTGGGTCATAGCAGCCTCAGGGGCTTTGGCCAGGGTCAGGGTGAGCTTTTCCTTGCAGTTATAGATCCGCTTCAAAGAAGCCTGGCACTGCTGGATGACTTCCAAGGTGTAGTTGATGGGGCTGCGGTAGTGGGCTTGGAGCATCATAAACTTAATGGGCTCATAGCCGAACTTTTCTGCCACTTCCCGGACGGTGAAAAAGTTGCCCAGGCTCTTACTCATCTTCACGTTGTCTACATTGATATAGCCGTTGTGCATCCAATAATGGGCAAAGGGCTTGCCGGAAGCTCCTTCGCTCTGGGCAATTTCATTTTCATGGTGGGGAAAGATCAAGTCCTGTCCGCCGCAGTGGATGTCGATGGTGTCTCCAAAGATGGCCTGGTTCATGGCAGAGCATTCAATGTGCCAGCCGGGACGACCCTTGCCCCAGGGGGAATCCCAATAGGGTTCACCGGGTTTGGCAGCTTTCCAAAGAGCGAAGTCCAGGGGATCTTCCTTCTGTTCCCCCACGGCAATCCGGGCACCGCTTTCCAGCTCGTCAATGGGCATATGGCTGAGCTTGCCGTACTCCGGAAAACTCCGGGTGCGGTAGTACACGTCTCCTCCGGCCTGGTAGGCGTGGCCCTTTTCCACCAAGGTCTGGATAATGTGGATGATGTCCTGCATGTGTCCGGTGACGGTGGGGTGCACCGTAGCGGGACGCACGCCTAAGCCTTTGGCGTCGGTTTCATATTCCTTGATATACCGCTGGGCGATTTCTGCGGCGGTGACCCCTTCTTCGTTGGCTTTTTTAATGATTTTGTCGTCCACATCGGTGAAGTTCTGGACGAAGGTCACCTGGTATCCCCGAAACTCCAGATACCGGCGAAACACGTCAAACAGGCAGATAGGCCGGGCGTTGCCGATGTGGATGAAGTTGTACACCGTGGGGCCGCAGCAGTACATCTTCACCTTTCCCTCTTCCAAGGGAACAAAGGGCTCTTTTTTCCGGGTCAGGGTATTGTAAATTTCCATAGCTCAACTCTCCTTTTGGAATTTGGAATTTTGATTGTTCATCTGCTGGGTCAGAGCCGCCACCTGCTCTTGAAGGTCGGCAATCTTTTGCTGCAACCGCACCAGCTCGGCGTTCACCGGGTCGGGAATGTGAATCTGGTCCAGGTCGCTGACCCGGATGCCGTTTTGCCGCACCACCCGGGCCGGCACCCCCACCGCCGTGGAGTTGGGGGGGATTTCGGTGAGCACCACCGCATTGGAAGCAATCTTGCTGTTGTCCCCCACGGTAAAGGGGCCCAGCACCTTGGCGCCGCTGCCCACCATCACCCCGTTGCCCAAGGTAGGGTGGCGCTTGCCGGTTTCTTTGCCGGTGCCTCCCAGGGTCACCCCCTGGTACAAGGTGCAGTCGTCCCCGATGATGGTGGTTTCTCCAATCACCACCCCGGAGCCGTGGTCAATAAACAGTCCCCGGCCAATGGTGGCGCCGGGATGGATTTCGATGCCGGTAAACCATTTGGTCAGCTGGCTCACCAGCCGGGCCAAAAACAACAGCTTATGCCGGTAGAAAAAATGGCTGAGCCGGTACCAGAACACGGCGTGAAAGCCGGAATAAAGAAAGAACACCTCGGCGCAGTTTCTGGCCGCCGGGTCCCGCTCTTTGATGGAGCGCAGGTCGTAGCGAATTTTGTCAAACATGAAAGCAGTCCCTCCCATCAAACCCATACAACAGAACATAAGATGGTTTCCGCCACAGCTCTTTGGGGTGCAAAAAAGCCGCCCCGAAAAAGCCGTCGCTTTCTCGGAAGGCAGCGTTACTGCGGTTCCACTTCCGTTTATCCTCATTCTTCCTTTAACGCAGGAGTACGGGCAGGCCTATCTTTGCAGATTCAGTCTGCCGGCTGGTGGGACGCACTTGGCCCTTTTCGCCCTCCAAAGCGCTTTCAGCCGGTGACGCTTCTCTCTGTTGGAGGCGGCAAAGGGTTACTCCTTCCCGTCATTGCCGATTTTTAGAAAGTATACCACATCAGGCGGTAAATTGCAAGACCCGGCTTTTTCATTTCAAAAAAGAAACCGCTGCAAAAAAGCAGTGACTCTTTCGCAGCGGTCAAAACTCTTTCCGGCGGCAGGCTTACTCCGCCATGTGCTGATTAAGGCTGTCTACCAGCTCTTCCACCTCAATGCCGTGGACCAAGCAGGCCTGTTCCAGGCTTTCGCCTCGGGATGCCGGGCAGCCTAAGCAGTGCATTCCCATTTCCAAAAAGAACTGCGCCGTGGTGGGGTCCGCATCCAGGACCTGTCCAATCAAAGTATCCTTGGTGACTTCCATGAATCCTACCTCCTGTCCTCCAAATAACTATTTGTGTGCCCGTCCCCGTTTTTCGCCTTTTGGCGAAATGACCGTCCGGACAGAAAGGTCGAAGACCTTTCGTGGTCAGGTCAAGGGGAGGGATCATAAACGTCAGCTGTACTGACGTTTGTATTATACCTCTTTAGTAGAGAAAATTCAACCCCTTTTCCTTAGTTTCCCTTGTGTTCCCGTTTTTTCCCACGAGGGGCAGTCTCAAACCAGAAGGTGGAACCTTCTCCCAACTTACTGTCCACACCATAGGCAAAGTGGTGGGCTTCCAAAATGGCTTTCACAATGCTCAGCCCAAGGCCGGTGCCCATGCCTTTGCGGTCGTCCTTTTTGTAGGGCTTGTAGTACCGGTCCCAGATCAGGGGCAGGTCTTCCGGGGCAATGCCTTTGCCGGTGTCCCGAATCAGTACCCGACCCGGAAGTTCGTCAGTATCCAAGGTAATAAATATTTTCTTGTCGGCGCCGGTGTGGTTGACGGCGTTATTTAAGATGTTATAAATGACCTGCTCCATCTTCACTTCGTCCCCCACCATAAAGTAATGGTCCGGGACGGAAAGGGTAAACTGGTAATTTTCTTCCGACTCCAGCAAGGAGTACCGTCCTACAATATCCCGCAGCTTTTGAGCTAGGTCGAACTGGGCGAAATTCATCTTCTGCTGCCCTGCCTGGAGTTTGGACAGGTCCAAAATATCGTTGACCAGCACATTCAGCCGGTTGCTTTCATCAATGATAATGTCCAGCTGCTGGTTGCGCTTTTCCGGATTGTCCCCGGTCAGGTCCTTGATGGTTTCGGCGTAGCCTTTAATCATAGTCAGGGGGGTGCGGATGTCATGAGAGACGTTGGCCACCAATTCCCGCTGCAAAGCCGTGGCTTTGGAAATCTCCTTGCTCATAATATTGAAGTCCTGGGCCAACACTGAAAGCTCGTCCTTGCCCTGCACCGGCACCTGCACTAAGAGATTTCCCTTGGCGATTTCACGGGTGGCCTGGGAGAGCCGTTTCACCGGCTTGGTGATAGAGCGGCTGATATACAGAGCCATAGCCGTGGCAACCAGAAGCAGCACAATGCTCACCCAAATCAACTGTCCCCGAATGGCATCCACCGCTTCTCCCACGGGAGCCAACGCCGTTTCAGTAAGCACCAGCCGGTCCTGTCCGGCAATGGTGGTGCGGACGCCGCAGATGTAGTAACCCTGGGAAGTGGAGGATTGGGTATCTTCAAAAAACAAAATATTGTTTCGATCCTGCCCCACCAACAGGGTATACACCACCTGGCTGCGCACCAAGGAATTGTTTTTCAGCACGCTGCTCTCTCCCATGGCATTGAAGCCGATGAGCTGGGCGCCGCTGTTATCTGAAATCTCCAGATAATAGCTGTTTTTCACCGCCAGATCTTCAATGACATGGATGCTGGCGACGGTGTCTTGCTCCAAAAGTGCGCCGACCATGGTGTTGGTATCGGCAATAAACTGGCTCTTTTTCCCGGCCAGGTAGATCCCTTGCAGCAAAAACACCTGGAAAATCCACATAGCCGCAATCACCAGCGCCGCCACTCCGAAAATGGCCATCCAAATTTTAATCCGAATACTCTTCATACTTGTAACCCACACCCCAGATGGTCTTGATCAGATTCCGGTAAGGGCCCAAATTGCTCCGCAGCATTTTAATGTGAGTGTCCACGGTACGGCTGTCCCCGAAGAAATCATAGCCCCAGATTTTATTTAAGATGGTGTCCCGGGTAATGACGGTGTTGGGGTTTTGAATGAAGTACAACAGCAGCTCAAATTCCTTGGGGGTGACGTTCACCTGCTTGCCATCCACCCGCACTTCATAGGACTTGGGGTTGACCATCAAAGTTTTAAAGGTATAGACTTCGTCCTCCGGCTTCTGCTTAGGCTGGGAGCGCTTCAGAACCGCTTTGATCCGGCTCATCAGCTCTTTGGGCGAAAAGGGCTTCACCACATAATCGTCCGCCCCCAAATCAAAGCCGAAGATTTTATCGTATTCCTCCCCCTTGGCCGTCAGGAGGATCACCGGGATGCTGCTGATCTCCCGAATTTTCCGCAGGGTGGTAATACCATCGCTTTTGGGCATCATCACGTCCAGCACCACCAGATCGTATTCCCCGGTCTTCACCTGATCAAAGGCCTCCACGCCGTCCCCGGCTTCCCCGTATTCAAAACCTTCAAACTCCAAATATTGCCGGATAATGTCCCGGATCCGTTCTTCGTCGTCGGCAATCAAAATCTTGCTCATGGAAATCCCCTCCCATTGTTATCTTCTTTTATTTTGCCACGGGGTTGTGATAAGACTGTGACAGGGCTTTGAATAATCCGTATTTAAGGCGGATTCAGTCTTCTTCTGCCAAACTCTGCACCAATTTTTTATACAAAAGCCCCTTGCTCAAACCGCTGGCCTTAGCCGCCTGACGGGCAGCTTCGGTGGGCTTTTCCCCCTGCTCCAGCAGCTTTCGGGCGAAACTGAGGGCCTGGGCCTCGTCCATGGCTTCCCCTTCCGGTTCCGGGCAGCCTTCCACCACCAGCACATATTCCCCTCTGGGCGGGGTTTCCCTGGCATAGGCGGCGGCCTGCTCCAGGTTCATCCGCAGCACCTGCTCGTGGAGCTTGGTCAACTCCCGGCAGAGGGCGATCCGCCTGTCCCCACCAAAGGCTTCCTTCAGGTCCTCCAGGGTGGTTGGGAGCTTGTGGGGAGCTTCGTAAAAAATCATGGTGCGCCGTTCCTGCTTTAAGCTGTCCAGGTGTTCCCCCCGGTTTTTCCGGTTGGTGGAGAGAAAACCTTCAAAGGTGAACCGGCTGGTAGGAAGCCCGCTGACCGCCAGTGCGCTGACAGCAGCACTGGGGCCGGGAATCACCTGCACCTCCACCCCTGCCTGGGCGCAGAGCCGCACCAAATCTTCCCCCGGATCGGAGATACAGGGCATCCCCGCATCGCTGACCACGGCGGCCGTTTCCCCGGCTTCCAAACGGCGGAGGATTTCCTGTCCCCGCTGGCGAAGATTGTGCTCGTAATAGCTGACCAAAGGCTTTTGAATGCCGAAATGGTTCAGCAGCTTTAAGGTGACGCGAGTGTCTTCCGCAGCGATAAAGTCCACCTGTTTTAAAATTTCTACCGCCCTGGGGGAAAAGTCCCCTAAATTTCCAATGGGCGTTCCCACTACATATAACATGGATTGATCCCTTCATTCGTTTCGGGTCCAGGCAGCCGCATCCGGCCGCAGCCCGTTCTCATCATATAATGCCAACAGGGGAAGCACCGTAAGCCCCGGCGACGCCCCCTTTTTTCCTTCCACCAAGGCCAGCCAAGGAGCGGTGTCCCACCGCTTGCTCACCAGCCGCAGCCGTTTTGGCTCCAACCCTGCCTTGCTCATAGCGGCAAACACCTCTGCCAACCGCTGAGGCCGCTGGCAGAGGCAGAACCGTCCTCCGTACCGCAAAAGCCGGCCTGCCGCCAAGCATACTTCTTCTAAGGTACAGCCTTCTTCGTGCCGGGCCAAACGGTGTTCCGGAATTTGGCTGGTTTCCCCTGTCCCGGCAGAAAAATAAGGCGGGTTGCAGCTGACCACATCAAACTGCTCCCACATGGATTTGGGCAGACTGCGCAGGTCGCCAAGATAGGATTGATGGCGCTCTTCCAGCCTGCACCGGTCAATGGCAGCCTGGTACTGCCGGGCGCCCTCCGGGGAAATCTCCACCCCCACCGTCTGCGCCGGGGCATAATACCGCTCCATCAGCAGGGGAACCACCCCGCAGCCGCTGCAAAGGTCGCAGACCCGGTCTTTGTGTTTGGGAGCGGTGAAATGGACCAGCAAACAAGCGTCGGTGCCAAAGCCGTGGCGGGGAGAAGTGACGATGCAGAACTGCTCTCCCAGCGGCTGTATCTTCCAGTCTTTCATCCCTGCCCTCCTTTTGTGTTTGTCCTATTGTAGCACAGCAAGCGCAACAGGTGCAACAAAAAATGCAGCCCATCCCTGAGCTGCACTTTTTGACTCATTCATTTTGTAAAGCGGAATCACTCCACGATATACTGCTTGATTTCTTCCAAAAAGGCGGAAGGATCGTCGGTGTGAGCCTGCACGGTGATGGGCTTGGACAAATCCAGGCTGAAGATACCCATGATGGACTTGGCATCGATGGCGTAACGACCGGAGATCAGATCCACATCGTAATCATACTTGGAAACCGCATTGACAAAAAACTTTACGTCATTGATGGTATTCAAAAGAATTTGCACTGTTTTCATAAAAAACAGCCTCCTTTCTAATATTCGGCCCTCCCTATTTCAGCAGGCAGGAGCAGCCAGTTTCCATAATTTCCTGCTCTGTATCTTACTATATCACGCTGAAAATTGGAAGTCAACCAATTCTTGAAAAAAGAGATTTTTTCTATTATAATACTAAAGAGTGACCCTGAAATTTGTTCAATTTTTCAAATTGCAGGACAGAATCCGGCTCCTTCTTGCCGGTTTTCTATGTTTCATCTTCTTTTTCCGGCATCCCTTCCCGTTTTGGGAGGAAAGGAGCGTTTTGTGACCGTTTCATTTTTCACCTTCGGCTGCAAAGTCAACCAATACGAAACCCAATATTTAGCCCGGTGCTTTGCCAAGGAAGGCTATCAAATTGTAGAAGGGGAAACCGCCCAGGTGCTGGTGATCAATTCCTGCACCGTAACCGGAATGTCCGACAAAAAAGCCCGGCAGCTGCTCCACCGGCTGCGGCGGAAAAACCCGGACAGCATCCTAGTGCTCTGCGGCTGCTTCCCCCAGGCTTTCCCGGAACAAGCCGCCGCTTTGGAGGCAGACGTCATCACCGGCAACACCAACCGGGCCCAGCTCCCTGCCTTAGTGGAACAGGCCCGAAAGGAAAAGGTAATCCGGCATCTCCCCCATCCGGTAGGAGAGCGTTTTGAACCCATGGAGGTTCACGGCCTGGCACGCCACACCAGGGCTTTTTTGAAAATCCAGGATGGCTGTGAACGACACTGTACTTATTGCATCATCCCCACTGCCCGTGGACACAACCGTTCCAAACCACTTCCCGCATTGGCGGAAGAAGCCGCCCTGCTGGCCCGGCAGGGATATCGGGAAATCGTCCTCACCGGCATTGACCTCACCTCTTACGGCAGGGAGCTGGGCCTGCACCTCTCCGATGCGGTGGCTGCGGCCTCCCAGCCGGAGGGGATCTGCCGAGTGCGGCTGGGATCTTTAGAGCCGGATGAAATCACCGATGGGGAAATCGCTGCCCTGGCCCAGTGTCCTAAGCTCTGCCCCCAGTTCCACCTGTCCCTGCAAAGCGGGTGCGACGCCACCCTGAAGCGAATGGGGCGGCGGTACGACTCCGCCTTTTACGCCGGTTTGCTCCGGCGGCTGCGGGCGGCTTTCCCCGGCTGTTCCTTTACCACCGATGTGATGGTGGGCTTTGCCGGGGAAACGGAGGAGGAATTTGCCCAATCCAAAGCCTTTGTGGAACAGTGCGGCTTTGCCCAAATCCACCTATTCCCCTACTCCATCCGTCCCGGCACTCCGGCGGCCAAACTTCCCCAGGTGCCGGACTACATCAAAAGCAGACGGATGGCCCAAATGGAGCAGGTGGCACAGACCGCCTGGAACCGCTTTTTGGAAGCGGGCGTGGGACAGGTGCAGCAGGTGCTGCTGGAGTCCACCCTGACCCCCCAAGGGCGGCTGGGACATACTGCGGATTACCGGCCGGTGGCGGTAGCCCTCCCCTGCCCGGACCGGGGAAACTTAGTTTCCGTGCAAATTCAAGGAACTGAGAAAGAAGCCTGCTTTGGTATAGTGTTGGAGAAAAACGGCTGATTGCAAAAGATTTTAGTACAGATAAACAGAATTTGGAACTTCTCCGTCAAAAGATGGACGAGCCGGAAAAAATGTTGTATAATAGTAGCGTTATGATTGGGAGAATCTCGGTACAGTTGCCCAAATCAAAATAAAAGCTGTACTGAGAAATACGGTAGGAGTGTGAAGCATGGCAGTATATCGTGTTTATGTGGAAAAGAAAGAGGACTACGCCGTGGAAGCCGCCCATCTTTTGGCGGATCTGCAAACCGGGTTGAATCTCACCGGCTTGAAGAAGCTGCGGCTGCTCAACCGGTACGACGTGGAAGGCCTCAGCCAGGAGCAGTTTACCCAGGCGGTGGAGAACATTCTCAGCGAGCCTCCGGTGGACGACACCTACACCGAACTTCCTGAAAAGGCAGGCGTCCGCACCTTTGCCGTGGAATACCTGCCCGGTCAGTTTGACCAGCGGGCAGACTCCGCCGCCCAATGTATCAGCCTGCTGACCCAGCAGCCCCGTCCCCTGGTGCGCAACGCCAGAGTGTACCTGCTGGAAGGCAAGCTCACCGATGAAGAATTTGACAAAATCAAGCACTACCTTATCAACCCGGTGGAAGCCCGGGAAGCCAGCCTGGAGCCGGTGGACACCCTGGAAATGAACTACACCGTCCCCAGCCAGGTAGAGACCTTGGAAGGCTTCACTGCATTAAGCCGGGAAGAATTGGCGGAATTTATCACCAAATACGGTTTGGCTATGGACCTGGACGACATTCTGTTCTGCCAGGAGTATTTCTCCAAGGAAGAGCAGCGGGACCCCACCATCACCGAAATCCGGATGATCGACACCTACTGGTCCGATCACTGCCGCCACACCACCTTCTCCACCCACATCGACCATGTGGAGATTGAAGAGCCCGCCATCCAGGCGGCCTATGAGGATTACCTCAACGCCCGCAAAGAACTGGGCCGGGAAAACAAGCCCATGACTTTAATGGATTTGGCTACTATCGGCGCCCGCCAGCTCAAGGCGGAAGGCAAGCTCACCGATCTGGATGAAAGCGAAGAAATCAACGCCTGTTCGGTGAAGATTAAAGTCACCATGGACGACGGCAGCAAGGAAGACTGGCTGCTGATGTTCAAAAACGAAACCCACAACCACCCCACTGAAATCGAGCCCTTCGGCGGCGCAGCCACCTGCTTGGGCGGCGCCATCCGGGACCCCTTGTCCGGCCGGAGCTATGTCTACCAGGCCATGCGGGTTACCGGTGCAGGCGACCCCCTGACCCCGGTAAGCGAAACCATCCAGGGCAAGCTGCCCCAAAAGAAGCTGGTCAACGGCGCTGCCAACGGCTACTCCTCCTACGGCAACCAAATCGGCTTGGCTACCGGCCAGGTCTGTGAAATTTACCACCCCGGCTATGTGGCCAAGCGAATGGAGATCGGCGCTGTGGTGGGCGCTGCCCCGGCAGAAAACGTGATCCGGGAAGTGCCGGAACCCGGCGACGTCATCGTCCTGCTGGGCGGACGCACCGGACGGGACGGTTGCGGCGGCGCCACCGGCTCCTCCAAGAGCCACACCGTCCAATCCATTGAAACCTGCGGCAGCGAAGTGCAGAAGGGCAACCCTCCGGAAGAACGGAAATTGCAGCGTCTGTTCCGCAAGCCGGAGGTCACCCGCCTGATCCGCCGCTGCAACGACTTCGGCGCCGGCGGTGTTTCTGTGGCCATCGGCGAACTGGCGGACGGCCTGGTGATCAACCTGGACACCGTTCCCAAAAAGTACGAAGGCCTGGACGGCACCGAACTGGCCATCTCCGAAAGCCAGGAACGGATGGCCTGCGTGGTGCGAGCCAAAGATGCCGACCAATTTATTGCCCAAGCCGATAAAGAAAACCTGGAAGCCACTGTGGTGGCTACCGTCACCGCAGAACCCCGGTTAAAGATGAACTGGCAGGGCCACTGCATTGTGGACCTGGCCCGCAGCTTCTTGAACAGCAACGGTGCGGAAAAGCACACCGACATCCACATCCCCGCCCAGTCGGTAAAACCGGTACACAACTACACCAGCACCGGCGCCAACTGGCAGAAGCACCTCAGCGATTTGAACCTTTGCTCCCAGCGGGGCTTGGTGGAACGGTTCGACTCCACCATCGGCGCCGGCACGGTGCTGATGCCTTACGGCGGCGACCGGCAAACCACCCCCACCCAGGCCATGGTGGCCAAGATCCCGGTGCTTCACGGCGAAACCGACACCTGTTCGGTGATGGGCTGGGGCTACAACCCCTACCTCAGCGAACAGAGCCCCTTCTTGGGCGCTATGTACGCCGTAGTGGAATCGGTGGCAAAAGTAGTCAGCGTCGGCGGCAGCCGCAAACAGTGCTGGCTCACCTTCCAGGAATACTTTGAACGCACCCAGAACGACCCCACCCGCTGGGGTCAGCCCATGGCGGCGCTGCTGGGTGCCTACGAAGCTCAGATCAAACTGGGCATCGCCTCCATCGGCGGCAAGGACTCCATGAGC
>DBRF01000009.1 GCA_002305795.1 Ruminococcaceae bacterium UBA1375
TCCAATATGTATTGTACTCCTACACTGAGAAAATATCGCAGAGATTCCCCCATTTGTCTTTTCCCCCCAAATATGCTACAATAGAAAAAACCAGAAACTTGGAAAGGAAGAATCCTATGGAATACCGTTTCGCCCATCAGTTTGACCATATGCAGGCCAGCGCCATTCGGGAAATCTTGAAGTTTACTTCCGACCCGGAAGTGATTTCCTTTGCCGCCGGCAACCCCGCCTCCGAAGGCATCCCGGTGGACACCATCCGCCAGATCTCCGCCAAGCTGCTCCAGGAAGACCCCATCGCCTGTTTGCAGTACAGCGTGTCCGAAGGCTACACCCCCCTGCGCCAGAGCATCCGGGAAAAGATGCTTTCCCGGGAAGAGATTGTCCACGACTTTGACGATCTGATTATTATGTCCGGGGCACAGCAGGGCAATATGCTGGCCAGCAAGGTGCTCTGCAATCCCGGGGACACCCTGGTGGTGGAAAGCCCCAGCTTCATCGGCTCCCTCAACGCCTTTAAGGCCAACGGGGTGAACCTCACCGGCATTCCGCTTCAAGAGGACGGCATGGATCTCAACGCCTTGGAGGATCTGCTGAAAACCACCCCCAATGTGAAGCTGATCTACGTCATCCCCAACTTCCAGAACCCCACCGGCCTGACCATGAGCCTGGAAAAGCGGAAAGGGCTGTATGAGCTGGCCTGCAAGTACGACACCATGATTTTGGAGGACAACCCCTACGGCGATCTGCGGTTTGCCGGGGAAAACGTGCCTTCCATTAAGAGCATGGACACCGAGGGCCGGGTCATCTATTCCGGCACCTTCTCTAAGGTCCTCAGCCCCGGTATGCGGGTGGGCTTTTTGGTGGCCCCCAAACCGGTGATTTCCAAGATCGTCATCTGCAAGCAGGTGGACGACGTGCACACCAACATCCTGGCCCAGCGGATCTGCCACGAGTTTTTGATGGGTACCGACTATCTCGCCCACATCCAGAAGCTGGCCGAGATCTGCCGGCATAAGTGCAGCCTGATGCTGGAGGAAATGGACAAGCACCTGGACCCCGCCATCACCTGGACCAAGCCGGAAGGCGGCCTGTTTATCTGGGCCACCCTGCCGGATGGAGTGGACATGGCGGACTACTGCACCCGGGCGGTGCGGGAGTATAAGGTGGCGGTGGTGCCCGGCACCGCCTTCCTCACCGACGAGAGCCAGACAACCCAGGCCTTCCGGCTGAATTACTCCACCCCCAGCGACGAGGACATTGTCAAGGGCATCCAGCTGCTGGGAAAATTGAAGCTGTAACATCCAATGGAAATACAGGGACAGTTGCTTTGCCCATGGGGCGGCGCTGTCCCTGTTTTTGCGGGAAAGGGCGGCAGGCTTGTCTGCCTCAGCTTGTGGAAAAAGGGGTCGGCATGTTCGAAACAAGCCTTTGGCATGT
Source organism: Ruminococcaceae bacterium UBA1375 (assembly GCA_002305795.1). GTDB lineage: Bacteria > Bacillota > Clostridia > Oscillospirales > Ruminococcaceae > Egerieicola > Egerieicola faecalis. Next base: position 1,438 of record DBRF01000009.1, read on the forward strand.
TTCTGGATTGACCCGCCCTCGGCTCTACGCCTTTGGGCGGGCGGATTCCGGTTTGCTGTTTCTACAACTTTTTGAAAGAATAAGGCGGAAGAAAGAACTTTTAAAACTTTCGCAGCTTGTCGAAAAAGGTCATTGATGGCCTTGGCCCCTTCTGATGAGGGGGCTGTCTGCGAAGCAGACTGGGGGAGAGAAAACGATAAAATTCGTCCTATCCTGAAACAGTGCAAATAATATTGCTTTTCTCTCCCTCCGACCAGCGCTTTGCGCTGGCCACCTCCCTCGTCAGAGGGAGGCAAGATTTCTGTCTATCCTCGTTGTTTCACAACATTGAGGGTTTTTCTACAGTTTGAGAAACGTCCTAGGACGTTTCGTTGCCACCCTAGAATCCACTGCGTGGGATTCGACCCCAGCAGCTTTTTGTAGAAAAGCGAAACAAGCCTTCGGCATGTTTCTGACCAAAAACTTTTATGTTTTCGTTTTTTTACAGTCTGTGGCAGGCTTGTGCCTGTTTGCCTTTTGTTTTCAATTCGCACACAAATCCTTCCATTTTACAGTGTATTCTGGCAGGCAGCAGAAATCTAAGCCAAAAAGGGTGACAAACCCAATGATTTTGGTTATAATAAAGAAAACGCCCCCTGTACCGGACGGAAAGGATGGTTTTTTTGGCCAAAACAAAAGGAAATAAATATACCCGCCTGATGGTGAATACTGTGATTTTTGGCATCGGGCAGTTCAGCTCTAAAATCCTGGTCTTTATCATGCTGCCCATCTATACCGGCTACCTCACCACCGCCGAGTACGGCACCGTGGACCTGATTCAGCAGTCCGCCAATGTGTTGTGGCCGGTGATTACCCTGGGCATCACCAACGGCATTATCCGCTTCGGCCTGGACCGAAGTTACCGAAAAAGCGATGTGTTCTCCACCGGCATCAAGTGTTTTCTGGCAGGGTACGCCGTGTTTTTGGTGCTGATGCCGGTGTGTTTTGCCATTGATTTTCTCCACGACTATGTGATGATCCTGTATATCTTCATCATCACCACCTCCATGCGGCAGATCTGCGCCCAGTTCGTCCGGGCCCGGAATTTGATTAAGCTCTACGCCTTTGAAGGGGTGCTCAGCACCTTTATGACCTGCGGGCTGACCATCCTGTTTTTGGTGGGCTTCCACTGGGGTACCACCGGCTACCTGCTGGCCATCATCGTCAGCGACGCCATTTCCATTATCTTCCTGTTCTGGATGGCTTCCCTTTGGAAGTACGTCCGGTTCGGCAAGACCCGCAAGAACACTGCCTCCCAGATGATCCGCTACTCCATTCCCATGATTCCCACCACGGTGTTCTGGTGGATCATCAACGTGTCCGGCCGGTACATCGTGGGCTGGTTTTTGGGGACCGACGCCAACGGCCTCTATGCCGTGGCCTATAAGGTACCCAGCGTGGTGATTATTGTGGCGGGAATCTTTATCGACGCCTGGCAGGTCAGCGCTGTCCAGGAAAACGATCCTCGAACCCGAGGGGCTTTCTTCTCCAACGTGTTCAACGCTTTGCAGTCCATCGTTTTTGCCACCGCTTCGGTGCTGATTGTCTCCAGTAAACTGGTGACCAACATTTTGGTCAGCGACGATTTCTACGCCTCCTGGCAGTTCATGCCCATGCTGATTCTGGCCACTACCTTCTGCACCATGGTCAACTTCCTGGGCAGTATCTACATGGTGGAGAAAAAGAGCACCATGACCTTCATCACCACCGTCATCGGGGCGGTGGCCAACCTGGTGCTCTGCTTTGTGCTGGTGCCCTTGGTGGGCAGTATGTTCGGGGTGTACGCCGGGGTCAACGCCGCCGCCTTTGCCAGCTTCTTCAGCTACTTTTTGGTGTTCGTCATCCGGGCCGTCCACACCCACACCCTCATCCCCATCCGCTGGAATCTGCCCAAGTTTTTGCTGAACCTGGTGCTGATTTTGGTTCAGGCGGTGCTGATGATTGCGGAGGTGCCTTTCTGGATTCCCATTGAAATCGGGCTGTGCGCCGTGCTGGTGGTGGTGAACCTGAAGAGCCTGCTGGAAACGGTGAAGCATATGCTCAAGCGCCGGAGAAGGGCGTAATTGAAGTTTTTGATAAAACTTTTCAGGCTGTAGAAAACTATAACATAAAAGTTTTTAGTCCAGTTTTTTACAAAAAACTGGTGGGGGGTGCAGGGGGCAAAGCCCCTGCATCTTTCTTTTGTCATAATGGGCCGCAGGCTGATTGCCTCAGCCCGGCGGAAGAAAAAACAATCCGAATGGGGGCGTTAAACTCTTCGCCAGTAGGAAACGGCGGAATCAAAAACCGCCCGCCCAAAGGCGTAGAGCCAAGGGCGGGTCAAGGGTTTGCCGGGAAAGGAATTCCATCTTTGGAAGGAAGTTGGAGAGAGCTTTTCTTCATCCGGCCGGTGCCGCTGTTCTCCCCTCACCGGCAAGGTTTTGCCGAAAAACCCTCTTCTTGTTTCGCCCCTTTTTCCCGGGTTTCCGGGGAATTTTCACCCCTATCCAACCTTTTCAAACACCCTTGGGCCAGCCCGGAAAAAACCTGGGAAAAACCCGGAAAAATCCGGCGAAAAAGCGTTGACATCCCGATACTCCCATGCTACAATCAGGATGATGACAGCCCAAAACGGGAGAAAGGATTTACAGGAATGAGCAAGATTGTTGTCAACAAAAATCTTCCCAAAAATGTAATCAACAAAAACATTTACGGCCACTTTTCCGAGCATCTGGGCCGCTGCATTTACGAAGGGATTTATGTGGGAGAAAACTCCGACATTCCCAACAAAAACGGCATGCGCACCGATGTGGTGGAGGCCTTAAAGGAAATTAAAGTTCCGGTGCTGCGCTGGCCCGGCGGCTGCTTTGCCGACGAGTACCACTGGAAGGACGGCATCGGCCCCAAAGAAAGCCGCAAGCGGATGGTGAACACCAACTGGGGCGGGGTGGTGGAGGACAACTCCTTCGGCACCCATGAGTTCATGGAGCTCTGCGACCAGCTGGGCTGCGAACCCTATATCAACGGCAACGTGGGTTCCGGCACTGTCCAGGAAATGAGCGAGTGGATGGAGTACATGACCTTCGACGGGGTTTCCCCTATGGCCCAGCTGCGGAAAGCCAATGGTCAGGAACAGCCCTGGAAGGTGAAGTACTTCGGCATCGGCAACGAAAACTGGGGCTGCGGCGGCAATATGCGCCCGGAATATTACGGCGACCTGTTCCGCCGGTTCGGCACCTTTGTGCGCAACTACGGGGACAACCGGGTGTTTAAGATTGCCTGCGGCGCCAACATCGACGACTACGACTGGACCGACGGCGTGATGAAGGTGGCCGGCAAGTTCATGGACGCCATCACCCTCCACTACTACACCCACCCCCTGGGCTGGGAAATCAAGGGCAGCGCTTTGGACTTCGACCGTCCGGTGTACGACATCACTCTGGTGAAGGCCCAGCGGATGGAAGAGCTGATCAACGGCCATTTGGCGGTGATGGACAAGTACGACCCCGAACACCGGGTAGGCCTGATTGTAGACGAATGGGGCACCTGGTTTAGCGTAGAGCCCGGCACCAACCCCGGCTTCCTGTATCAGCAGAACACCATGCGGGACGCCATGGTAGCGGCTCTCCATCTGGATATCTTCAACAAGCACAGCGACCGGGTGATTATGACCAACATCGCCCAGATCGTCAACGTGCTGCAGAGCGTGATCCTCACCGAAGGTCCCAAGATGATCAAGACCCCCACCTACTATGTCTACGACCTGTACAAGCATCACCAGGACGCCACCCTGCTGGACAGCCATATTGTGGGAGACACCTTCCTGCACCACGGCCCCATGAACATCCCCACCCTGACCCAGTCCGCTTCGGTGGACGACGCCGGGGTCACCCACATCACCGTGTCTAACCTGCTGCCGGAAGAGAGCCAGAAGGTGGACATCCAGGTGGTGGGCGGCGATCTGAGCAAGGTGAAGGCCACTATCCTCACCGGAGAAGTCCACGCCCACAACACCTTCGACGATCCCAATGCAGTGCACACCGTGGAGTTTACCGACTTCACCGTCAACGGGGACACCATCTCCGCCAATCTGCCGGCTTGCAGCGTGGTGCTGTACACCATCGAAGCCTAAGGAAAAAGGAATTAACTTCGGCGCATCAACGCTTGAAAAAAGTTTACCGTCCTCGGAACCGTCCGGGGGCGGTGCTCTTTTTGTCCGTTGACAGGAATTTTTGTAGTTGCTATAATAATTGGCAAGTTGTTACTGCGGTTTGCAAAAGGAGAGAACACCATGGCCCAAACCCGATGCCGCAAGTGCCTGTTCAACCAGGACAGCGGGGAGTTGTACCAATCCATCCAAGAGCTGATTGCCTCCCTGTCTCCGGAAGAGAAAGCCGGGGAGGAGGAGTACCGGCGGCGGCTGGACGTTTGCCGGGAGTGCGAAAAACTGCAAAACGGCATGTGCCTGTCCTGCGGCTGTTTCGTCCAGGTACGGGCAGCCAAGAGAAAGGAACGCTGCCCCTGGGAAAAGTGGTGAACTCCTGGTTCTGCCCATTCATTTAAGAGAAAAGAGCCCTCCGTTTTCGGAGGGCTCTCAGTTTGTGGAAAAAGGGCTCAGATGTTTCCGGATTGACCCGCCCTCGGCTCTACGCCTTTGGGCGGGCGGATTCCGGCTTGCTGTTTCCACAACTTTTTTCAAATAACAAGGTGAAAGAAATGATTTTTAGAACAAAACAATTCCTATGCGGGGGCTAGAAACGTCTGCCGACGGTTTCGACCCCTGCACCCCTACAAGCCTTTAAAAAGGCTTGACCCAAATTTTATTTATATCACAGGCCCTCAGGCCCGCTTTTTCCGTTTTCCGCCTTTGGACAGGGCTTTTTGCGGCGCTTTTTCTCCCTTCCAGTTCCACCTGGTAAACATCCAGGCGCCGATGAGGGAGGTGACGGGAACGGTCAGCACCACTCCGGTGGTGGAAGCGATGGACTGGGCCAGTTCCATGGCAAGGTAGTTGGAGTTGAGCAGCTGTTGGAAGGACCAGCCGTACCCCATCAGCACCAGCATGGTGGTAAGGGCGGTGCCGGTAAAGGCCATAATCAAGGTGTTGGTCATGGTGCCGATGGTGTCCCGGCCGATGTTCATGCCGGAGCGCACCAGCTGGGAAAACCCGTGTTCCGGATTCAGCCGGTGGATTTCCTCCAGGGGGGAAGCCACCGACATACTCATATCCATCACCGCACCCAGGGAGGAGATCAACACGCTGACCAGAAGCAGGTTGCCCAGATCCAGGCCGGTGGCCTGGGTCACCAGCAGCAGGGATTCCGCTTCGTCCATGGTGTAGCCGGAGATGTGGAGCAGCCCTTGGAACACCGCAAACACCCCGGTGGACAGCAGCAGTCCGGCCACGGTGGACAGGATGGCCGCCAGGCTCTTTTTGCTGGCCCCGCCCATGAGCAGCAGGCTCACCACCGTGGTGACGGTGACGGTGAGCAGGGTGATGGGTACCGAAGGCAGGCCGTGGAAGATGGCTTGCAGCAGAAAGAACAGCACTGCAAAGATGGTGTAGGCCAGCCCCAGCAGGGATTTGGCCCCGGTGCCCCGGCCCACCAGGATGATCAGCGCCCCGAAAAACAGGAGGATGCCCAGAATGGCAGGGTTGCGGTAGTAGCTGTACACGGTGTAGTAGGGTTCCACCCCGTCCGGCTCATCGGCGCAGACAATCACCGTCTGCCCGGCGCGGACCTCCACGTTCTGGGTGCGGTTGAGGTAGTTTAAAATCTCCACCTGCTGCCCGGCATTGGGGCCTTCCTGAAGGGTTACCAGGATTTCCTGGGTGCCCAGATTCCGTCCCGGCTCCAGGTTGTCGGCAGAGAGGGTTTCGCTGACCACCTGGTCCACCTGGGCCTTGTAGTAGTTCATGGTGGAGTTGTTCACCGCCTGGTAGTTGTTCATCTCCGCCCAGGGGAGCAGAATGAAAATAATAGAACTGATGACGGCAAAGACCGCCAGACCGATGGTCAGCCAGTGGTTGGGTTTGAGTTTGATCATGGATATTCCTCCGAGCCGGTGGGATTTCATCACTTCCGGCGGTGTAATTGTCAGGATATGAGGCGGGTTTCCCCTGCCCGGTAAAATGCACAACAGGTGCAGCGGAAATTCCGCCACACCTGAAGGCATGATGAAAGAGGGGAGAGAAAATTACCGTTTGCCTTTGACCAGAATCTTGCGGGTTGCAGGAATGGCTACCGCAGCGGCGGCTGCCATGGCCAGCAGGGCCAGCAGAGTCAGATTGGCTTGGTCGCTGGTCTGAGGCACAGTGTCGGTGTTGGTGTTGTTACCGGTGCCAGTGCCGGTATTGGTATTGTCGCCGGTGTTGGTACCGGTTCCGCTGCCGGGCTGGTCGGGATCGGTGGTGCCGGGCACATCGGTACCGGGCTGATCCGGGTCAGCGGGAGCTTCCTTGGCGGTTACCGTCACGGTGCAGGTGGCGGTGAGGCCGTTGGAAGTGGCGGCGGTGATGGTGGCTTCCCCGGCGGCCAGGGCAGTGACCAGGCCGTTTTCATCTACGGTAGCCACAGCGGTGTTGCTGGAAGTCCAGGTGATGGTGGTGTCGGTGGTATCTTCCGGCTGTACCGTAGCGGAGAGCTGAGCGGTTTCTCCTTCGGTCAGGGAGACTTCCGACTGATCCAGGGTGATGCCGGTGGCTTCCACCGTTTTGTTGATGGTGAAGGTATCGGTGACCGAGCCGTTTTCCAAATCATAGGTGGTGACGGTCAAGCTGTCGCCGTCCACGCTCAGGTGGGAGTAGCTGCGGCCGTTGTTCTGGTACTGGACGTCGGTGTAGGGGAAGGCTTCGTTGGTGATCCGGTAGTTCTTGCTGCCGGAGCCGGAGTTGAAGGTCACATACATCACGCCGTCGGGGTTGGTGAACTCCTGCTGGCCGGTGGTCATATCCCGGTC
>DBRF01000010.1 GCA_002305795.1 Ruminococcaceae bacterium UBA1375
CAATATGTATTGTACTCCTACAATGTTCAATTTTCATTTTCTTAACAGGAGCATTGACAACCTTGAAAATCAGCTCGTCAACGCAGTCCGTGTATCTGCCTTCCTGTATCAGCCTGTTCTTCAGCTCTACAAGGCTATGTATTAGCAACTGTCGCTCGTGGCTATCCAGATATGCGTGGTAGGTTTTATCTCTCATAGACTTGTCCTCCTTACATTTTCATTATATTTATAATCTCATCTAAATTCCAATGTGCAAAGGCTTGTCCGTTTATGCCACATCAGGAACAGCAACACATATATTGATAGTGCGTTTTTCGCCACGCTGAATGACCGCAGGGTGCTCCGCAAAGTCAAACTGATTGTTTATGCCATACCTTACAACCTTATCTGTGGTACGGAAGGTATGTAACAGAAAGCCGTAAAAATGCGGATTTTCAGCGTTTTTCAGGATATGGAACATTTCCGTTGCTTCTGTGGGTCAAAACTCCTTTCAAATAGCACACTTCATATTATTTAATCTAAACATCTATTTTTGAACAAGTACATCATTTATACTAACGCCACTTTTAGCAAATATTTTTGTCAAATTAGTTTGGAAACAATTTGCATTATGGTTGCTTAATTTCACAATAATCAGTTTACTTTTTGCTCGTGTAACAGCAACATAATGATTGCATAAACTTGATACATCAGATAGGCGATAGTCTTCAGCAAATATTATGACTTGCTCAAATTCTAATCCTTTTGAAGAATGGAATGTAATTGCAATATGCCGATATTTTTCAGCCTCGAAAGCAACATGAAATTTCTCATCAGTTATAGTTTGATATAATTTCTTTAGATGGTCAGTTCGTGTTTCATATCCTAAATATACAGCTAAATCATCAACTGCCAAACAAAAAGCATTCTCATCAATAATAGCCTGCTCAATTTTACTTAACATTCGCTTAATGTTGGATACTATTTTACGGGTTTCATTTCCTTCAACAGGTATTTCAGAAATAACATCGTAAGCTGAATATTTTTCTAAAATAATATACTTAGCAATGGCAGAGTATAACCAGGCTGTATCCGTAGTGATTTCCGCAACAGGCGTCTGAGGTATATAAATATACTCGACTCCACTGGTAGATAACTCACTCGCACCTATTCTTGCATTATCATTACTAAATCGGAGCAATGCGGATTTCTTATTAGGGTCAATATATTTCAAAACTTCAGTTGCCCAATTAGTTGTCGTAGGTGATAGCCAAATTATATTACTCAAATCATCAGTCTGAGAGTACAAATCCTGCGTCTCATCATATAACAAATTTGAATAGTTTTGTATTTGCTTACAGGAGCGATAATTATCGCCCATAAATATTTTGTTAAAATTTTCTTTGTTCCATATGCTTACAAAAGCATCTGGATATGCTCCACGCCAGATATAGATAGATTGCTTTTCATCACCTATTACAAATGTTTCAATTTTCAATGTATCACATAGATACATAAACAATTTATGCATAGATTTATCACAATCTTGATATTCATCAATATAAATTTTAAAGAATTTTGCTTGAAGATATAATCTGCAAGCAGTAGAATTTTCCACTATTTCTTGAGCTAACTCGAATATAAAATTTTTCTTATTGTCTGTGTAGGAACAAAGCACTCCTTCATTTTTAATTTTATCAATAGCATCTTGAAAAGTTTCGACTTTTGCTTCCCGTGAATAATCTGTACTCATATCTATATCATAATCAGAGCCATACACATCCTTCATAAAGGGTTTTATGATTTCTTCTATCACGAAGCTATTATTTGTTCCTATAAAGTGTTGAGTAATATCTACAGACAATCTATCTTTAATCTCTTGTGCTGCTTTAATGGTAAAAGTAATAGCTGCAACAACCTTGTGAGTATGATTATCATTGATTTCCTTAGCAATTTTATTGACCATTGTGTGCGTTTTACCTGTCCCTGCACTTGCTCGAACAATTAAATTACCAGGGGTATTGATAATTTTTTCTTGAACGGGAGATAATGTCATTCAGCAACCTCCTTCAAACACGCAAAGTTATAATGGTTATATATTGTTCTGCAATCTGCGTCAGTAAGTTTTTCAATTAATTCTACCATATGGTAATGTTTTGAATCCTGCAAATAATCAACAGGTGAGGCTTCTCCTAATAAAGTCGATAGCCTATCATGCATTACTTCATCTAAATCGTTTTCTAAATCCACTTTGGATAAGAAAATACTATATTCACTGCGTATTTTATCAAGAGTTTTTATATTTGCGTTATATAATGCCCGTTTTGCCGATACAGACTTTTCTTGGATTTGCTCTGTAGGTAGCAATTCCTTTCCAATATAATTATTACAGCGTGAAAAACCTAATACACTGTATGTACCTTTGCCCTTTACAGCTCTCAAATCATTGTCAGTTTTAATAACATTAAATATTTCAAGTTTATTTAATATGGAAAAATACATACTAAATCCCACACCATCAACAGGCAAGATATAAATCCCATCCACTTCATAAAACGGGTGTACTACTGACAGAACTTTACTGAACAGCATATGCTCAGATGGACCTTCTACCAAGAGAACTTTGTTGGCGAAAATCGCTTCAGATAAACAGCGATTAAGCAGTTTTCTTGCTTTTTCATAATTCTCTGGAACTTTGTAGAAAGTGCTAATGCCATTGATTTTTCTGTCACTGTATATCCGAACTAAATTCACATCATCCATTTCATAAAGGATAAATGGAGAATGCGTTGTAACAAACAGATATGTGTATTTATTGTTTGTAAAAAGAATTTGTGACAACGCAATCTGTATAGATTTGTGCAAATGATTTTCTGGCTCTTCAATTAAAAAGAGTGTTATTTTTTTCTCCGCGTTTTCATCTGCCAAAATATCAAAAATCGAGTAGGCTAACAGCTTTTTCCGACCTTCCCCAGCGGTTGGATATAAGTTTTCATCATCGTCTTGCTTGATATACGGGATAATATTTGAATATAGACCTTTAACAGCAATCTCAGATTTGATTGATACCGAGATTCCTTCATCACGGAACTTTTGATATTCTGGCGTAAGTTTTTCTTCAAATTCCTTAATCCCCGATAAGGAAGATATATGGGTGTTTAACTCATCAACAGCTTTTTGAATATTCGTCAAAACTACCTTATCATCATCATTTTCATTTTTTATTAGTTGACTTACATTCTTTTTGAATAACGAATACAAATCCACATATGAATCGATATAAATTACATTGAATACATAGTCAATTTCGTAAAGATACCCTCGTTGCTTCATTTCCTGAAGATTGTCTAAATCTCCGCCCCAATATAGTATTGGCAACGCAAGCAACTCGCTTTTATTGTATTCGGCAAGTAATTTTATATAGACATTATTATGTTTGCTTTGTAAAGCCCCTTTGAGTTGAGCACGAAGTTTTTGACAGTCGCTATTAGCAGTGTCGCTTATGTCTAAGGTCACAATAATCTCAATTGGCTTTTCAATCTGCTTGTTATGAAAGTCAGAGTCTGCAAAATTTAGCCTCCGTATATCTTTATCAAACACATAACGCAGTGCATATAAAAAATTTGTTTTTCCAACATCGTTTAGCCCAAAGAAAATATTCTTGTTTGATAAATTCAACTCAATATCTTCAAAGTTTCTAAAATTCTTTATTGTAATAGATTCAAACTTCATAATGACCTCCATCCACTAATTGTAGTCCACTGTTTTTGCCATTCATCCTCATTCACAATCGCATCAAACACAGGCTCAAGGAAAGTCTGAATTGCCTGAATGACTACCGAAAATGCAAGCGTATCGTCTTTTATTGTTTTCAAAAAGTTTTTCCACCGCTTTTGCATATCCTCGTCTTCGGCAAGTGAAACAAGCCGCTTAAAGCTATCTTTATCGTAGGGAGTACCACGACGCTTCAATGTTTTAAAGATAGCAGATTGCAGTTTTGCTCCCTCAAAATCAAATGTCCTCGAAAGATAATAAATGTCATAAAAATCTTTCATTCTGCTTGTCAGTTCAAACCGTTGCAGTATGGCATCAAACTTTTCGGCTATGGTGCTTTCAAGGGAATAGGTTTTGATGATAGGAGCCTCAAAGTCTGAAAGTTGCGTATTGATTTTTCGGTGTTCTGGCGTTGGTACAACAACATCGCCTACGCCTATGTCAATATTAAATGGTACACGAACATTTTTGATTTGTGCGATAATCTGTGTGCTGATACCGTGGTACTTCCTCTGCGGGGAAATTTCCTCAAAGCACTGTGCCGTCATCGTGATGTAGTCATTGCCTGTAGGTGTATCTATAATTTTGCAAATTAAATCCTTAACTGTATCTAATGAGTTTTCATACCCAACAAGTAGAAAGTCAACATCAATCGTCGCTCGGCTTTCAAAGTTTGTCAAAGTATAGATGAACAAACCGCCTTTCAATATCAGAAAATCATCATAGCCAGACTTGGACAGCTTGCGCAGAAATTCTTCCTGTACAAAAAGCTGTAGGCACTGCTGATAGGTGATACCAGAAGCCTTTGCCTTATTTTTCAGCTTTGCCAGAACAGAAGCTGCTATATCCGCCATTACAACCACACTCCTATCAAATCGTTTACTTTCTTTTGCACTCTCAATGCTTTTGCATATTCCATAAGGTTAGGGATATTTTTTTGAGGGTCTTTTACATAATTCTGAATTGCCTTATTGAAAATTTCCTTATCTATTTTACTCATATTTCGTAGGACATCGCAAACAGTACGGTCACGGTCATATATACGAACTTTTGTAAACTCGATAATACCGTCCGTCTCGCCAAGAGAGAGCAACGCTGGCTCTACTCGGTATGCCTTGACAAAAGGATAATCAATATTCGTTCGCTGTCGGGAAGTATTTTTATCAACAGTAATATTCCATTCCGCAGGGTTTCTGTCGCTGTACTTATAATAAAACAGAGCCGTTTCCATACAAAATACTGCATCGGGAAAAAGGCTGTTGATTATAGCAACCTCACTTGTACCGTAATCTTCAATCCAATGATAATAACCTCGCTTGACCTTTTCAATCAAACCTTCGTCCAACATTCGCTGAATATCTCTATAGTACAGCTTTTCCTTATTCAGTTGGGCTGTTGTCATCGTAAAATTATAATTCAAGAAGATTTTACCGAGAAATGTTTTATCTTGTTCACTAAGCATAGGCGCACCTCTACATTAAATCAATTGTATTTTTTTCTTCGGTGGTGTGTTTTAATACATTATACCCGATATTAAGTGTTGAATCAAGTGCGGTAAAACATGTCGAAATATTTTTTCGGTTGTGTGGTTTAGTGTAAAAATCAGACCCGCTTGTCCATAAAAAAGGCAAACGGGTCTGGTATTAATTTAGACAGCAATTTGAAATTTTGTAGAAGCAATGGCATACAGAGTTATTGTTCGTTTTGTCCTGCCAACCTCGATAGAATAAGGCTTTTCAGCACTTTCCGCATTATCAGTTTCATCGTATTTTTTGATTTTCTCAAAGGTCGAAAAGCTATGTACCTTAAAACCAAAAACCTCACGCTTGTCCTCATATTTGATAGATTGGAACATTTCCGTTGCTTCTGTAGGGGTTGAAGAACTCAGCCACATGGAAATGGTCAGCGCCGTGCTTTACCAGCTCACCCGCAACCTAACCCCCAAACAGATCAAGGACAGCGGCTTTGACGCCTACTTTGTGGACCACACCACCGGCGTTTATCCCCAGGCCGCCTCCGGCACCCCCTTCTCCGCCGAAACCCTGTCCGTTTCCGGGGACGCCATCGCCGACCTCACCGAAGATTTGGCGGCGGAACAAAAAGCCCGTCTCACCTACGACAACATCCTCCGCCTCACTGACGATCCGGATGTGCGGGATGTGATCAAGTTTTTACGGGAACGGGAAATCGTCCACTACCAGCGGTTCGGGGAATGCTTGAACCGGGTGCAGAGCCAGCTCAATCAGAAAAACATCTACGCCTTTAATCCCAATTTTGACTGATATAAAATAGCAGCGGAGTCTTTCTTCCGCTGCTTTCTTTGCTGGATTTTTATCAAAACCAATCCTAACACAAAAGGCCGCCGGTTGTTCTGCCGACGGCCTTCTTCAATTCTCTGTTTTTACAAGCAACCAACAGGGTTTCTTAGAGAAATCCGGCCCGGTCCTTCTTTTCGGGGTTTTCCTGCTGAGGCTGTTTGCCACGGCGATAGACGAAGCGGCTGACCACATCCACATCCTTGAAGCCGAAGTAGTACCCCAAGGTGGTGCAGATTACCGTAATCACATTGGGCAAAATGATGATCAGCAGCTGCCACCAGCTCAACTGGGAGGGCACCAATCCGCCGGCCACCCAGTTATAGTAGTGATAGAAAATACCGTTGCCCACCTTATACACCACATCAAAGTAGGGCATATAGCCAAGATTAGCCAAAATCAATCCTACGCAGAAAAACAGTGGATAGATGCTGACAATCAGCCCGGCCCAGAACCCCCGCTTCAGGTTCTTTTCGGTATGGCCGAACTGATACCGATTCAAATCCTTATTGCCGTAGTGCCAAGCGGCGGAGGACACCATGGCGCAGTAGGCAAAGACATTGACGATGGTGACGATGATTTGCACTGCGGTGATGTCCACCAACAAAAAGGCAATGTCGATGACCAAAGCCATGAATTCGCCGATCAGCAGGTAGACGAAGATGTTCCAGGTGTTCTTGGCAAAAAACTGGTTGGTGGAGGGAACTTTCCGTTTTTTGGGGCCGGATTGGGGGGTAACCGGCGCCGGTTGGGCGGGTTGATGGCTTTCATTCATGGCCGTGACTCCTTTCAGGAACGGGTTTGAAATACTGATAGAGATAACATTTTAACATTCCGTTATACAGCTTACGCTGTTTGTCCGGCGTTTGTCCGAAGCAGCGGGGAAATTCCGGGTCCGGGGTGATGATGTAGTAGCTTTCCCCTTGGGTGCGGGTGAACACCTTCCCCATAGTGCGGTAGATGGCCCGGGCCTGCTGCTGGTCCAGCATCCGTTCCCCGTAAGGGGGATTGCAGAGGGTAATCCCTTTGGGAAGAGGGGCAAAGTCCTTGATGTCCCGCTGCTCCACGGTGATCCGCTTGCCCAGCCCTGCCTTTTTGGCGTTGGCCCGGGTCAGCTCCACGCAATCCGGGTCCAAATCCCAGGCGTAGCCGTGAAACTCTGCGTCCCGGCGGATGAGGTCCAGGCCCCGGGTGCGCTCCAGCTGCCAGATATTTTCCGGCATAAACCCAAACTCCTGAGCGGCAAACCGCCGCCGCAGGCAGGGGGGAATATTCAGCGCCTTGCTGGCCGCTTCGATAATCAGGGTGCCAGAGCCGCAGAAGGGGTCACAGGCCACGCTGTAGCCTTTCACCCGGGCACAGTCCACAATCCCCGCCGCCAAGGTTTCCTTGATGGGAGCGGCGTTGGAGTGGGCCCGCCAGCCACGCTTATGAAGGCCGGGGCCGCTGGTGTCCAGCAGGATGCTTACCCGGTCTTTGAGGATGGAAAACTGAAGCTGGCAGAGAGCATTCTTTTCCGGGAACCAGTCGATGCGGTAGTGCTGCTTTAAACGGTCCACCGCCGCCTTTTTCAGAATGGACTGACAGTCCGGCACACTGTGGAGGGCGGAGTTCAGACTATACCCCTTCACCGGAAACCGGTCGGCTTTGCCGATAAATTCCTCCAACGGAATGGCCTTCATCCCCTGGTACAGCTCTTCAAAGCTGGTGGCAGTAAATTCTCCCAACAGAATCTGTACCCGCTCTGCCGTACGCAGGCAGAGGTTGGCTCTGGCCAAAATTTCCAGTCCGCCGGAAAACAGCACCCGGCCGTTTTCCGCCAGCACATCCTGGGCGTCCAACCGGCGAAGTTCTCCGGCCAAAATCCCTTCCAGTCCAAACTGGCAGGGCGCTACATAGCGCAGGGTTGCTTCCATAAATCTTCCTTTCTAACCGTTACAGCACCCGGTGGGCGTGGCGGGTCACATGGCAGCCCACATTCACCGCCACCGGCAGCCCGGCAATATGGGTGGGATAGGTTTCAATGTTTACCGCCAGGGCGGTAGTTTCTCCCCCGAAGCCCTGGGGGCCGATGCCCAAAGCGTTGACCCGCTCCAGCAGCTCCGCTTCCATAGAAGCGTAGTACTCATCTGAGTTGCGCTGGCTCACCGGGCGGCAAAGGGCTTTTTTTGCCAGATATGCGCAAAGCTCGAAGTCGCCGCCGATGCCCACCCCAATCACCATAGGCGGACAGGGATTGCTGCCGGCTTTGGCGATGTGGGCGGTGAGGTAGTCCAAAATATCCTCCCGGGTGGCGGCAGGGGTAAACATCTTCACCCCGCTCATATTCTCACTGCCGAAGCCCTTGGGGGCCACGGTAATCTCCACCCGGTCTCCCGGCACCAGGGAGAGGTGCAGCACGGCGGGGGTGTTGTCGTTGGTATTCACCCGGCGCAGAGGGTCCCGGACGATGGATTTGCGGAGCTTGCCTTGTTCATATCCTTGGCGCACCCCTTCGTTTACCGCTTCATTCAAATCCCCGTCCACCAGATGGACCTCCTGGCCCAGCTTGAGAAACACCACCGCCATACCGGTATCCTGACAGATAGGCACCTGAAGCTGCCGGGCGGCGGTGAGGTTTTCCTCCAAATCCCCCAGCACCTGTTTGGCCAGGGGGAAGGGTTCCTGCTGGCAGCGGGTGCAGATGGTCTCTTTCAAATCCTCCGGCAGCACCATATTGGCCTGGATGCAGAGGTCCCGCACCGCAGCGGTGATTTCACCAACGGAAAGTTCACGCATTGTTTTCAACCTGCTTTCTAAAGGGAGAATCCTTCCCCTGGGCGGCCAACCTGCCGTTGCAGAACACCGCCGACGGGGTAAAGTACGAAGAGAAGATGTCGTCCCGGCTCACCACCAAATCGGCATCCTTCCCCACCGCCAGGCTGCCCACCCGGTGTTCCAGGCCGGTGAGCCGGGCGGGGATCAGGGTGATGGCGGCCAGGGCCTGGTCCCGGCTCAGTCCCCCACGGATGGCGATGCCCGCTGTCAGGGGAAGGTACTGGATGGGAATCACCGGATGATCGGTGCAGATGGAGCAGGGCAGCTCCGTCTGCCAAAGCTTGGCGGGGTTTTCAATGGAAGCCTTGCCCATCTCCGGTTTGGAGCGGTCGCAGAGGACCGGACCAGCAATGATTTTGGCCTGCTCCTGCTGCAAAAGGTCCGCCACCAGGTAGCCTTCGGTGGCGTGGACCAGCACTAAATCCAGGGAGAACTCCTTGGCGATGCGGATGGCGGTAAAGATGTCGTCCGCACGGTGGCAGTGGAAAAAGGCTTTGCTCTTCCCTTTCAGCACCGGCAGAAGAGCTTCACACTTGGCGTCGTACTCCGGGGGATCCTCATTTTCCCGCTTGGCCTTCTTTTTGGCTTTTTGGTACTCCTTAGCTTTTTGGAGCTGCTCCCGGATAAGAGCCGCCACCGCCATGCGGGTGATGGGGGTCTCGTCCCGATCGTGGTAGACGGTTTTTGGGTTTTCCCCCAAAGCGAACTTCATCCCCACATTGGGGTCAATGACCATATCGTCGATCCGCCGTCCCATGGTCTTCATGGCGCACCAGCTGCCACCGATGGCGTTGGCGCTGCCGGGGCCGGTAAGGACGGTAGTGATTCCCCCTTGGAGAGCTTCTTCAAAGCAGTGCTCCATGGGATTGATAGCGTCGATGGCCCGAAGCTGGGGGGTCACCGGGTCGGTCTGCTCGTTTCCGTCGTCCCCTTCAAAATTCAAACCGTCCTCCCACATGCCGATGTGGCAGTGGGCGTCCACAAACCCGGGATACAGGGTATAACCGGACAGGTCATATATTTCCGAATCCTTGGGCAGGGGATCTTCCATTCTTCCCAAAGCAGCAATGGTTCCATCTTTTATTTGCAGATAGCCCAAAGGAATCGCCGGGGTTTCCACCGGTTCCAGGCGGGCGTTGATCAACAGCATAGCAGAGCTCCTAAACTTATTTTTTCACCGCCGACCGGCTTCGACAAATTTACCGGGGCGTATGGTGTATCCTAAGGATGCGGATCAATTCATAGCTGATTTCCCGTTATGGATTGCCCGTTTCCTGGTACTCCTTTCTCCAAACAGCCGTCTGCTGCCACAGGCGGTTGTTCTTTTTTATTCTTCCGGCAGCGCAGAGACAATGATCCCGCCTCCGGCTACTTTATCCCCCAGATAGAACACCGCCGACTGTCCCGGGGCGGCGGCCCGCTGGGGGGCATCGAATTGCAGCTCCACCTGATCTTCCCCTCTGGGAATCAGGGTGCAGGGCTGCTCCTTCATGTTATACCGCAGCTTAGCAAAAAGCCGCACCGGCCCTTCTGCGCCGGGCAGGTACATCCAGCTCAGGCGGTTCACCAGCACCCGGCGGGAAAACAGTTCCTGATTTTCCCCCAAAGTCACGGTGTGGCCGGCGGCGTCTTTGCCCAGAACGTACATGGGCTTGCCGAAGGTGACCCCCAGTCCCTTGCGCTGGCCTACGGTGTAATAGATGATGCCGGGATGCTCCCCCAGCACCTTGCCCTGACGATCCACAAACTGACCGGAGGGGCAGGTCTCATGGGAGAACCAGCGGAGAAATCCTACATAATCCCCATCCGGCACAAAGCAGATGTCCTGGCTGTCCTTCTTTTTGGCGGTAATCAGCCCGGCCTGCTCCGCCATTGCCCGAATTTGCGGCTTGGTGTACTCCCCCAAGGGGAACACGGCGTGGGCCAGCTGATGCTGGGACAGGTGGTAAAGCACATAGCTCTGGTCCTTGCTTTCATCCGCCGCTTTGTAAAGGTAGTACCGGCCGGTGGCTTCGTCATATCCTTTGCGGACATAGTGTCCGGTAGCCAGATAGGGGATGCCCCTGTTTTCAGCTTCTTGAAGCAAAGCCCCGAATTTCAGATACCGGTTACATTCAATGCAGGGGTTGGGGGTTTCGCCCCGGAAGTAGTCCCTGGAGAAGGGCTCCATCACCCGGCGGCGAAATTCCTCCCGGAAGTCCAGCACCACATGGGGCAAACCCAGCTTTTGCGCCACCGCTTTGGCATCCTCCGCTTCCCGGAAAGAGCCGCAGCCTTCCCGGTCCTTTGGGGTGTAGAGCAGCATGGTGGCTCCGGTGATCTGATACTGCTCCTTCAGCAGCAGCAAAGCGGCGGAGGAATCCACCCCTCCGCTCATGGCCATCATCAATTCCGGCACCGCTTACCCTCCTTTTTTCACCCGCTGCCGGGCGGATTTTTTCTGACGCACCGCTTCAAACTGGGCCAGCCGTTCCGGGCTGGCTGCATAGATCCACCGTTTCCCCTGCCATTTTTCCTCCTGGGGAGAACGGGTCAGGCGGATCTGCCCGATAAAGCGGCCGTGCTGAGGGCAGACCCCCATGGCCACAAACCGGTGCTTGTCCAATTTGAACCAGGAAGTCTGCTTTAAGGGATGTTTGCAGGAAGGACAGCGCATCCGGCCCAGCTGGGGGTCCTGGAAGGCGTCTCCCCGATGGGCATACCCCGTCCCGGTTTTCCCGGCCAGGGGATGTTTTTGCCGCCGTTTGGCCCGGGCCAGCTTCTTTTTTTCCTGCAGGCGCACATAGTCCCGATACTGCTCCAAGCCCAGCTTCAAATCCAGCTTTTGGGCAATCAAGGCGGTAAACCAGGCGTCGTTGAGGGCGTCGTGGGCGGGACGGTCTGCCTGGATGTGAAGGGCTTCCATGGCAGATTGCAAAGATGTCTGCCCGGTGGCTCCCATCTGCTGGGCGTAGACCCGCTGCAAATCGCACCACTCCCCCACCCAGTTTTCCAGATTGTGGAGCAGAAGGTTCTGGCGAAGGATGTGGATGTCGTCCGGCCCCCAGGTCAGCAGCAGGGTCTCCGGGGAGCAAAGAGCGGCCAGCTGCCGGTTGGCTTCGGCGAAGAGAATCCCCTTTTTCACCTTTTGCATGGTCAGGCCGGTGAGGGAGCGAACGTGGTAGTGCATTTGCCGCAAAAAGGTGGGGCGCACCAGCCAGGTATAGGTACCGGTGATCTTTCCTTTGGCATTGAGGGTCACCGCCCCAATCTGAATGATTTCCCCATTCAGCGTGGTCTTCAAATTTTGAAGCTGGGGCGCAGCCGGGTCCACCGGCTGGTTCCATTCCAAATCCAACACCAGATAATCCGCAGCCATCCTTCCCCTCCTTTCTGCCGCAGCGCCTGAAAAATGAGCTTTTCAACTTCTCATTATACTAGAATTTTCTGCGCTTGTCAAAACAAACACAGCCTGTCCGGAAGAAGCTCCCAACAGGCCGTGTTTTTCTGTGTTTTCATTCCTTGAAAAGGTCACAGCGCAACCCAGAACCACTTAAACCAAATCTTCCGATACCAGGGCAGCTTTTGGTAAACCCCTCGTGCAGTGCGCAGGTATGCCCGCTGGACCTGTTTAGCCTGCTGCTCCTTTACCGGGATAGTTCCGTAAGCCGCCTGGCCCACAATATCCAACACCTGAAGCATCTCTTCCGGGGACAGGAAGGGGTTGGTTTGGGGATGGCGGCGCAGGTATTCCTCCGCCGGTTCCTCCCCTTCCTTCCAGTAACCGCCGAATCGCAGCACCCGGAGCATCCGGCTCCACTCACTGCGGACATCCTGGGCGGTCTGCCCCACCCAATCCGGCAACGGCAGACCCATCCGCCGCAGTTTCTCCCACCGCCGGGCGGATTTGCCATTGGCAGGGGAAAGGCGGACCTTTAACCGCCGCAGCCGTACCGCCCGCCAGGCCAGCAGCGCCGCAGCCAGCAGCAAAACCGCAATCACGCCGCCCAACACCCACCAGAACCATGCAGGCAGGCTGAACCCTTCCTGCTCTTCCGGGGGATCGAAAGTCTCTCCTTCCAACACCGACGGGGAAGAAAGCGCCGAAAGCTCCTGCCGGGACTGGGTGGAGGAAGAGGTTTCCGAAGCCAAAGCAGAGGAAGTCTGGGATTGGGTATTTTCCTCTTCCGGCAGGGCGTTGAAGGAGCCACCGAAGGTGACCTCAATGGGCATCCAGCCGTAGTCTTCCAGAAAGATCTCCGCCCAGGCGTGGGCGGAAGCGTCGGTGACAGAGGCAAGATAGCCCCCGTCCTCCTGCTCTTCAAAATCCGAAGGGGAAAGGGCATAGCCGGAAACATATCGGGCGGGAATGCCATACAGCCGCAGCATCAGCACCGCCGCCGAGGCAAAATGCTGGCAGTAGCCCTGACCCCGTTCAAAGAGGGTGTGCTCCACCGGGTCCTGGCCATAGGGAATCTGCCCCGGGGAAGTGGTATAGCGAATCCGGTCGGCCAGGGTTTGGCGGACAAAGTCGATAATGCTGTTCAAATCCTCCTGAGGGTTGTCTCGGCAGAGCTGGGCCAGCCTAGGCACCGTATCTGACGGCACTTGGGTGTACACCGAAAGGGCCTGTTCCCGGTAATATTCTTGTAAACGGCGGTAGCTTTCCGCCGTATAGCGCCGGGCTTCCATCTCCTCCCACCGGAGGGCAATGTCGGAACGCTGGTAATAAGAAAACCGGTATCCCTCTTGCAGCTGGTAGGTGGTGTCGTAGTTGTAATAGTAAGGGGGATACCAGCTGTTGTCCCGGCCGTACCTTCCCCGCAGGGTCAGGGTGCGGGACAGGGCGGCGTTTTCCGGCCCGCTCCACTGGTTTAGGTCGTAGTACATGGTGCGGAACACACTGGAGCCCCGGCCGTTCCAGCTCTCCCCCATCTGCTCTTCCACCGCCGCAAACAGCTGGCTTTCCTCCGCTTCGTTCCACACCCCTTCCTGGTAGTCCCCGCCGGTGAAGCCCTTCAGGTAGAGGGTTTCGGTGGGGCGGGAATCGGTATAGGCGGTCATCTGCTCTTCCCCGGAGATAATCAGGTTTCCCCGGTTGATGACGCCGCTGCTGACCACGGTGGAGTTGGCGGCAAAGGGCAGCGCAATCTGCTGTAACTGGGCAATCTGGTATTGTAGGTAACCGGTGGCCTGGTACAGCGGCTGGCCAAAGAGGTTTACCACCAGCAGTCCCGCCAACAGCACCGCCACCATCAAAATGCCCACCGAAAGGCCGCTTTTCTGCACCGCAGCCGACCCGTTTTTTCCTTGGAGCACCACCTTGCGCCGGCGGCTCTTTCTTCTCCCATAGGCCAAAGCGGCAAAGACGGCCTGGAAAAACACCAGGCAGAACACCGTGCCCCAGGGGAGGGTGCGCCCCAGCAAAGGGGGCGCCGCCAGCAACGCCGTCACCAAAATCCACACCAGCCAAATCTGCCTTGCCCAGAGGCAGATCCCCAGCAGCCACAGCAGGGCGGCGGTGAAAAAGCAGACCGCCCGGGTGACGTCCAAAACGGAATCCGCCCCCTGGACCACACTCTGGAACAGGGCGTAAAATTGCGCCGTCAGCTGGGTTTGAAAAAGCCAAAAAATCAGCGCCAGCAGCCCCAGCCACAACAGCAGGCACCACTTCACCCATTTTTTCCTTTTCTCCAACACCCATCCAAAGGGAAGCAGCAAGGCCAAAGCCGCCAGCACCGGCCAGGGCCAAAACACCATCAGTTCTCCCCCGGCAGCCAGCAGGCTCCAGATGCCGCAAAGGCCCAAAAACAAAGCCAGCGGGGTCAGCCACAGCCAAAGTCCGGTTTTTTTCTCAAACACAGCGGTTTTTTCCAAGGCCGACACCCCCTATAGTTGCAGAGTAAAGCAGGAAAGCTGCTGCGGATACTGTTTGGGTGAAAAGGAGCACAGCAGCTTCCGGTCCTCCAAAAGCTGAAGACCGGTGGTAAAATCCAGCCGCAGAATTCGTCCGGGAGGCGCCACGGGCGGGGCGGGATGTTCCGGGGAAAGCCCTTCCCCCTGCTCCAGATGGTAGAGCAACAGCAGCAGCGGCTCCGACCCCTCTTTGGAGGAAAGCTGCATCCCCTGGGAGCGGCCTTCCCCATCGGTCCAATACACCGGAATCTGGGGCAGGGCCCGGAGCAGCCCGTGGACCAGCGCCGATAAAATCACATAAAAGCCCTCCCGCTGGGAAGGAGTGGAAAACGCAAACCGGTTCAACCCCAGGTGCAGCTCCACCAGCCGGTCGGACTGCTGCTCATATTCCTTGACCCACAAGGTTTGGGTGCGAGCGCTTTGCTTCCAATGGATGCTCCGGGTGGGGTCCCCTTCCCGGTATTCCCGCAGCTGGCGGACTTCCTCCGAATCCCCATTCTGCTGAGGCAGAGAGCTTAGCAGCAAGGCGGCGCTGTCCCCGGCGCTGCGGTAGGACAGATCCACCGGGACTTCCTGAAACGGCGGCAGCACCGCCAGCCAGGCTTCTGTCTTTTGCTTGCTGAAGGAAGAAGAGGTCAGCCCCAGCCAGTCGTAGACCCGTACCCGGTCCAATGTCAGGTGCAGCAGCCCGCAGGAAACCGCCGGAAGCTCCACTCGGCTGAGCTGCACCTCCCTGCCCTCCAATGCGCCGTACACCAAAAGCTTCTTGGGCTTCTTTTCCCAGGGATAACCGTACCGCAGCCGGGCTCGAAACCGGAGAATGGCAGTGCGGCCGGTATTTTCCGCCCGCAGGGTACAAGGGGCTTTTTCCTGCCGCAGTACCACCGCCACCCGCTTCTCAAAACCCAGCTTCAGGTGCCGGCGGCAGCGCCAGGACACCAGCGCCAAACAGATCCAAAGCAAGATCTCCCCAATGGCCAGGGCCATCAGCAGGTTTATTTGGTACACGCTTCCCACTGCCAAAGTCACCAGCAGCAGAAGCAGATAGAGTCCCTTTTTCATGTCAGTCCCTCTCCAGGGTGGGGCGATGCACCGAAGAAAGCACGTCCGCCACCACCTGGTCCGGTGTGACCTCCGCCAGCCTGGCGTCTGCGCCCAGAATCAACCGATGCCGCAGCACATAGGGAAGCTGCTCCTCCACATCCCGGGGGATGACGTAATCCCGGCCTTGCAGCCAGGCAGAGGCACGGCTCAGCCGCACCAACGCTATGGTCGCCCGGGGACTGCCCCCCTGCTGGACATAGGGGTGTTTCCGGGTGGCCTGGACCAACTCCACCAGATAGCGGTAAAGGGTGTCTTTCAGCTGCACCTGACAGACTTGGTTTTGAATGTCCAGCAGATCCTGCCGCCCCATCACCGGCTCCACCTGGTCCAAACGGTTGGTCTCACCAATGCTGCGGGCCATTTTCAGCTCCCCTTCATAATCCGGGTAGCCGATGGACATGGAGATCATAAACCGGTCTACCTGAGGCTCCGGCAAGGGTTGAGACCCCACCGACCCCAAAGGATTTTGGGTAGCGATGACCAGAAAAGGGGCGGGCACCGGCCGGGTAACCCCCTCCACCGTCACCTGCCGCTCCTCCATTACCTCCAGCAAGGCGGACTGGGTTTTGGGGGAGGTGCGGTTGATTTCGTCCGCCAGCAGCAGGTTGCAGAACACGCTGCCCGGCCGGTAGACAAACCGCTCCTCCTCCCGGCGATAGATGGAAAAGCCGGTGAGGTCGGCGGGAAGCACGTCGGGGGTAAACTGAATTCGGTGGTAATCCAGCTCCATGGCCTTGGAAAAGGCCAGCGCCAGGGTAGTTTTGCCCACACCGGGAATGTCTTCCAACAAAATATGGCCGTTGGCCGCAAAAGCAGTCATGATCTGCCGGATTACTGTATCCTTTCCAAAGATCACGGTCCCTACCTGCTCCATGACCTGCTGCGCCGCCCGGCGCAAAGTTTCCTTGTCTTTCACGAAAGTCCACACCTCCAAAGAAAGTTCGATATACACATTCTTCTGGATGATTGTTGTGATAAATACTAAAATCAGTATACTACTAATAATAAAATTACGCAATATAATTCCTGATAAAAAATGAAGTTTCCTGCGCTGTTTTCCCCTTCCATAATATCAACGGCCGCCTTTGGTTGCACAAAACAGGAAAGTATGGTATCCTGAAAAAAGGATTTGAGAAGGAGGGACCAGCATGAAGCGGGTTCTAGTATACGCCTATCTGGCGGGAAATCTGGGGGATGACCTACTGGTGACCATCCTCTGCCGCCGGTACCCAAAGGTGGAATTTCATATGCTGGCGGAGGAGCGGTACAAACAGCGGTTTGCCGCCCTGTCTAACGCCGTGATCCACACCCCCGGCGACGCCTTGGTGCAGGAAAAGGGGCAGTGGATGGAAAAACACCGCCATCAGAAAGCCAACGGCTTTTTGATGTGGATGGCCTCCCAGTGCTACGCCACAGTACATATCGGCGGCTCGGTATTCGTCCAGCATCAGGATGATTTTTCCGCCGCCTACCAAACCGACGCCGACCTCTGCCGGTACAGCAAGCGGCTTTATGTGGTGGGGGCCAACTTCGGGCCCTACACCGACCCGGACTACTACCGCCGCTACCACGCCCTATTTGCCCGGTACCGGGGAATCTGCTTCCGGGACCAGCCCTCCTACGACAAGTTTCAGGACCTGCCCCGGGTGCGATGGGCGCCGGACGTGGCCTTTGCCTACCGTCCCGCCGACCCCCTGCCCTCTTCGGAAAAAACGGTGGTCATTTCGGTGCTGGATTTGGAACACCGAGGCGGCAAATACAGTATCTGCCAACACCAGGCCGGGTATGAAGCCAATTTAGCGGCCCTGGGAGATTTGTTGGTGGAACAGGGCTACAAGGTGGTGCTGGTGTCCTTCTGCGAGATGCAGGGGGACGAAACCGCCGCCCGGCGGATTCAAGGCGCTATGAAGCAGGACAGTTCCCCCCAGGTGAAAATTCTGGCCTACCAGGATGACCTTCAGCCAGTGCTGGACGCCTTTGCCAAGGCAGACCGGGTGGTAGCCACTCGGTTCCACAGCATTGTGCTGGGGTGGCTGTACGACAAGCCGGTGCTGCCCATTGTCTATGACCTAAAGTGCACCCAGCTTTTGGAGGACAACCAGCAAGACTACCTTACCCTGGAGCAGTGGAGCCAAGCGCAGCCAAAGCAGCTGCTGGGGCAGTTGTTGGAGCGCCCCGGCTTTGACAGCAAGGAACTGCGGGAGCAAGCTCAAGAACAGTTTGCCTTCACCGACCGTGCCTTAAACAGCCGGTTGGGCTTATTCGGCTGAAGAAAAGAAAAATGCCTGAGCGGAAAAACCGTTCAGGCACTTCTTTTTGCAGGATTTAATTGTCGTGGTTGAGCAGCATCCGGTCGTTGTCCAGCTCCCGGTTGCAGCGTTGGCGGTACAGTTCCAGCAGGCCGGAGACGTCCAGGTTGTCCCGTTCCGGGCCGGAAAGGTCCAGCACAATCTGCCCCTGCTCCATCATAATGGTGCGGTTGCCCATGCTCAAGGCGGAGGCGATGTTGTGGGTAATCATCATGGTGGTGATGGAGTGTTTTGCCACCACGTCCCGGGTGATGTCCAGCACCTTCTCCGCCGTCACCGGGTCCAGGGCGGCGGTGTGTTCATCCAGCAGCAGCAGCCGGGGGGTCACCAAGGTGGCCATCATCAGGGCCACCGCCTGGCGCTGGCCGCCGGAAAGCTGGCCCATTTTGGTTTTCATCCGGTCCTCAATGCCCATGTTCAGCTGGGCCAGGGTTTCCCGAAACAGCTGGGCATCCTGCTTGGACAGAGCCCAGGACAGCATCCCCTTCACCGACTTGGAGTAAGCCAGGGCCATGTTTTCCTGGATGGTGAGATCCGGGGCGGTACCCAGCATGGGGTCCTGGAACATCCGGGAAATCTGTTTGGCCCGGCGGTGTTCCTTGACGAAGGTGATGTCCTGCCCATCCAGCACAATGCTGCCGCTGTCGCAGAGGAAGGAACCGGCAATGGCGTTGAACAGGGTGGACTTCCCCGCCCCGTTGGAGCCGATGACAGTGACAAAATCCCCGTCGTTGAGGGTCAAATTGATTCCCCGCAGGGCATGGTGGGCGTTGGGTGTACCCTTCAAAAAGGTCTTATGGAGATCGGTGATTTTAAGCATGTTTACCGGCCTCCCTTCGAGTTCTCCAGTTTTGGAAGCGGGTCTTGAAGGCAGGCACCGCCAAGGTAACGGCCACAATCACGGCGCTGATGAGCTTTAAGGCGTTGGCGTCGAACAAATCCAGCTGCAAAGCCAGGGCGATGATGATCCGGTACACCACCGAACCCACCACGGCGCTGATTAAGCAGAGCAGAATGCTCCGCCGGCCAAAGAACACTTCCCCGATGATAACCGAAGCCAGGCCGATGACAATCATGCCGGAGCCGGAGTTGATGTCCGCATACCCCTGGCACTGGGCCAGCACCCCGCCGGACAGGGCCACTAAGCCGTTGGACAAAGCCAGTGCCACCATTTTTGTGAAGTTGGGGTTGATGCTGCTGGCCCGCACCATGGCTTCGTTATTGCCGGTAGCACGGATGCACAGCCCCAGGCTGGTTTTGAAAAACAGCGCCAGCAGCCCCACACAAAGCAGCACGATAACACCCACAGTGAGATACCGGGCGCCGTCTTTGGTCAGGGCGTCCTCCAGAAAGGTGAAGAACTTATTGCTGTTAATCAGGGAAATATTGGGGCTTCCCATTACGGTAATGTTAATGGTATACAGCCCGCTCATGGTCAAAATCCCCGCCAAAATGGGGTGGATTCCCCAACGGGTTTGCAGCAGGCCGGTGACGCAGCCCGCCACGGCCCCCGCCAGCAGGGCCATCAGCAGCCCCAAAAAGGGATGTCCCCCGGCGGCAAACACAGCGCTGACGGCTAAACCGAAGGTAAAGCTGCCGTCCACCGTCAGATCCGGGATGTTCAGAATCCGGAAGGTGATGTACACCCCCAGCGCCAGCATGGCGTATTCCAGTCCCAGCAGGCCGGAGTCCAAAAGAAAGTTCAAATTCATGGGTCACACACCTTTGCGCAGCAAAACACTGCGGTTTTTACTGACAAACAGGGAAAAAGGAAAGCGTCAAAGCCTTCCTTTTCCGCGTTGTTCCAAATTTACCCTTGGGCTTCGGTAGTAATCACGCTCCAGCCCTGGTCGGACGGCAGGGTGATGCCCAAAGCATTGGCGGTATCCTGGTTCACCACATACTGGAAGTCGCTCATATAAATAGCGGGCACATCGGAAACCGCAGTCCCCTGCAAAATCTGGTCGGCCATCTTGGCGGATTCCTGTCCCAGCTGGGTGTTGGAACAGCTGGCGCTGGCCAAAGCGCCGGACTGCACCATCACCGGGTCGGAGCCGTAAACGGCAATACCGTTATCAGTGGCCGCTTCCACCACCTGGGCCATGGAGGTCTGAACGGTGGAGTCGATGGGCACATAGATGGCGTCCACTCTGGAGGCCAGACTCTGGGCGGCCTGCTGGACTTCGGAAGAGTTGGTGACGGTGACTTCGTCGTAGGTGTAGCCGTTTTCGGTGAGGTAATCCTTGGCGTTCTGGGCGGTGGACACGGCGTTCACTTCCCCGGAGCAGTAGAGGATGCCGATGTTCTGAGCGTCGGGGGTAAGGGTGTTCATCAAGCCGAAGATTTCGTCCACCGGCACAATGTTGGAGGTACCGGTAGCGTTTTTATCCGGGGCTTCCATGGAGCTCATGACGCCGGCGTTCACCGGATTGGTCACCGAGATAAACACCACGGGGGCGTCCGGCTCAGCGTTTACCACAGCCTGAGTGGCCGGGGTGACGATGGGAACGATCAAATCGTAATCCTGATTGTTCAAATCGGCGCAGATGGAATTCAAGGTAGAGGTATCACCCTGGGCGTTGAGTACATCGAAGGTCATTTCATCCTCGGTGTAGCCCAAATCCCGCATCTGCTGGATAAAGGCTTCCCGCATTTCGGTGAAGGCGCCGTTATCCACCAACTGCACAATGGCTACGTTGTAGCTGCCGTCGCTGCTGCCGCCGTTTTGCTGACAGCCGGTAAAGGCGCCTAAAGCCAAAGCCGCACAGCAAAAACCGGCCAAAAGACGTTTCAATTTCATGTAATCTCTCTCCTTCCCGCCTGGGGCGGAACAATTTCATCTTCTATTTAACCACAAAACAGGGCGGCTTGTCAAACAAATCATTGGAAAAAGTGCCAAAAAATGCGTTGCACCCCAGGCTGGTTGGTGTTATGATAAAGAAAAGATTCTTTTATTCTGCGGGAGGCATCACATTATGGTTCAGCATTTTCTACTCTGGCGGTTTTCCGACTCCATCCGGGCCGGGGACACCGCCCCCTATCTGGAACAGATTTCCGATTCCGTGGCAACCCTGACCCAGATTCCCCAGGTAATCAGCGCCGGAATCCGTCCCTTACTGCCGGGAGGAGAGTGGGATTTCCTCTTTTGCGTCACACTGGAAGACCTGTCCCAGCTTCCGGTGTACCAGAACCACCCCATTCACCAAGCCCACCAGCAGCGCTGCAAGGACTGGCTGGTAAAGCGCACTGCCTTTGACGTGCAGGTTTTGGACAACGAGTAAAGCAAAAGCCCTCCCGGAACAAAAACCGAGAGGGCTTTTTTCTTAGTCTTCAGGCACAAATTCGTCCTTGCCCACGCCGCAGACAGGACACACCCAATCTTCGGGAAGGTCCTCAAATGCGGTGCCGGGAGCGATGCCGTTGTCCGGATCGCCCACTTCGGGGTCATAGACATAGCCGCAGGGTTCACAAACGTACTTTTGCATGAATATTCACCTCCATGGTTTCAGTATAACACAAAAAAGGCGATAAGAAAAGGAAAATTTATCCGGTCCCGCCGATTCAGTTCAGGGCGCCGGAAGGAGGCAGGGCGGGCTTTAAGGGAATCTGGACCCAGAACCGGCTTCCCTGACCTTCTGCACTGTCCACTCCCACGGTGCCGCCGTAATACTGGGCGGTGTGTTTAACAATGCTTAACCCCAACCCGGTGCCGCCGGTCAGCCGGGAACGGCCTTTATCCACCCGGAAAAACCGCTCAAACACCCGGCCTTGGAGGGAAGCGGGAATGCCGATGCCGTTATCGGAAACAGAAAGGTACATCTCCCCATTCTTCTCCCGGCACTCCACCTCCACCTTTCCGCCGGGGCGGTTATATTGGATGGCGTTGCGGATAAGGTTGCTGACAATGCTGTACATATGCCGCTGGTCCGCATAGACGGTGGGGGCGTCCTCGCAGTCCGCCCGAAGGGTCACCTGGTTCTGCTCCGCCAAAGGCTGCACCGAACAGAGGGCTTCCCGAATCACCGGCTCCATTTCCACCGGCTGGCTGGTTGCTCCGGTTTCCCCGCTTTCCAATCGGGAAATGGTGAGGATATCGTTAATCAAGGCGGTCATATTCTTCACTTCCCGGCGGATCTGGGCCAAAAAGTCCTTTTTCTGCTGGGGGGTAAAGCTATCCTGCTCCAGCAGCTCCGCATAGCCGCCAATGGAGGTAATGGGGGTTTTCAGCTCATGGGAGGCGCTGGCGAAAAATTCCTGCCGCACCTGGCCCATCTGCCGGTCACCGGTGACGTCTACCAAAACAATCACCAAGCCGCCCCCTTTCCGCACGGCGCCCAGCCGCACGTCAAACACCGAGCCCTCCTGGTGAAGATCCATCCGCCGGGGCTGATGATCTTCCAGGGTCTGGCGGGCCAGATCACAGAGCTGTGGAGAGCGGGTGTAGCAAACCAGGTCCTGCCCATCTGGAAGGGTTTCGCAGTTAAACCATTTCCGAGCGGCGTGGTTGATGGAAAGCACCTTCACGTCCCCGTCGGTGAGGATAAAGCCTTCCTCCATATTTACCAGCATCTCGTCGATGCGGCGGCGCTCCCGCTTATATTTTTGCACCGTCTCCTCCACCTGCTGGGACAGGCGCAGGGTGGATTGGGCAATGGGCAGCAGTTCGTCGTATTCCGGCGGGTCGATCTGCACTTTCTCCCCTTCCCCAATCTTCATCATCTGCTGACCGATCTCCTGCACCGGCCGGGTGACGCTTTTGGCAAACCGTCCCGCCAGCAGCAGGGCTACCAGCAGCGCCCCGGCAAAGCCCACCAGTAAGCCGGGCAGCAGCAGCCAAAAGTATTCCAGCACCCCGTTGCTGGGCTCGCTGAGCCGGAGAATATTGCCGTTTTCGGTAAGCACGGCGCCGTAAAGCATGGTTTCCTGGGTGGTGTCCGACTGGCGCAGGGAGGTGGCGCTGCCGGAAAGAAGGGCTTCCTCTACCTCCGGCCGGGACTCATGGTTTTCCAGGGTCTCCCCCTCTTCCACCGACGTATCACACAGCACATTTCCCTGGGGGTCAATGACGGTAATCCTGGCATTGGCCGTCAAATTGGCGCACAGAGTCTCGCACTGGGCCAGCAAAGGCTGGTCCCAATCCAGGGCATCGGCGCAGAGCCGTGCTTGGGTCAAAATAGCCTGTTGCTGTTGCTGAAGCATTTGATTGGAAACAGTATAACCTACCACCAGCAGACTAACGGCCAAAGCAATGGCCACTGCCGCTGCAATACAGGTAAAGACAGCCCGCTTCAAGGGGCACCCTCCTTTTCAGTTTCTCTCTACTAACTAGCTTGAAAAAAGACAACGCAAAACTACGCTCCCTATCTGCCGGATCAAGTCAAGAGGATGAGAACGTCGTTGTTGCGTTTGTCGTAAACTACCGGAACCTATCCGGATTTGCATTTGTCATAGCAGGGCTCTGCCAAGGTCAGGCTTGTCCGCCGCTGATAAAGCGGTAACCTACGCCGCGGACGGTTTTAATGTGGCCTTCCCCGGCCTTCCCCAATTTTTTCCGCAAAGACTGGATGTGGATGTCCAGGGTTCGGGTTTCCAGGTTTTCATATCCCCACACGGTGCTGAGCAGCTCGCTGCGTTCCATCACCCGATTGCTGTTTTCCATCAGGCATTGCAGCAGGCTGTATTCCTTGTGGGTCAATTCCACCGGGCGGCCCTCCACCGTAACGGTGTGGGTTGCGGGGTCCAGCACCAGATCTTCGCAGACCAGCCGGGTCTTTCCCCCGCTGGCCGGCATTTGCGCCCGGCGCAGCAGGCTGCGCACCCGTGCGGTGAGTTCCATCACCCCGAAGGGCTTAGTCATGTAGTCGTCGGCGCCGCTGTCCAGCCCCACCACTTTGTCCAACTCCGTGTCTTTGGCGGTGAGCATCATCACGGGAATCTGCATCAGCCCCGGTGCGGAGCGCATCCGGCGCACCGCCTCTACGCCGTCCATGCCGGGGAGCATTATGTCAAAGAGGCACAAATCCGGTGGGGTCTGTTCCATGGAGAGCAGCGCTTCCTCTGCCGTCTCAAAGCTCTTTACGGTATAACCGCAGTTTTCCAGGGCAATGGTCAACAGATGGCGAATGCCGCCGTCATCTTCAATGACGTAGAGCAGAGGCATGATGTCAGCTTCCTTTCGGGATGGATTACAGTAATTGTTTGTTGTGAATGGAGCCGGTCTGGGCAAATTCCAGCCACTCGCAGATATTCACGGCGTGGTCGCCGATCCGTTCCAGATACTTGGCGATCATCAGAATGTCAATGCAGTTGTCAATACGGTCCGGCTGGTGCATCTGTTCTGCCACTTCAAATTTCACCTGGTTGAACAGTTCATCCACCTGGTCGTCATCGCTCATAACCTTCTTGGCCAAATCCGCATCGTTGTTGATGTAGCTGAGCAGCGCGTCATGGAGCATGGCCTTGGCGCAGCGGGCCATCTGAGGAATGTGGTGCACCAGATGGAAGGCGTCCAGCCGGTCCTTAAAGCCGCAGATCAGCTCGGCAATGTCGGCAGCCTGGTCGCCGATCCGCTCCAGCTCGGTGACGATCTGCAAAGCGGCGGAGACATTTCTCAAATCACTGGCCACCGGCTGCTGGCGCAGCAGCAGGGTAAAGCAGGCGCTTTCAATAGAGCGGCGGGCGTCGTTGATCTCGGCGTCGTTTTTAATGACTTCTTCCGCCTGCTGCACATTCTGAGTTTCAAAAGCCTGGATGGTTTCTTCCAAAGCGGTGTCCACCTGGCTTCCCATGGTGACCAGCTTGACGTGCAGCTGGTCCAGCTGCTGCAAAAAGGTTTCTCTTGGCATTGGTTCTTCCTCCTATACAATGATCAGCCAAACCGGCCGGTGATATAGTCTTCGGTGCGCTTATCCGCAGGACGGGCAAAGATGGTCTCGGTATCTCCGATTTCCACCATTTCACCAACCAGGAAGAAGGCAGTACGGTCCGCCACACGGGCAGCCTGCTGCATATTGTGAGTGACGATGGCAATAGCGTAATTCTTCTTCAGTTCTTCCATCAGCTCTTCGATTTTCATAGTGGAGATGGGGTCCAAAGCGCTGGTGGGTTCGTCCATCAAAAGCAGTTCCGGCTGCACCGCCAGAGCTCGGGCGATGCAGAGCCGCTGCTGCTGGCCGCCGGAGAGGCCCAGAGCGGATTTCTTCAACCGGTCCTTGACTTCATCAAAGATTGCGGCGCCCTTGAGAGAGGTTTCCACAATCTCGTCCAGTTGGGCTTTCTTCTTAATGCCGTGGATCCGGGGACCGTAGGCAATGTTGTCGTAGATGCTCATGGGGAAGGGGTTGGGCTGCTGAAACACCATACCCACTTTTTTCCGCAGCATGGTGGGGTCGCACTTGGGGGAGAAAATGTCTTCCCCGTCCAACAGGACCGTTCCTTCGATCTTTACATTGGGCACCAAATCGTTCATCCGGTTGAGGGTCTTCAAAAAGGTAGATTTACCGCAGCCGGAGGGGCCGATGAAGGCAGTGATGCTCTTATCATAAATGTCCATGGAGACATCTTTCAAAGCGTGGTTATCCCCGTACCACAGGTTCAGGTTCTTTACCTCACATTTTACCGTTTGCTGTTCCATAATTCAAGTCCTTTCTGGCGATTCCTTCTCCAAAAGAGTGATCAGCCTTCCGCACTGGTTTTCTTGGCGAAGCGGTTGCGCACTAAGCCGGCGCAGATGTTGATGATCAGCACCAGCACAATCAGTACCAGCGCAATGCCGAAGGCGTTATCGGTGTCGTTATTGGCAGTATAACGCAGGTACATTTCCACCGTCAAGGTGGCGCCGGACTGCATGGTGTGTCCGAAGAAGTCGCTGACCATATTGGAGCCGCTGCCTGCGGTAAAGATCAGCGCCGCACTTTCGCCCACGATACGGCCGATGGCCAGGATAACACCGGTGGCGATGCCGCCGATGGAGCTGGGCAGGATCACTGTGCGGATCATGTACCATTTGGTGGCGCCGATGCCCAGAGCACCGGAACGGTAGCTCAGAGGAACGGTTTTCAACGCTTCCTGGGCAGTTCTGGTAATGGTGGGGAGAATCATCAGGGTCAGGGTCAGGCATCCGCAGAGGATGGAGGTGCCCATGCCGCAGACGTTCCCGAAGAACACCATGCCGAACAAACCAAACAAGATGGAGGGGATGCCGGACAGAGTCTCGGTGGTAAACTCAATGATCTTCACCAGTTTCCCGGGCTTGGCGTATTCATTCAGGAAGATGGCGCTGCCCACGCCCAGAGGAGTGGCGATTAACAGGGTGATTACAATGATATAAAGGGTATTGATGATGTTGGGCAGAATGCCATAGGTGCCTTGCAGGAAGGAGCGCTGTCCAATGATGAAGTTGGGGTTGGCAATCAGCACAGGCACACCCCGGATTACCACATAGATAATAATGCCGGCAATCAAAGCCACAGCGATGAAGGCGCAGATAATAATCAACACCCGCAGCACCATGTCGCTGGTGCGCTTTTTCTTTTTCAAGATGGAGAAATCATTGCTCAAATTGTTGTGCAACGCAACGGCAGTTTGGGTACTCATTCCTTCTCCACCCCTTTCTTCAAGACAACGTTCACCAGTACGTTGATAATCATGATGAATACAAACAGCACCAAGCCGATGGTAAACAGCACCTCACGGTGCAGGCCGGAAGAATAGCTCATTTCCGACACGATACCGGTGGTGAGGAAACGCACCGAGTTAAAAGGGAAAGGCACATTGGCCACGTTGCCGCAAACCATCACCACTGCCATGGCTTCGCCCAAGGCACGGCCGATACCCAGCACCACGCCGGTGAGGATACCGCTTTTCGCCGCAGGAATGGTGACCTTGAAGATGGTCTGAATCTTGCTGGCGCCCAGAGCCAGGGAAGAAGCCCGATAGTTCTGAGGCACTGCCCGGAGGGAGGATTCACTGACGTTGATCACGGTGGGCAGAATCATAATGGCCAGCACCAGAATGGCAGAAATCAGGTTCTTGCCGCCGGTCATCTGGTGGTTCGGGTCATTGGCAAAGATGGCCGCTTCAATGTCATACATCAGCGGACAGAGGATGATGGCGCCCAGCAGGCCGTATACCACGCTGGGGATGCCGGCCAGCAGTTCCACACAGGGCCGCACAATATTGGCCACCTTGGTGTTGGCGATTTCCGCCAAAAACACCGCAGCCAGCAGGCCGATGGGAACGCCGATGCAGATGGCCAGGGCAGTGCCGAAGATACTGGCCAGAATCAGGTAAGCGATACCAAAGCTAGGATCATCTGCAGTGGGACTCCAAACTGTACCGAAAAGAATATCCAGAATGCCCACCTTGCCCAAAGCAGGGGCACCGGACGCAATCAAATAAATCGTAATCGCCGCTACTGCCAGAATGGCGACAATGCCACAGACAAAGAAGATGATAGTAGCAGTTCGTTCAATGGCCTTCCGGGATTGGTTGACCCCCAGAATGGTGGTCTTACCGGAAGGAGCCACAGCCGGGTTGCTAGACTTGACTTTCATGGTCGGCTCCTTTTCCTTTTGCTTCCCTTATTCCGCTCAAAACAGCCGGGAGAGTAGATCTACCGGCTGTTTGAACAAAGTCGAGAATCTTTTTTTGTTAGGTGAATGTGCCTTGGCTTACTCAGCGGAAGGACCGTCCACAGTGATCAAACCAACCTGGCTGACCACTTCCTGGCCCTGTTCAGAGTACACGAACTCGAAGAAAGCCTGAACCAGTTCGCTCTGTTCAGAGATTTCTCCATTGGTAGCCATCACGAAGGGACGCTGCAGGGCGTAAGTACCGGCAGTGATGTTTTCTTCGGTGGCATCCACGCCGTCGATCTGGATGGACTTCACAGTGTCGTCCAGGGCATCCAGGGACAGGTAGCCGATGGCGCCTTCGGTGGAGGAAACGGTGGTAGCTACGCCGCCGGTGGAGTCAAGCTCCTGAGCGTAAGCGCAGGCATCTTCCACACCCAGCAGTTCTTCAAAAGCGCTCCGAGTGCCGGAACCGGATTCACGGCCGACCACAACGATGGCCATGTCGGGGCCGCCAACTTCGCTCCAGTTGGTGACTTCGCCGGTGTAGATCTGCTTGAGCTGATCCTGGGTCAGGTTGGTCACGTCGTTTGCGGGGTTCACCACAACAGCGATGCCGTCGATAGCAACCACGTTTTCCACAATGCCTTCTGCCTTTTCTTCATCGGTCAGAGCACGGGAAGCGTTGCCGATGTCCACAGTGCCGGCGGTCACAGCTTCGATGCCTGCGCCGGAACCGGTGAACTGAGCGTCAATGGTCACGTTGGGATAAACTTCCGGGAACACTTCCTGGAGAGCCTGGCACAGGTTCTGCATACTGGTGGAACCGGTCATGGTGATGGTTCCGCTCAGGTTGGTGTTGCCGCCTTCAGAGGTGCCGCTGGTGGTGGTGCCGTTGTTGGAGCAGCCGGTGAAAGCAACCGCAGCCATAGCGCCACACATAGCCAGAGCCAGAATTTTTTTCATGTGTTTCATTGTAATTCCATCTCCTGCTTCATTTTTGATTTTGGTTTTGTCCTTTCGACAATGCTGAGTATACCGGTTTTCGGGCCGGTGTGAAACCATAAAGCAGTAAGACTTTTGTAAAATCCATGTAAAGTCCACAGGAAATCCCGGCGGAAATGCAAAATACAAGCAAACTATTGGTGGATTTTGTGATATTTCAACAGAAATCCTTTCAGTGCCATCCGGTTTCCTTTTTTGGAGAATCCGATTTTGCAGGGATTGGCCAAACTGGCTGGGTTGCAAAAGGGTAAAAGCAAGTAAAAATACATTTCCAACCTTTTAAAGCAAAAAGCATTGCTTTCAACTTGTCGAAAAAAGTTCCAGATGTTTCCGGATTGACCCGCCCTCGGCTCTACGCCGTTGGGCGGACGGATTCCGGTTTGTTGTTTCCACAACTTTTTTAAACAATAGGGCAGAAGAAAGAGTTTTCGGGATAAAACAATCTCCATTGCGGGGGCTTTGCCCCCTGCACCCCCACCAGCCTTTGAAAAGGCTGGACCTAAACTTTACTTTTTCTACAATCTGCAAAGCAAAAAGCATTGCTTTTTCCCTTTTCTTCCGATATACTGAGAATAAAAAGAAGGTTACATGAAAAACTGGAAAGGAGTCTTTTATGCAGTATCGTAAATTGGGAAAATGGGGCATCAAGCTCAGCGAAATCGCTTTGGGCAGCTGGATGACCGACCTGACCGGCACCGCCGCCTGCGACACCGCCAAGGCTACCTTAAAGCTGGCTTTTGACAAGGGGGTCAACTTTTTCGATTGTGCCGACGCCTACAGCGGCGGTGCGGCGGAACGGTTTTTGGGCAGCTTATTAAAGGAGTATCCCCGACATTCCTATGTGGTATCCAGCAAGGTGTTCTTCCCCATGGGCCCCGGCCCCAATGACGGCGGCCTGTCCCGGAAACACATTGTGGAGCAGCTGGACCAATCCCTAATAAACATGGGGTTGGATTACCTGGATTTGTACTTCTGCCACCGCCCCGACCCGGACACCCCCATTGAAGAAACCATCCGCACCTTGGATGATATGGTGCAGGCAGGCAAAATCCTGTACTACGGGGTCAGCGAATGGACCCCGGCCCAGATTGCCGAGGCCCTGGGGGTGGTGGAATACTACAAGCTCCGTCCGTTGGCGGTGATTCAGCCCCAGTACCACATGATGGACCGGTTCATTGAGGATGAAATCATGGGGCTGTGCGAACGAAACGGCGTGGGCATCACCTGTTTCTCCCCCCTAAGCCAGGGATTGCTCACCGGCAAGTACCGCAAAGGGCAGCCCATTCCGGAAGGGAGCCGAGCCACCCATCAGGCGGACAAGCAGATCAACAATATGCTCACCGAAGAAAACCTGAACAAGGTGGAGCAGCTGCTGGAGGTAGCGGATCAGCTGGGGGTCAGCCTGGCAGTGCTGGCGCTGAGCTGGATTTTGCGGAAAAACTGCGTCACCAGCGTCATCACCGGGGCCAGCCGTCCGGAACAGCTGGAAAAGAACCTGGCGGCCAGCGGCTTCGTGATTCCGGAGGACGCTTTGGCGGAAATTGAAAAAATCCTGGATTACCGCCCCAACATCCGCCGGATTGGATAAGGTAAAAAATAAAATTGAAATTCCCGCTGGAGGAACTTTTTCCAAAGCGGGAATTTTTTGGTGCCAATGCCGGATAACTGGCGGCCTGGGGGAAACAATTTATCCAAACAAAACCAGAATATCCAAAAAGAAAGCAATTAACTGGCTAAAGTTGTCTCTGATATTTCAACGGCGGCGGCTCACAATACTACTGCAAACGCAGCCACAGGACGGTTCCATCCAAACATTTTGAAAGGAGTTCATTCACATGAGCAACACGAAGAGTTCCAACAATCTGGTGGTCCCCTCCGCACGGGAAGCGATGAACAAGTTTAAGATGGAAGCTGCCAACGAAGTTGGGGTAAACCTGAAGCAGGGCTACAACGGCGACCTCACCTCCCGGGAAGCCGGCAGCGTGGGCGGCCAGATGGTCAAGAAAATGATCGAACAGTACGAAAGCAATCTGAAATAATTGCTGCAAAGGAAAGGGACGGGAACCAAAAATCGGTTCCTGTCCCCTCTTTTTGAATTTCGACTTGCTTTTTCAAAGAATTCATCGTATAATACTTAAAAAAACACGGAGGTAGCAGCTATGCAGCCTAAAATGTTCGTCACTCTGCACTCCCCGGAAGAAATTCGGGATTTCTGCCGGTTCTGCAACCAATTCGACGACGCCATTGATCTGCTCAGCGGACAGATGATCACCGACGCCAAATCTTTGATGGGGTCCTTGATGGTGGATTACTCCAAGCCCATTGAAGTGGTCTACCAATGTTACGATGATGTGGACAACTTCCTGGCCTTCAAAACGGCGGCGGAAGCCAAGTTCACCATCACTTATAAGGAACCTGCCCCCACCGGCGGCATATGACCCGCTTTTCCCCCTGCCCTTGCGGCAGGGTTTTTTACTGCTCCATGGCGGTTTTCAGCTTTTTCATAATCCGCTTTTCCAGGCGGCTGATGTAACTTTGGCTGATGCCAATCTCGTCCGCCACCTGCTTTTGGGTCATCTCCTCCCCGCCTTCCAGGCCGAACCGCAGACAAATGATCTTCCGTTCCCGGGGATTCAGTCCCCCGATACATCGTCGAAGCTGCTGTTTTTCCGCTTCCCACTCCAGGTCCCGGTGGACGGTGTCCGGGTCGGTGCCCAGCACATCCCGCAGCAGCAGCTCGTTGCCGTCCCAGTCCATCTTCAGGGGTTCGTCAATGGAAAGTTCTCCCCGGCTGGAAGAGGCTTTCCGCAGAAACATTAAGATTTCATTTTCAATGCAGCGGGAAGCGTAGGTGGCCAGCTTAATCTTTTTTTCCGGGGAAAAGGTATTCACCGCCTTAATCAGCCCAATGGCACCGATAGAGATCAGGTCTTCCAGGTTGATGCCGGTGGAGTCAAACTTTTTGGCGATGTACACCACCAGCCGAAGATTGTGGGTAATCAGCCGCTCCCGGGCGGTTTCCGGACGCTGCTGCAACAGGGCAAAGGTCTCCTCCTCCTCTTCCCGGCTCAAGGGGGCAGGGAGAGAAACCGGCCCGTTGATGTAAAACAGCACTTCCGGCATCATGGTAAGTTCCATTGCGTTCCCTTTCTGATGAGCGACTCATCAAATGACGTGAAAAATCCCCTGACTGAAGCGGGCTCACAGTTGTTCCCCGGCCAGCGCCTGGTATTCTCTCCCTCCTAAGGGCTGGGGCGTCACTGCCACCAGCGCCCCTACCCGTTCCGTTTTTCCCTCCTTTAACAGCCACAGCCCCTCCGGCCGGAAGGTGCCCAGCAGGCCGGTTCCCCCTGCCGTGCGGATGGGAAGCACCCCGCAGCGCCGCTGCCAGTCCGAGCTTTGGATCTGCTCCGGGCGGCCCTGACTGAGGGCGTCCAGCACAGCGGAGGGCAGGCAGTTTTGCAGCACCTTTTGCTGCACCACCAGCACACTGCGGCCGGTAATGGGATCTTGGAGACGGTTGCCGGTGTCCACCAGGGCGGTGAACTCCACCTCCCGCTGTCCAGCTTTCAGCCGGAACCGCAATCGGTTGGCGGGCTTTTTCCGAAATTTTCCCACCAGCCACAGCACCAAATAGCACCCGATGGTCACCAGCACCAGCACCACTGGTTCCACCGGAACATAATAAATCCCGCCCCGGCTGAGAGCGCCCAAGGGCGCCAGCCACTGGTCCAAAATCCCCAGCACCGCTCCCAACAGAAGGTTGCCGCCCCAAAAGCAGAGCAGCAGCCGCAGGGTTTCCCGTTTTCCGCCCCAGCCGTAACAGAGCAGCACCAACCCCAGGCTCACCGGGAGCTGCAGCAACAGCAGCAGCCACCCCGGCAGGGCCAACAGCAGCACCAGGCTGTACCCACCCGCCGCCAAAGCGGAAAGGGTCAGCCGCCACCGGGAAGTCTTCCGCCGGGCCAGCTTTCCCGCCGCCAGCAAAAACACCGCCCCGATTCCGGCATTGAGGAGCACCAGCACATCCAGATACAGCAATCCCGGCCCCTCCTTCCCTGGTGCATTCAGTCTACCAGAGAAGATGGGGCCGGGATTGTCAAAACACCTTTGGCAGAATCCGGGCGGGACATGTCGTTTGTCCCTTCCCTTCGGGGGGAGAAAGTCCGGTTACCCAACATTCCGGCAGGTTTCACCAACTAAAATCGGCGAATCCGGGGCTTTTTTCCCCAATCCGGGGAGACGATTCTTTGTCTCCACCCCTGTCCTGAACAAAAGCAGGCTGTTTCTTCCCGCTTTTTCAAGATCATTCCCCTTTTTCCAAGTCCAAGGCAGCCAGCAGGCCAGGCAGCTGCTCCGGGCGGCAGAGAGGCAGTTCCCCCCACTGTTTGGTCAAAAGCGCCACCTGCCGCCGTCCGGCGGGGGTCAGGCCCAGGTCCAGCAGCCAAAAGTTGGGCTCTTCTCGCTTCCAGAAGGGCTGTCGCCAATACACCCCGGCAAGCTGGAGGGACAGTTCTTCTGCATCTCCCCACACCGGAACCAGCACCGGCAGCCGGGCAGATTCCTCCTTCATCAGCCAACGTCCCAACAGCCACACCACTCCCACCGATGCCGCCGCCGCACCCAGCACCGCCAAAATGCTCCACACCAGTTCCATTGCCATCCCCCGCAGTCATGGTGATCTTCTTCACTACACTACAGTGTATGCCATAGCCCGGTTTCGGTGCCGGACCTCTTTGACTTACGATGCCGAATTTACCGGCAAAATCACGGATATACTTTCAAAAATCATAAAAAAACGAGGAAATCTTCTAAATTTTTGCAGGAAGCAAAAAAGAAACTTGCAAAATAAATAACCTGGGAGTATAATAACTTCTGTGAAAATGAAGGAGGAGGTTCCCCGATGACTCGTTTTGAAGACTTAAACCGGCAGGAGCAGGACCAGAAGCTGGCTGCGCTGCGGAAAGATTACCAGGAATTTCAAGCCAAAGGGCTGCATCTGGATATGTCCAGAGGCAAGCCGGGCGCCGACCAGCTGGATTTGACCATGCCCATTCTGGACGTACTCAATTCTCAATCGGTGATGCACGCAGAAAAGGGCGAAGATCTGCGCAACTACGGTGTGCTGGAAGGCATCCACGAATGCCGCAAGCTGTTCGGCAACCTGTTCGGCATGAACCACGAAACCGAAGTGTTCATCGGCGGAAACTCCAGCCTGAGCTTGATGTATGACTGCATCGCCCGGGCCATGAGCTTCGGTTTTTACAACTCTCCCCGCCCCTGGTGCCAGGAAGAAAAGCTGAAGTGGCTCTGTCCCGTTCCCGGCTACGACCGGCACTTTGCCATCACCGAACTGTTCGGCTTTGAGATGATCAATATCCCTATGAATCAGGACGGCCCGGATATGGACATGGTAAAAGAGCTGTGTGAAAACGACCCGGCGGTGAAGGGCATCTGGTGCGTACCCATGTACTCCAACCCCACCGGCATCACCTACTCCGACGAAGTGGTGCGGAAGTTCGCCGCCTTGAACCCCGCTGCCCCGGACTTTAAAATCATGTGGGACAACGCCTACTGCATCCACCATCTCTCCGACCACCCCGACCATCTGCTGAACCTCATGGATGAGCTGCGGAAAACCGGCCACGAAGACATGATGATCACCTTCGCCTCCACCTCCAAGATCAGCTTTCCCGGCGGCGGCGTAGCGGCCATGGCTTGCAGCAAGGCCAACCTGGACTTTATCAAAAAGCAGATCTCGGTGCAGACCATCGGTTACGACAAAATCAACCAGATGCGCCATGTGATGTTCTACAAGGACCTGGACGGTTTACAGGCCCACATGGAAAAGCACCGGGCCATCCTGGAGCCCAAGTTTGAAAAGGTGGTAACCATGCTGGAAGAACGGCTGGGCGGGCTGGACGTTGCCAGCTGGAACAAGCCCAACGGCGGCTACTTTGTCAGCGTGGATGTGATGGAAGGCTGCGCTAAGCGGGTGGTTTCCCTGTGCAAAGAAGCAGGGGTAGTACTCACCGGCGCAGGCGCCACCTATCCCTACGGCAAGGACCCCAAGGACACCAACATCCGTCTGGCCCCCACCATGCCTCCGGTTTCCGAACTGGAACAGGCCATGGAGCTGTTCTGCCTGTGCGTGCAGATTGCTGCCCTGGAAAAGCTGACGGAAAACTAAAATCAAATGCAATTTCCCCGGTCAGAGAGCGGTTCTCCGGCCGGGGTTTTTTGGCTCCATGTTTTTTTGGATATGCGGTATATCCATTTCCCACACAAGGCACGGAAAAACTGGTATCCTTTTCCTCAGGAGGTGAGGGGCCATGGGAATGAAACGGTTTTCGCTGCGTTTGGAAGAATGGATGCTGCTGCAAATCCACTATATTGCCGAGTATGGGGGACGCTCCATCAACCGGCAGATTGTTTGGCTCATTCAGCAAAACATCCAGGCTTTTGAGAAAAACCACGGGCCGATTTCCAAGGAAGAGCTTATGAATTGGCAAAAACATGGACGCAAATAGCAAAATCCGGCCGGGAATTGCTTCCTGACCGGATTTATG
The DNA here is from genome assembly GCA_002305795.1 of Ruminococcaceae bacterium UBA1375. Lineage (GTDB taxonomy): Bacteria > Bacillota > Clostridia > Oscillospirales > Ruminococcaceae > Egerieicola > Egerieicola faecalis. The sequence continues at coordinate 35,340 of DBRF01000010.1, forward strand.
ATTATTCATCCCTCATGTTTCAATTTTGAGGGATGAAATGACAGATGAAATGAGGGATGGACTCCCATTTTTACAGAATTCGCTGCATATCGCTGATGCGGGAGGGGGTGCCGGTGGCGTTGAGGTTGTTGCAGAAAATCACGTCGTCAATCCCCTTTTCCCGGCAGAGGTCGTTGATGCTGCCGTTGTAGTAGCGGTAGTCCACCACATACACGTCCTGATAATCGTCCACCAAAAAGGGCACGAAGGCGTTACCGAAGCTCTCCTTTACCACCAGCACGGCACTGCCGTCATTGAGGGTGGGGTTGTGAATCTCTTCATAGGGCTGATCCCCACCGATAAAGCAGTTGTACTTGGCCCCTCGGCTGTAGTTGGTGGCGTCGTACACCACCTTCCAGGGGGTGACGGTGCCGTTGCGGTCGGTGAAGGTCATTTCATTGGTGGAGGAAGGCAGGTAGGCCACCAGGGTGTCCGGAGCATTGCCCAGAGCGGGGTTGTTGCCGCTGTCCTCATAATAACTTCCCAGGAAATTATCGAAGGTCATGGTTTCGTAATCCTCCAAGGCTTTGGGCTCTACTCCCTTGGCTTGGCAGAACTGCTGGTAGGCGTAATATGCCCCCAGGGCGGTCCAGTGGTGGTCGGTGCGGAAGTAGAGGTATTCGGTTTTATGCTGGCGGAGGGTGTCGTAAATGGGCACCGCAACTGCCCCGTCGGTGAGGTGGTCATAGATAAAATCGCAGACTTCCCCCTGGTTTTTCCAGCCCATTTCCTCCTGGACGGCGTTGGAAAAGTCAATGCCGCAGGCTAAGGGCACGGCGATGTTGTACACCGTGGCCACTCCCTGAAGCTCCCGGGCAGCCTGGCTGACGGTGCGGCAGTATTCCAAAGTATTGCTTTCGCTGAAACCGTAGGTGCTGTAACCCCGGTCGCCGGAAATATAAATGGTACCGGACTTAACAGGGGCAGTTTGGATGGTATCAGCATCCTCATTATATTCCGGCTCTGAGGTGACGGGCTGAGTCACTTCCTGTTCCGATTGGGAGAGGGTTTGGGAGGTGGATTCTGTGGAATCTCCGCCCCCGCAACCAGTTAAGCTCAAAAGCAGAGACGCTGCCAGCAAAGCAGCCAACCATTTCCGTTTCATACTATACTTCCTTTCTCAGTGAGAGTATGGAGCCATTGTATCAGATTTTTCCCTGGCTGTAAACCAAAAATCAGGCACTTGTCAAAAATTCAAATCTGTGTTACAATATGTTCACCTCTTTTGAGGGCCTCATTGCACTGCACACCTAAAAGCCAGTACGAACTGAGCAGGCCGTTTTGAGCCGGGCCGTTTTCACGGCAGCAGAGTAGAACCGTGTCTCTGCGGGACAGTTTCCCGCAGGGACTTTTTTTCACTGGAAATCAGAATCCTTCGGTGGCAGCTGCATAGGAATAGAATAGTAACCAACAGAAAGGAAATTCCTATGAGCAAGACCCAGAAATCCAACCAGCAGATTGCCATGATGGTGGGAAGGAACACCATCTTCGGCAACCTGTTCCTCAGTATCCTCAAGCTCTTTGCCGGCGTGTTCGGCCATTCCCAAGCGTTAATCAGCGACGGTATTGATTCGTTAAGCGATGTGTTCAGCACCGTGATCGCCATGGTGGGGGTAAAGCTGGCGGCCCGACAGGCGGATACCAGCCACCCTTACGGCCACGAGCGGTTTGAGTGCGTCACCGCCCTGATCCTCTCCTTCATCATCGCCTTCGCCGGGATTATGATCGGCTGGAACGGCATCAACTCCATCCTGGACGGCAGCTATGCTTTCAAAGAAGTCCCCGGCTTTTTGGCCATGGGGGTGGCCATCGTTTCCATTGCAGGCAAGGAAGGGATGTTTTGGTACACCCGCTTTTACGCCAAACGCATCCGCTCTTCCGCCCTGATGGCCAACGCCTGGAACTACCGCAGCGACGCCTTATCTTCCGTGGGCAGCTTCATCGGCATCCTGGGTTCCATGCTGGGTTGGCCCATCTGCGACTCCATCGCCAGCGTGGTAATTTGCGTCTTTATTCTGCGGAGTGCCTACCAGGTATTTATGGACGCTGTCAGCAAGATGACCGACCAGAGCTGCGACAAGGAGACGGAAGAAGCCATCCTCAACACCGTTTCCCAGGTGGAAGGGGTGGCCCGGGTGGATTTGGTCCACACCCGGCAGTTCGGCAGCCGCAGCTATGTGGACATTGAAATTTCCGCTCCCTCCAACCTGACCCTGCTGGAAGGGCACAACATCGCCCAGAAGGTCCACGATGCGGTGGAGCAGGAATTTCCTGAAGTGAAGCACTGCATGGTTCACGTCAACCCGTATTTTACTGCGCCCACCCATCCAATCGGCAACAATCCGTAAAATCCAAAGAAAAAGAAAAGGTGCTTTCCCTATTACAGAGAAGCACCTGATTTTTTTACCTGAAATAAATCAGCTCAACAGAGAGTCCACAATCTTGGCAACCCAGTCCACACATTCGGTTTTCTGTGCGTCTTCCAGCTTGCCCTTCTTGAACAGACCGCCCTTGATTTCCACCTGCTTGATGTTGCCGACCACAACGCCCAGCTTTTCAGCGGAAGCCTTCATTTCGTCCACACAGCCAAATTCAGCGCCGATGCAGATAATGGCCATGTTTTTCACCCGGCTGGGGTTCAGGTTGGAGATAAACTTCATCACGTCAGAATCCGCCTTTTTGCCGCCTTCCACGCAGACGACTACCAACTTCTGATTTTCCATGTTATACGCCGGGGGGATCTGGTCGATTTTTGCCTGCTGGCTGCGGCCTACCGCTTCTGCCATTTCACTGGCATTTCCGGCTTTTCCTTTGTACAGTACCGTCATTTTAATCTTTGCCATGAATAACATCCTCCAATTTTGGTTCTGCTTTGTCCCGCAAAGCATCTATGAATTAGTTTACCACAAAATTTCGGAAATTACCAGAGTTTTTTGGCTGTTTTTTATAATTTAACAAAATATTTTCCATTTCGTTTTCCCGCAAATAAAAAAGCAGAAATTCTCAAAATGTTTTTGTCAAAGAAAAGCGCAAGCCGGAACATGGTTGCGCTGTATTTTTTGATACCCCATTTTGCACTCCCATGCGACTGTATCTTCGCAGCAAAATGCCGCCCACAATCTATGGGCGGCACAACGGACCTGACCGGCCGGTTTGACCGGCTGATGTCACATTCCTTTTCCAAACTCACTGAGCTGCAAATCTTTGTTGTGATCCAGGGCCCAGTCGATGCCCCAGGAGCTGGTGAACAGCAGCAAAGGCCGACCCCGGAGGTCCTGCACCCGGCGGGTGTCGCTGGTCAGATCCAGGGCTTTCACGTCGATTTCCTGGTTTTCAATCCAGCGCAGGTACTGGTAGGGCAGGCTCTCCCGGCGCACTTCCACCCCGTACTCGTTCTTCAAACGGTACTCCAGCACCTCAAATTGCAGCACGCCTACCACGCCCACAATCACCTCTTCCATACCGGAATCCGGTTCCTGGAAGATCTGAATGGCGCCTTCCTGGGCAATCTGGTTGATGCCCTTGACGAACTGCTTGCGCTTTAGGGTGTCCTTCTGGCTGATCAGGGCAAAGTGTTCCGGGGCGAAGGTGGGGATTCCCTGGAAACGGATCTTCTTTCCCGGGGCGCAGAGAGTGTCCCCGATGGAGAAGATCCCGGGGTCAAACAAGCCGAGGATGTCCCCGGCGTAGGCTTCCTCCACGATTTCCCGGTCCTGGGCCATCATCTGCTGGGGCTGGGTGAGCTTCATCTTTTTGCCGCCCTGGACGTGGTACACCTCCATGCCCTTCTCGAACCGGCCGGAACAAATCCGCACAAAGGCCACCCGGTCCCGGTGGGCCTTATTCATATTGGCCTGAATCTTAAAGACAAAACCAGAGAAATCCGGGTCAAAGGGGTCCACCTCCCCTTCGGCGGTCTGCCGGGCCAAAGGCGGGGTAGTCATCTGCAAAAAGGCTTCCAAAAAAGGCTCCACCCCGAAGTTGGTCAAAGCGGAACCAAAGAACACCGGGCTGAGCCGGCCTGACTGGACTTCCTCCAGATTCAGCTCGTCCCCTGCCCCGTCCAGCAGTTCCACGTCGTCCTTTAAGGTGTTGTAGTTTTCCTCCCCAATCAAATCCTTCAGGGATTCATCTTCCAGGTCCACCTCGGTTTTTTCCGCTTCCAGCTTGCCGCTTTGGTTGGCGGTAAAGGCCAGAATGTGGCGGCTCTGGCGGTCGTACACCCCCCGGAAATCCTTGCCGGAGGAGATGGGCCAGTTCACCGGGCAGGTCTTAATGCCCAGCTCTTCCTCGATCTCTTCCACCAGGTCAAAGGGATTTTTGGCGTCCCGGTCCATCTTATTGATAAAGGTGAAGATGGGGATATGGCGCATGACGCAGACCTTAAACAGCTTCCGGGTCTGGTTTTCCACGCCCTTGCTGGCGTCGATCACCATGACGGCGGAGTCAGCGGCCATCAAGGTGCGATAGGTGTCCTCGGAAAAGTCCTGGTGGCCGGGGGTGTCCAGGATGTTGATGCAGTATCCCTCATACTCAAACTGCATCACCGAACTGGTCACCGAAATACCACGCTGCTTTTCAATCTCCATCCAGTCGCTGACCGCATGGCGGGAATTTTTCTTTCCCTTTACCGTACCGGCCAGGGCGATGGCGCCGCCGTACAGCAAAAACTTCTCGGTCAAAGTGGTTTTACCGGCGTCCGGGTGAGAAATAATGGCGAATGTCCGCCGGCGTTTAATTTCTTCCTTCAAATCAGCCACGCTGAAAGTACCTCCCCTGTCTCATTTCCTGGAAACTTGCGTTGTCTATTGTACCCAAAACCTTCCATTCTGTCAACGGCTGTCCCCCCGGTCAATGCAGAGGGTGTAGCCGATTTCCTCCATCTGCCGTTGCAGCAGCCGCAGCCCCTCCGCCGCTTCCGCCCCGGAATGGGCCTTGTGGTCGTACAGGCTGTATTTGTCCCGTACTTCCGCCGGAGAAAGGTTGGGCATAATCACATTGGCCCCCGCCAGCACCGCCTTCTGCCGCCCTTTTGGGTCCAGGGTAGCCAGGGCCGTGGTGGCGGGCAGGTTGGCTCCCGGCAGCAGCAGCCGCAGAATGGCCACGCACCGCACCGTCTGGGCCGCCGTCCCCGGAGGGCAGTCCCGGAAGGGGGTGTCCTGATGGGGCAGAAAGGGGCCGATACCCACCATGTGGGGCTGGAGCTTTTGGAGAAAGAGAAAATCCTCAGCCAGATGCTCCACGGTCTGTCCCGGGGAGCCCACCATAAAACCGGCGCCGGTTTGGTAACCCAGCTCCTTTAGGGCAAACAGGCAGTCCTGCCGGTGTTGGGGGGACATCTGGGCGGGGTGCAGGCGATGGTAATGGGCGAAATCCGCCGTCTCCTCCCGGAGAAGGTAGCGGTCCGCCCCAGCCTGTTTCAACCGCCGGTAGCTTTCCCGGCTCCGCTCCCCCAGAGAGAGAGTAATTGCGCAGTCGGGAAACCGGCGTTTCATCTCTTGCAGCAGCCCGCAGAGCCAATCGTCGGTAAAAGCTCCGTCTTCCCCGCCTTGAAGCACAAAGGTGCGAAACCCCAGGGGGTAGCCGATTTCACAGCAGGAAAGAATCTGCTCCTTGGTGAGCCGGTACCGCTGGACCTTCTGGTTGCTTTTGCGGATGCCGCAGTAGTAGCAGTCGTTTTTGCAGAGATTGGAAATTTCAATCAGTCCCCGGATAAAGATCCGGTTGCCGAACTGCCGCTGTGCGGTGCTGCGGGCGGCGGCATAAAGCTGCTGTTCTTCCCCCGGAGTCAGGCCGGTGAGCAGAAACACAAAGTCCTCCCCGGTCAAGGGGAGGCGCTGGGTCAATTTTTCTAAGACAGAAGTAAAGGTCATACAGTACACCTAAATCCAAGAATTTCAGCGGCCGTGTTTCAGATGGTCTTCCATGCTTTCCAGTCCCACTTCCGGGAACTGTTCCAGCAGCCGCTTTGCCATCACCTGATAGCCGAACACATTGGGATGGATGCCGTCGAAAAAGTAATCTTCCATGGCGGTGAGGCCGTCGGCCTGCACCATAGCGGAGTGGTAGTCCAGATAGGAAAAGCCAAACTCCCCGGCAATCTCCTGAATCTTGCGGTTGAGCTTCACCGTATATTCCCGGCGCTGGGGGTCCTCCCGAGTGAAGTACATACAGGTGGGCAGCACCGAACAGAGCACCAGCCGCAGCCCGGCCTCGGAAAACTTCTGGGCCATGGCCCGGATGTCCTTCTCTGCCTGTTCCAGCACTTTGTTCATAGGCTGACCCGGCAGCCGCCGCCAGTCATCGTAGGCCAGATCCCAGGAATTGTTGATGCCGATCATCAAAAAGGTGATGGCGGGGCGCAGCTGGATGGCGTCTGCTTCCAGCCGCCGAAGGCAGAACTCCGTCCGATCTCCTCCAATGCCACGGTTGAGCAGCAGGCCGGTTCGGCAAGCAAAATAGCTTTCAATCTCCCAGTAATGGGTGATGGAGTCCCCCAGAAACAAGGCCCCCACCGGCAGGCGCCGTTGAAGCACCCCTTGGTTGCGCAGATCAAATTCCACCCGACGGGTGTCCGCCGGGCAGTCCACCCCAAACCATCCGGGGCGCAGAAACTCCACCCGTTCCATCTTATCCATCCTTTTTCTCCTTTTTCTCCTTTTTCCCGCCGGTGTACAGCCGGGCCAAGCGGCGCAGCCCTCCCATGACCAGCCGCCGCAGGGGGCGGATGGCCACCCAAAGCCGAGCATACAGCCGGTAGCCTGTTTGGGTCACGGTGTATTCCTTCCCCTTCCGGGTGAAGGCGCAGACCACCCCGATGACCTGTTCATCGGTGACCCCCTCTTCCAGCGCCGTCTGGTGGTCGCCGCAGAGGAGGTATCCCTTTTGGTTTTCCCCCACCACCCGGTGGAGCACATAGCCCCCCTGAGGGCGCTGATAGAGCGGGATGTCGTATTTTTTCAGCTTCCCTTCCTGTTTGGTCAGGGTGACGGTGTCCTTTCCGTCCCGGAGCATGGGAAGCATACTGCTGCCGTGGGGGGTGAACTTCACCTGCTGCCCCGCTTCCAGCAACTGACGGATCAGGGGGTCCAGTTGAGCCAGCCGGACATTTTTCTGCTGAAGTCCGCTCATGCCAGCAAATCCGCCTGGCGGAGTTTTTCCAAAAAGCTGTCTACTGCTTGTCCGGCGGTGGCTTCGTCCACCTCATATTCTTCCAGCAACGCCTGAATTAGCTCCTCCCGGCTGGTTTCCTGCTGGAGACGCTGGAACAAAAAGGCGCCTGTTTCGTTGAGGTTCACCATGCCGTTGAAGTCCACGCAGGATTCCCCCACCGGCACCACCACATAGTACCCCGCCACCTTGCGGAGCATAAAATCCATCTTTAACTTCATTTTACTTCCTCCTGTCCCACCAGGGCTTGATAGACGGTGTCCACCGCATCCAGAGAGATGTTGCAGCCCAGCTCCAGCACCTTGGTATTCCGCAGCAGCGCATCCGCCATGTCCAGCATCTTTTCCATCCGGGGAGCGCTGAGCCGCCGCAAAGTCTGTTTCAAAAGATTGTTCACCATTTGATTTCCGGAAGCGGGGCGCACCCAGTTTTGCTCACTGCGCTGCAAAAACACCAATCCCCCCAGGGGCACCTTTTGGTTGACGTTCCAGTCGGTTTTGCCGCTCCAAGGGGTGCCGTAGGCGAAAAGCTGATTCCCTTCCAACCGCACCGCCGGTTTGTCATCGTTTAGGATATAGGCATCGGGAAACCGTTTCAGCCAGAGCTGGGTGTGGGTGGATTTTCCGGTGCCGCTGTCGGCGCTGAAAAGGTAGGCCTTTCCGTCCAGCACCACGGCGGAAGCGTGGACCATCATACCCTGATGGTCCAAAAGTTGCAGGTAAAATTCCTGGCAGGTGAGGACATACTCCCAATCCTCCAGGGAAAGCTCCGGGTTGAGATGGCGGTGCTGGGGAATCTTTTCCCGCTGGTTGGGAATCCGGATGGCCGGTTCCTCTTGGGTATCTTCCCGGTAGGCTTCGGCCTGGCGGATGGTCCGGGGATAGTCGCAATCCAGATCGGTGACCAGCCCGGCAATGCGGTAGCGGCGGTACAAAGGCCCACCTCCTTCCAAAAACTGTTTCTAGAATACCATATTTTTCTCTATTTCGCAACGGCGCCCTACCGGATGCTGCCGCAGAGGTTCTCATACCGGAAGTGGATGAATCCCCCGCAGCCCTGATGGTTGACACAGAGATTCTGTTGAATCATAAGAGTTTCGGTGGTGGCAAACTTATAGGTCGCCAAGCCCACATACAGCTTCACCCCGGTATCGGCGGTGAGATTAATCCATTTATTGAACACATCCAGGAACGGGGCCTGTTCGTGGTCAAACTCCCAGTAGATCTGAGGAGCGATATAGTCCAGATAGCCGGGCTGGGTGCACCAGGTAACGATGTTGGTGTACTGGGTGGTGTCGGAAGCCGGGGCGTCGTAGTAGTTGCCCCCGGGGCTGACCCCGAACTGCACCGCCGGATTGATGGACTTCACCGTCTGATACACCTGCTGCACCAGCCGGTCGGTGGCGGCGTGGGCAGTGGCGGCATCGTAGCCGTACTCTTCCGGGGTAAGGTTATAAAAGTAATCGTCGAAGTGGATGCCGTCCACGTCGTAGTTTTGCACCAGTTCCGCCACACCGTTGCAGATCAGCTCCAAGACTTCTTCGTTGTTGGGGTCCAGATAATAGTAGCCGTCCGACTCCTTATAGCGCATATACCTGGTGTCCCCCAGCCACTGCTTGGTGAGATAGGAATCGTTCACAGTGGAAAAGTCGCTTTGGCTCATGAGCCGGTAGGGGTTGACCCAGGCGTGGAAGGAAAGACCCAGTTCATGGGCCTGCTCAATGAGGATGGCCAGGGGGTCGTAGTCCGCCGCCTGCCCCGCCGTACCGGTAACGTACTTGCCCCAGGGATAGTAAGCGGAAGGATAGATGGCGTCCCCATGGGAGCGCACCTGGACAAACACGGTGTTGATACCCTGGGTTTTGGCGGTGTTCAGTACCACTCGGGCGTAGTAAGCAAAGTCCTGCTGGGTGTGGTCCTGCATCATGGACTGGAGTTCGATGTAGCTGATCCAAACGCCCCGGACATCGTCCTCGTACAGCAGCACGTCATCCTGGGACTGGTCTTCCTGGGCAGGAGCTTCCTGCTGCTGCAGCTGGGAAGAAACTTCCGACAGAGTGGCGGCGCTGTTTGCCAAGGGAGTGCAGCCGGTGCAGCAAAACAGCAACACCACCGCCACCAGCAAACAGAGGAATTTCGGTTTTCTCATAAAAGCTCCTTTCCGCAAAACAGAAGGGAGTGGAGCCAAATTCACTCCACTCCGGATTTCACTGGTCTTTAGGTTCACGTTTGGTAATGTCCAGACGAACCACCGCCTGGTACTCCGGAGTCAGGACGGTAAAGCCCTGGCCGATCTCATTGGGATAGACTTCCAGCTTGGAAAAATCCAAATGACGGAAATCAAAATCCACCGAATCCCTGCCAAAACTCATTAAAGCGGTTTCATCACTTTTAGGGGAATCGGGAATCTTTACATAATCCTCCTGGTCCACGTCCCGGAGCAGCTTATCGGTGAGCAGCTTTTCCTTCAGCTCCTTCACGTCAAACTCCTGGGTGTCGGAAAGCGGGTCCCTCCCAATAGCAGGCTTGGCGGTATTGCGGGCAGAAAGATCCGGGATCACCATGGTGGGCTGCTGGTCCGCCGAAACGGTCTCGTAGTGAAAGGGAGAGGGGTTTTGGGACGGTACAGCCGGTTCCGGTTTCGGCTCCGGCATCCGGAAGGGGTCTTGCTCAAAGGGATCCTGTTCAAAGGGGTCGGCGTCCATCAGCACCGGTTCCCCTCCTTCCTCCTGGAAATACCCCGGCAGCGGACGGCGGGAACGGGTGCGCAGATGGCTTCTCCAAATCATCAGCGCCATCCACAGCAGGATCAGCACCCCCAGCGGAATCAACCCGCAGCACACCAGTCCCAAATCGCTGTTCCAAAAGGCCAGCAGACCGCCCAGCCAATGGCTGGAAAACACCACTTCTCCCACCACATTTTCCGGCAGAATAGTCAAATCCTCCTGATTGCGGCCACCCCGGACGGTCCAGTACAGGGTGCCCTCTTCGTTGACAGAGCCGGTGACCAGAGAAAGGCTGTATCCCTCAAATACCTGATTAGCGTCGTAAGCCCGGTACAGCACCACGCTGCCTTGGCTCAACCCGGCGGCACTGCCTTCCAAGGGGGAAGCCACCACCAGGGTGTCGGGACGGTACAGCCAGGTCAGGTTGTCGTTGTCCGCCACCACATACTGCCGTCCCAGCACGGTGGGCAGGCTGTCGTTTTCCCGGGCGAGGTATTGGGTGACCCGCAGCAGGGCGCACAGCGCCCCGGACAGGATAACCAACACAAGCAGCAGCACCGTCACGCTTTTCAGCGCACGGTAGCCTCCCGGTTTTTTTACCGCCATGGGACTTCCTCCTTTTTACATCCGTACATTCTTCTTTTGTCATTATGGTGGTTTTTTTGGATTTTGTCAACTGCTTTTCCAGAAATTACTGAAATAGCTGCTCCACCAGGGAAGAAAACTTCTTTTTTCGGGGGCGGTTGGGCTCAAAGGGCAGATCCTCCATGGAATCCACCACCGCAAAATCCTTCCCCAGCAGCCGAATCCGCTCCCAGGGGATCTGCTTGAGCTTACCGGAACGGAAAAACAAAAACTTCGGACGCACCCCATAGGTGAGCAGCGCTTTGACGCAGTTTTCCTCCAGCAAAATGTCGTCCACCATGCCCAGCCGGTCCCCGGTGTCCATGCAAATCAGCTCCCGCTTCTTCAGCTCGGAAAAGGTCAGTTCCATTCCCACACGCCCCCTTCTCTGCCCCAGCATATGCACCGGCAGGGGCAGGCAGAACCTTACTTCAGCTCCACAATGGTGACGCCGCTCTCTCCTTCTCCGAATACCCCCAGGCGGAAGCTCTTCACACTGGGATGGTGCTTGAGGTGCTGCTGCACCGCTTTGCGCAAAGCTCCGGTGCCCTTGCCGTGGATGATGGTGACCTGGCTTTGGTTGGCCATGACGCAGTTATCCAAAAACTGGTCCAACTCCATCAGGGCTTCCTCCACCATCTCTCCCCGCAGGTCCAGCTCCATGCTGGCCCGGCGCTGGCTCTGGCTCTGGGCGGACATCATCCGTCCTCCCGCCCGGTACTGCTGCTTTTTGGGTGCGTAGGGATTCTTTTCCTCCAGCAGGCGGAGATTTGAAATCTTCACCCGGCTTTTCAGCAGCCCGGCCTGGACCAGAATGGAGGTTTTGCCCTTGGAGTCTTCCAGGGCGGTGCCTTTTTTGTCGATGTCGAAGATCAGCACCGTGTCCCCCTTGCGGATGGGCCGGGGCAGTTTATATTCCTGGTTGCTGCGCTGCTGCACCGGGTTGGCGGTTTTGTCCAGCTGCTGGAGCTGGCGGCGAAGCTGAGCCTTGGCGTCGGCGGTTTTCTTAGCAAATTCCTGGGCGTCCTTTTCCTTTTTCAAGGCGTCCAGTTCATTTAACAGCCGATCTGACTGGGCCTTCACCTGGTTCACCAGCTGTGCCGCCTGCTTCTGGGCCTGTTCCAGAATTTCCTTCTTCTCCTCCTCCAGTTCCCGGCGCTGGTCTTCCAGCCAAGAATTTTTCTGCTTTAACTGGTCGGTGAGGGACTGGTATTCCTGATACTGTTTCTCGTACTCCTGCCGCTGAGTTTCCAGCCGGGAGATGGTGGTTTCCAGCTGCTTGTTTTCCTGGTCCACCAGGCTTTCTGCCTTTTGCAGCACCTCTTCGTCCAATCCCAGCCGCCGGGAGATGGCAAAGGCGTTGCTCCGCCCCGGCACCCCGATAAGCAGGCGGTAGGTGGGCTTTAAGGTATCCACGTCAAATTCGCAGCAGGCGTTTTCCACCCCGTCGGTTTCAATGGCATACACCTTCAGTTCCGGGTAGTGGGTAGTGGCGGCGGTGACAACCCCCCGCCTACGCAGGGCTTCCAACACGGAAATGGCCAGGGCTGCCCCTTCCACCGGGTCGGTGCCGCTGCCCAGTTCGTCGGTGAGGACCAAAGAATGGTCGTCCACGGTTTTCAGGATGTGCACCAGGTTGGTCATGTGGGCGGAGAAGGTGGACAGGCTCTGCTCGATGCTCTGCTCATCCCCGATGTCCGCCAGCACCTGGTCGAACACCGACATGGTGCTGCCCGCCGCCACGGGGATCAGCAGCCCGCACATGGTCATCAAACAGAGCAGGCCGATGGTTTTCAAGGTCACGGTTTTGCCGCCGGTGTTGGGGCCGGTGATTACCAAGGTGCGGCAGTCTCCCCCCAAGGTCAGGGAGATGGGCACGGCGGTTCTGGGGTCCAGCAGGGGGTGGCGGGCTTTATTCAGCACAATCTCCCCGGTATCGGTGAGCCGGGGCTTTTGGGCGTTCATCCGGGCGGCCAGCTCCGCCTTGGCAAAGCAGAGGTTCAAGGCAATGACCACCTCAAAGTTGTCCATCAAGTTCCCAGCGTGCTGGGCCACGGTCTGGCTGAGTTCGTACAAAATCCGCTGAATCTCCGCCTTTTCCTGGGTTTGCAGCACCCGAATTTGGTTGTTGGCTTCCACCACGCCCATAGGCTCCACAAACAAAGTGGCGCCGCTGGCGGAGGAATCGTGGACCAGGCCGGGGATTTCGGATTTATGCTCCGCTTTCACCGGCACCACAAACCGTCCGTCCCGCTGGGTGATCAGGTTTTCCTGAAGAGCTTTCTGATACTTGGAGGAACGGATAATCTTATCCATTTCCTGCTTGGCTTTTGCCTGGGCGGAGGCAATTTTCCGGCGCAGGTCCGCCAAAGTGGGGCTGGCGTGGTCGTTAACCATCTCTTCGCTGACCACCACCTGGTCGATGGCCTTTTCCAAAGCCGGATTTGGGGCCAGTTCGGCGAACAGTTCCTGGAGGGAATTTTCCACCCCGGAGCACTGAGCGTACCACTGGGTCAGTCCCCGTACCTGACGGAGCAGCTGGCGAATCCGCAAAAATTCCACCAGGCTCAGGCTGCCTCCCTTCTGGGCGATGGTCAGCGCCGGGGCCGGATCGGAAAGGTTGGAAAAGTGGGGGGTGCCGAACTGGGCGGAAAGGGTGAAAGCGTCGTTGGTTTTATCCAAAGATTGCTCCACCAAAGTGGGATTGGTATAGGGCTTGATAGACAGGGCTTTTTCCCGGGCGGCGTCGCAGCAGGTGCAGTCCGCCAGCCGGGCTAAAATCTTATCCAGTTCCAGAGTTTTGCAATAGCGTAGTTGGATGGGCATAATGAGTTCCTTTCCAATGTTTGTAGCAGTAAAATACCCCCGATGGACGGAGGTAGAAGATGATTTCCGTTTGATTTAGGACACTACGTTCGGGACGTAGAGACCGTAAGTTCCGGCTTTTCCGAAGCAGAATCAAGGGGCTTGCAGGGCACGGTACACTGAAAGGGCCCGGCTTTGCAAGCCGGTGTGGATCAAAAGATACCGCTCGGTGATCCAGTCCAACTGCTTTAAGCTCTCCCCTTTTAAGGAAAAGGAAAACAGTTTTTCCTCATCGGCATAGAGAATTTGACGCATGGCTTTCAACACCGCCGGACGAAGCAGCACCCCGCCCTGCCCTTGTTGAGGGTGAGCGGCTTTGCAGTTTCCGCAAAGCAGGCAGGAGTCCTGGGGAAGAAAGTACATCTGCTCTCCTTCAAACACCCCGCAGCCGGCACATCCCACCAGATCCGGCATAAATCCGGCGATGGCGGCGCTGCGGAATTCAAAGATGGCTTTCAACAGCAGCGGCTGGCGGCGGTCGTCTTCCAGCAGCGCCAGCGTGTTCAGCAACAGCCGCAGCATGGGCCAGGCGCTTTCCGACTCCGGCGTCAGCACCGAAGCCAAATCGCAGAAATACTCCCCCAGGGCCAGCTTTTCCGGGTCCAGCCGGAGCTGGTAGAAATTACGGATGGGGGCGGCGGCATCCACGGTAATGTACTTTTTCCCTTCAAAGAGACAAAACTCGCTGTAACACAGGGGCATACAGCCTGCCGCTAAGGGAGAGCGCATCCGCTTGACCCCTCTGGCGCAGACCTCCAGCACCCCTTTTTCCTTGGTGAGCAGCACCAGCATCCGGTCGTTTTCCCCGATGTTGCGCTGCTTTAGCACCAAACCATTGAGCTTTTCCAGCATGGTTATTCTCCAAAGTTCAAGCCGAAGTTGCGGATTAAGCCATCCTTATTCCGCCAGTCCTCCTTCACCTTCACCCAGCAGGTGAGGTTCACTTTGGTCTGCAAAAACTGCTCCATCTGAGCACGGGCCTGGCTGGCAATGGTTTTCAGCATACTGCCTCCCTTGCCGATAATCATCCCCTTATGGGTGGGGCGCTCACAGTAGATGGTGGCGTCGATGTCCAGCAGGCCGGGCTGGTTTTCCCGCTCCCGCATCTTTTCAATCACCACCGCCGTACCGTGGGGGATCTCCTGGCGGAGGTTGAGCAAAAGCTGTTCCCGGAGAAATTCCGCCATGATCACCCGCTCCGGCTGGTCGGTGAGGGCGTCGTCGGGGAAAAAGTGGGGGCCGGGTGCAAGGTAGTTGGAAAGCTGTTCCATCAACGGCTCCAGCCCCTTTTGCTGCAATACGCTTACCGGGAAGACAGCATCGAAGAGATTTCGCTTGCCGAAGGTGTCCATCCGGGCCAGCAGGTCGGTTTTTTCCTTTAACGTGTCGATTTTATTGATGACAAGCACCGCCGGGAGCCGGATGTCCCGGATGGTGTCCAGCAGCTTTTCTTCGCTTTCGGTGAGTTCCCCATAGGGCTCCACCACCATTACCACGGCGTCCACATCCCGGACGGAGGTCTGCACTGCTTTTACCATCTGATCCCCCAACTTATTTTTGGGGCGGTGCAGGCCGGGGGTGTCCAAAAACACATATTGGTCCGGCCCCTTGGTGAGCACGCCGGTAATCCGGGTGCGGGTGGTCTGGGGCTTGGAGGTGACAATGGCCACCTTTTCCCCCAGCAAAGCGTTGAGCAGGCTGGATTTGCCTACGTTTGGTTTGCCCACAATGGCCAAAAAGGCGTTTCTGGTTTCTTGATTGGAATTCTCAGTCATAGATTAAGGTTCCTTTTTATCTTGGTTTTTTCGGAAAAAGGGGGGTGGCATGCTCCGACTGTTTGCCTGGGAGCAGCAGGATTACCACAGCTGCGATAAGCTCCGCTGCCAGCAGGCACCACATCCAGGGAGTGGTGACAAAGATGCCCAGGGCAATGCTGAGCCGGGCAGGGTCTCCGAACAGAAACACTGCCGCCGCCACCGCCCCCAGCGCCGCTACCAGCACCGCACCGGCAGCGCAGTCCTTGGCCGCTTTTGCTAAGGGGTGGTAGTCCGGGCTGGCCAGATCCACCACCGCTTCCAGGGCAGTATTGATTAGCTCCAGGGCGGGGATCAGGCAGAAAAACACCACCAGCAGCCCCCACTGGCCCTTTTCCAAATGGTAAAGCAGCCCAAATTCTGTGACCAGCAGGATTGCCAGCAGGTGAAAGCAGAAATTGGGCTGAGTTTTTACAGCAAAGGCAATGCCCCTTGCCGCAAACAAAAAACTCTTGCCCCGGCGCCGCAGGGCTTTTTTGGGTTTATTCGATCTCATCATCCGTTAAATAGGTGGCGTTTCTGGAAATGCCCAGCTCGCCCAGCACAGTTTCCTCCTTTTCCCGCATCTGCACCGCTTTCAGGCCCCCTTCTTCGTGGTCGTAACCCAGAAGGTGGAACATGGAGTGGACGGTCAAGAAGCCTACCTCCCGCTGGATGGAGTGCCCGAAGGACTGAGCCTGCTCAAAGGCCTTTTCCATACTGATGACAATATCGCCGATGGCAATGGGCTCCTCGGTTTGGGGTATGTGGTGCACCTGCTCCGGGTCATACTGGGGGAAGCTCAGCACATCGGTGGGCCGGTCGATGCCCCGATGCTCCAGGTTCAGGGCGTGGATTTTTTCGTTGTCCACAAAGGTGACGCTGACCTCAAAGTTGCCGGTTAAGCCTTCCAGCTGGAGGGCCGCCATGCAGCAGCGCCGGATCAACAGGCGGATTCCGGTCGGCACCTTTACCTTTTTCTGATCATTGGTGATCAATACTTTGACCTTGCTCATGACTTCTTGCCCTCCTGATAGTATTTTTCATACGCCCGGATAATATCCTGGACAATTTTACTGCGGAGCACGTCTTTTTCACTGAACCGCTGGATCTGGATGTTTTCTACGTTTTTCAAAATCCGGATAACCTCCACCAGTCCGCTCCGCTTACTGGAGGGGAGGTCAATCTGGGTAATGTCGCCGGTGACCACCGCCTGGCTTTCCGCACCCAGACGGGTTAAAAACATTTTCATCTGCTCCGGGGTGGTATTCTGGGCTTCATCCAGAATGATGAAGGATTCATTTAAAGTCCGCCCCCGCATATAAGCCAAGGGCGCCACTTCAATGACCCCCCGCTCTGCCAGGCGGGCGTAGGTCTCTTCCCCGAACATTTCAAAGAGCGCGTCATATAATGGGCGCAGGTAGGGGTCTACTTTGGTTTGCAGGTCCCCGGGCAGAAAGCCCAGGCTTTCCCCTGCTTCCACGGCGGGGCGGGTGAGAATGATCCGCTGCACCCTGCCTTCCTTAAAGGCCCGTACCGCCATGGCCACCGCCAGATAGGTTTTACCGGTGCCGGCAGGACCCACCCCGAACACCACGGTGTTGTCCCGGATGGCTTCCACATATTTTTTCTGCCCCATGGTCTTGGGTTTTACCGGCTTGCCGGTGCTGGTTAAACAGATGACCGAGAAACCGGAGAGCTGTTCCACCTGGGTCATGGCGTCGTCGGACTGGGAAAGCCCCATGACATACCGCACCGTCTGGGCATCCACCGGCTCCTTTTTCTCCAACAGCCGCTGCAAGCCCTGAAAGGTGCGCACCGCCCGGCCCAGTCCCGGTTCTTCGCCGTATATTTTAATCTCGCAGTCTCGATTCACCACGCTGACCCCCAATCCCTGCTGGATCAGGTTGACGTGCTCATCAAAGCTGCCGAAAAGTTGTTTGACCTGTTCAAAGTCCTCCAGATGAATGGACGCTTCTGCCAATGTTGCTGTCACTCCTATGATTTTTGTTCTTATTCGCCAAAAAAATCTGCTATCAATGTCAGTATATCACAATTCTTCCAGAAAAACTATCTCACAAAATATACAAATCTTCCCGCTCAATTTTGACTGCTATTGACGTCAAAAGGCAAAGACCGGGCAATTTGTTCCTCACACACCCATTCCACCTGCAAAAATAAAGTGTCCCCTTCCAAGGAAAAGGACTCGCTGCGCTGCTGCACCTCTACCGGGTCCAGCTCTTCCTCCTCATACCGGTCCGCCTGGGCCAGCAGAATGGCCTGGCCCTGCTCCTGGGTGTAGAGGGTTTGGGTCTCCCCCACCGGCTGGACCTGGATTTCCTCGATGCCGATGGGCAGCTGGGTGCCGAACAGGGTCAGATACCGGGTCTGGGACTGGGTTTCCCCCATAGGCTGGGAGGAAAGCTGCAGGGGCAGGGAGAGGTGGAAGAAATGGAGCACCCTGCCCTGCCAAACCGGGGCGTTGGGCAGCACTTCCTGCTGAGTCAGAGAAAAGGAAAAGGTCTTTTGGGTCACGGTTTGGGCGTACACCATGCCCTGGGCGGAAGAAAACCACACATCCCCGCCGTCAGTGTCCCCAACCCCGCTGATAACCACCTGGCCCTGCCGCACCGTCTGCCCCGGCTCCACCGCCGCCGTGCCGGAAAGGGCCTCCACCCGCAGCACCAGTCCATCCTTGGCCGCCACCATATTCTGATACCGCTGCTGGGGCAGGGTGGTTTGGGGGGAGGTGTGGAAGATAACCTCCAGGCTGCATCCATTCCGGTTCAAGGCGGCAAAGGAGGTGTTCCGGTTGGCAAAGTAAAGCTGCTGGGCCACCCCCTGAGTGTCTACCTGGCTCCAGGGAGTGCCCAGCCCGATCCCCGCTTCTTCCAGGTATTCCCAAACCAGCTCCTGCTGGTCGGGGTCGGAGGTGTCCAGATGGATTTCCCAGACAAAGCACTGGGTATAGGCCAAAAAGGCGGCGGAAAGCAAAATCCCCAGCCACAAACCGTACCGACGGCGGTAGCCCGCTAAAATGGCGGGAAGGCCCTTTTGTTGCAGTTCCTGCCACTCCACCCCCGCCTGTTGGGCCAGCCGGGGAAACTTCTTTTTCTGCCAATACCAAATGGTCAGGCGGACCTCTTCCTCCCCGGGAGCCACCAGCAGCGGGCGAAGCCCTTCTTTCCGGCAGCGCTCTACCAGGCGCAGCGTTCCATAGCCCTTGACCGAAAGCGTAACCGTCCCGCCTAGAAAGCGGAGAAAGGTGGAATGATTCACGGCAATTCCTCCCAATCCAATCGAAGCAGCACCCCGCTGACCCGCAGGGAATCGGCGGAAAGCTGGGACACCTGCAGCTGTTTTCCCAGCAGGGAGAGTTTTAGTCCCTGGGCTTCCAGCACCAACCGTTCCGGCTCCAGCACCTTCATCTGAAACTCCCCTTCCAGCCACAAAGCCTGGTTTCGCTGAATCCAGACGGAAGGATAGTCGGTTTGCAGTTCGCCGAAAATCTGGGAATGCACCATATCACCGCCCCCTTTCCCTTCAAGGTATGTCAAAACCGGGCGGGCCATACCCCGGGGCATGATTTTTCTCCCGACGGCATACTGTTCCACCGGGAGGGGTGCGGTATGGGACGAATCAAAGGGCTTCTCATCTCCGTTTTCAGCCTGGGGCTGCTGGGCGGGCTGCTTTGGCTGGGGGGGATTTTATCCGAAGGGGTGCGGCAGGGAATCCTTCTATGTTTGACCACGGTACTCCCTTCCCTGTTTTTGTTCACCGTCCTCACCAACTGGATGGGCTCCACCCGCATCCTCACCTGGCTGGGGAAAGGGGCCTCCCTGGTGGGGCGGCCGGTGCTGGGGCTGGGGCCCACCGGCTGCGGGGTACTGCTGTTCAGCTTGCTGGGAGGATACCCGGTGGGGGCGGCGCTGCTGGCCCAGCTGGTCCGCCAAAAACAGATGGATTCCAGGCAGGCTTCCAAAATGCTCTGCTTTTGCAGCTGGAGCAGCCCCGCTTTTTTAATCCAGGGGGTGGGGGGACAGGTGCTGGGCAGCGTGACGGCGGGGGTGATCCTCTGGCTGAGCCAGCTTGCCGCCGCCTTGATGCTGGCGGCGCTGCTGCGGGTGAAGGACGCCGGAACCACTCAGCCCCCTTCCCTTCCGGAGCCCAGTGCCGGGAACTTTTTCGGCTCCCTGCGGGGCAGTTTGGGGATTTTAGGGGGTATCTGCGGCACCGTGATTTTATGCAGCGGACTGTTCCCCCTGCTGGATTTTTTGCCCCTCTCCCCTCTTTGGGACTGGACGGTGCGGGGCATGGCGGAGGTGACCAACGGCTGCTTCTGCCTGCCGGAAGGGGTGTCCGGTTTCGGAATCTTCTGCCGGCTTGGCTTTTTTGCCGCCTTTGGGGGCATCTGCGTCTTCTGCCAGAATGCCCTGCTGGTCAGCGGCACCGGCATTTCCCTGAAATGGTACCTAGCCAGCCGGGTTCCCATCGGGCTGTTTTGCGCCGGGTTCTGCGCGTTGGGGTACTTTTTCCTGCCCCAGCAGGCTGCGGCGTGCTTCGGAACCTTTTCCGTCCCGGCGGGAGCCGCCGCCCTTTCTGCCGCCACGCCATTGGGCAGCGGGCTGATGGTGGTGCTGGCAATCTTTTTGTTGTCAAGCGCCGGAAAACGTGATACAATGTCATCTGGCACCCAATCGGGGAATTTGTAGAAAAAAGGAGGAACGCAGGGTGGATTTATTTGGAGCGAAGATTGAACCGGCCTGCGTCTACTGCGCCAACGGCACCGAAAGTGCCGACGGCCAGATGATTTTTTGCGAGAAGCGGGGGGCTGTGGCTCCCTATTACAGCTGCCGGAGGTTTGAGTACGACCCCCTTTTACGGAAACCCAAACCCCCGGCGGTGCTTCCGGAATATGACCCGGAAGAATTTCAGTTATGACCCTGCCTTTGCAGTGAATTTAGAGTAAATGAGGAAGCAAGATGATTTACAACAATATTTTGGAAGCGGTAGGGCACACCCCCATGGTGCGGCTGAACCGCATGAACGACCCGGACGCCGCCGAAGTGCTGGTAAAGTTTGAGGGGCTGAACGTAGGGGGCTCCATTAAAACCCGCACCGCCCTGAACATGATTGAAAAGGCGGAACAGGAGGGCATTATCAAACCCGACACCATCATTGTAGAGCCCACCAGCGGCAACCAGGGCATCGGCCTGGCGCTCATCGGCGCAGTGAAGGGGTACCGCACCATCATTATCATGCCGGATTCGGTGAGCGAGGAACGGCGCAAGCTGGTAGCCCACTACGGGGCGGAGGTCATCCTCATCCACGACGCCGGCAACATCGGGGACTGCATCGAAGAATGTTTGGCCACCGCTTTGCGGATGGCGGCGGAGGATTCCCGGGTCTTTGTGCCCCAGCAGTTTGAAAATCCTGCCAACCCCATGGCCCACCGGCACCACACCGGGTTGGAAATTTTAGAGCAGGTGGCCGGGCCCATCCACGGGTTCTGCTCCGGCATCGGCACCGGCGGCACCATCACCGGCATCGGCGAAGTGCTGAAGGCCCTGAACCCGGACATCGAAATCTGGGCGGTGGAGCCGGAAAACGCCGCTATTTTAGCCGGCGGCACGGTAGGCACCCACCTTCAAATGGGCATTGGGGACGGAGTGATTCCCGGCATCCTCAACCAGCAGATTTACGACCACATCTATATCGTCTCCGACGAGGAAGCCATCCGCACCTCCAAGGATCTGGCCCGGCTGGAAGGGCTGATGTGCGGCATTTCCAGCGGCACCAATGTGGCGGCGGCGTTACAGCTGGCCAAGAAGCTGGGCAAGGGAAAAACCGTGGTGACGGTGCTTCCGGACACGGCGGAACGGTATTTCTCCACTCCCCTGTTTGAAAATGAAACAAAATAAAAAAAGTGCTTGCATTTTTCTTTGCGGTATGGTATACTGACATTCGTTGAGCTTACGCAGCGTTTCTGAGTCGGTTCAACCAACCGCAATATGCCGGTGTGATGGAATTGGCAGACGTAGTGGACTCAAAATCCACCGGTGGCGACACCGTGCCGGTTCGAGTCCGGCCACCGGCACCATGATGGAGTGACAAAAAAGATGTCACTCCATTTTTTTCGGTATTCATGCGGGTTTACGGGCTTTTTGAAGCAAAATCCGAAAAACGGTTTTACCGTAGATGTCCAAACAGCAAGCCGCAGTAAAATCCGTTATAGCGAGGTTTCCGCCTGTTTTTAGGTTGGGGGCCCCGCTTTTTTACATGAAGAAAACACCCCCGGAAAACTCCGAGGGTGCTCTTTTATGCTCTGATTTTCGTTTCAGCGAGTACTCATTATTCGCCGAAGTACCGCTTCAGCAGACCGGCAAAGCCGCGGCCGTGACGTGCTTCATCCTTGGCCATTTCGTGAACGGTGTCGTGGATGGCATCCAGGTTTTCAGCCTTAGCGCGCTTGGCAATTTCAAACTTGCCGGCGCAGGCGCCGTTTTCCGCGGCAACCCGGAGCTCCAGGTTCTTCTTGGTGGAATCGGTGACTACTTCGCCGATCATTTCAGCGAACTTGGCAGCGTGTTCCGCTTCTTCAAAAGCGTACTTGGTGAAAGCGGCGCTGATTTCGGGATAGCCTTCCCGGTCAGCCACACGAGCCATAGCCAGATACATACCAACTTCGGTGCATTCACCGGTGAAGTTCTGCTGCAGGCCTTCCATGATGTCAGCGGGGCAGCCCTGAGCCACACCCACAACGTGCTCGGTAGCGTAGTTCAGTTCGGTTTCCTTCTGCTCCACAAACTTGGAAGCAGGAGCCTTACACTGGGGGCAGAATTCAGGGGCGGTTTCGCCTTCGTATACATAACCACAAACGCTGCAAACAAACTTTTTCATTTTTCATATCCTCCGTTTCATGGTAGCTTTGGTTTCTTTCTGATTCAGCGGTGTTCCGCTGTTGTGTCTATATTATACCGGTTTAGTCTAAATTCGTCAAGTGCATTTTTCTGGAAAAAGCAGTAATTTACAATCTATTCAGAGTTAGTGAGTGTCGCCTAACTAAAATTCCAAAATTTAACTTTGAAATGCCCCGGAAAACAGGCTGCTGCTAGGCAAATGGCGCAAGCTGTGTTATACTAATGGTATCTGTCCTCCCCTTCCTGTTGGGCGTTTTGCCAAGGCAGAGGCGAGGGGGACGACACAGCAGGATAGGTGGGGGAGCAAAACATGGAACGAATGGAACGGCTGCGGAAAAAGGCGCTGAGTTTGGCGGAACAGCCGGGGGTCTACCTGATGAAAAACAAGGCGGGGCAGATTATCTACATCGGCAAAGCCAAGCGGCTGAAATTTCGGGTGGTGAGCTACTTTAGGCAGAACAAGGCCCACAACCAGAAGGTATTGCAGATGGTCAGCCAGGTGGAGGATTTCGACTACATCCTCTGCGACAGCGAATTTGAAGCGTTGGTGCTGGAATGCAGCTTAATCAAGCAGCACTCCCCCAAGTACAACATTCTGCTGAAAGACGACAAAGGCTACTGCTACATCTGCATCACCCAGGAGGAATACCCCAGGGTAAAGTGGGTGTACCGGAAAAAGGAGGACGGCAGCCGCTATATCGGCCCCTACACCAGCGGCTATGCAGTGAAGGAGTCGGTGGAGACGGTAAACAAGTTGTTCGGCCTGCCCACCTGTAATCGGAAATTCCCGGAAGACTTCGGCAAGCAGCGGCCCTGTCTGAATTTCCACATCCACACCTGCGCCGGAATATGTACCGGCAAAATGAAAAAAGCGGACTACCTCCACCGGGTGGAGCAGGCAGTGGACTATCTCACTCAGGGCAGCAGCAACTACCAAAAGCAGCTCACCCGGCAGATGGAGGAGGCGGCGGAGAAGCTGGATTTCGAAACCGCTGCCAAGCTGAGGGACCAGCTGCGGATGATCCAGCGGCTGGACCAGAGCCAGAAGGTGCGGCTGGACCACGACAAGGAGCAGGATTTCATCGGCGTGCGGGTCATCGAAACCGCCGCCCAGGTAGTGGTGCTGAAGTTTCGGGGAGGCATCCTCACCGACAAGGAGAGCTTCACCTTCCCCGGCAGCTACGAGGAAAAGGCGGTGCTGGAAGAGTTCCTCCCCCGGTACTACCATGCTGGCAAGGAGATTCCCAAGGTCATCGGGCTGCCCATGGAGATTGAGGACCACCAGCTGCTGGAGGAATACTTCACCTCCCTGGCCGGACACAAGATCACCCTCCACCAGCCCCAGCGGGGGGAATCCCGACAGATTTTGGAGATGGCACAGAAAAACGCCCTGGAAGAGCTGACCCGGCTGCTGAACCGCAATACCGGGGAAACGGTGGCATTGCAGCAGCTGCAAAAAGCCCTGGGACTGAGCAAGCTGCCGGATTACATTGAAAGCTACGACATCTCCAACTTAGGGGACAGCAGCATGGTGGCGGGGATGGTGGTGTTCGAGCACGGCCGCCCCAAGCGCAGCCACTATAAAAAATTCACCATCAAGGAACACCTGGCCCAGGACGACTACGGCTGCATGAGCGAGGTGGTGAGCCGCCGGTTTGCCCACTTCCTCAACCCGGAGGAAAAGGACGAGGGCTTTGCCACCAAGCCAGACCTGATCCTGCTGGACGGAGGCAAGGGCCATGTGAACACCATCCGTCCCCTGCTGGCCTCCATGGGACTGGGTGACATTCCGGTATACGGCCTGGTGAAAAACGACAAGCACCGCACCCGGGCCATTGCTTCGTCTGACGGAGAGGTGCAGCTGAACATCACCTCCCCTGCCTTCCGGCTGATCACCAAGATCCAGGACGAAGTCCACCGGTTTTCCATCACCTTCCAACGGAAAACCCACAAAAGCCGCTCTTTCCAAAGCAGGCTGACTCAGGTGGAAGGGATCGGGCCCAAAAAGGCGGCGGCGGTGCTGAAGGCCTTCCCCACCAAAAAAGAGTTGCAGCAGGCCAGCGTGGAACAGCTCCGCCAGGCCGCCAAGGTAGGGGAAGAAACCGCCCAAAAGCTCTACGATACGGTACAGGAGATGTAATATGGAATTTTCCAAAAATCAAGTTTACCCCGCCCTTATCCAGGACCTCACCCAGGAAGGAATGGGAGTGGCCAAGGTGGAGGGCTTCACCGTCTTTGTGCCCAACACCGCCATTGGGGACCGAGGGGAAATCAAGCTGGTGAAGGTATTAAAGCACTACGGCTACGGCATCCTCACCCAGCTTGACTCCCCTTCCCCGGATCGGGTGGAGCCGGACTGCCCGGTGAGCGGGAAATGCGGAGGGTGCCTGCTGCGGCACATCTCCTACCAAAGCGAGCTGCGCTGGAAGCAGGGCATGGTGGCGGACTGTTTTGCCCGGATTGGGGAAATCTCTCTGCCGGTGTCCCCCATTCTGGGCAGCGTTGTCCAGAAAGGTTACCGGAACAAGGCCCAGTACCCCATTCAAACCGGCAAAGACGGCAAGCTGAAAGCGGGATTTTACGCCGGGCGCAGCCACCGGCTGGTGGAACAGACCCGGTGCAAGCTCCAGCCGCCGGTGTTCGGGGAGATTTTGGAATGGGTGCTGGCCTTTGGGGACGCCCACGGCTGGACCGGTTACGACGAAGCCACCGGCAAAGGGCTGCTGCGGCACCTCTACCTGCGGATGGGGTTTGCCACCGGGGAAATCATGGTCTGCCCGGTGGTGGCGGGAAAGGGGCATCTGCCCCAGGAGCAGGAGTTTGCCCATTCTCTGGCGAAAGCCTTTCCCGGCATCGCCAGCATTGTCCTCAACCACAATCCACAAAACACCAACGTCATCCTGGGCCGGGAAAACCGGCTGCTCTGGGGGAAGGACACCATCGACGACATCCTCTGCGGGGTGCGGGTGACCCTGTCCCCCCACTCCTTCTACCAGGTGAACCGGGACCAGGCCCAGCGGCTGTACGAGACGGCTTTGGGTTTGGCCCAACTGAAGGACAGCGATGTGCTGCTGGATCTATACTGCGGGGCGGGCACCATCGGGCTGGCGGCAGCGGGCCGGGTCAAGCAGGTATACGGGGCGGAAATTGTGCCCCAGGCAGTGGAAAACGCACGCCGCAACGCCGCCCAGAACCAAATCCGCAATGCGGAGTTTCTCTGCGCCGACTGTTCCCAGGCAGTGGAGGAGTTTGCCCGGCGGGGCATCCAGCCGGACGTGATTGTGGTGGACCCGCCACGGAAAGGGTGTGCGTCGGAGGTGCTGGAAGCCATCCGGCAGTTCGGGCCGGACCGGCTGGTGATGATTTCCTGCAACCCTGCCACGGCAGCCCGAGACTGCAAGGCGTTGGCAGAGATGGGGTTTGCGGTGGAACAGATTGTGCCGGTGGATTTGTTTCCTCGGACGGGGCATGTGGAGACGGTTGTACTGCTTTCCCACAAAAAACCTGACAGCACAATCAGCGTAAAAGTGGAGTTTGGCGAGGGAGAGGGCAAAGTGCCGCTTGATAATATCGCTAAAAGAGCCGAGGCGTACAAGCCGAAAGAGCGAGTTACCTACAAAATGATAAAGGAATACATAGAAGCTAAATATGGCTTCAAGGTACATACTGCTTATATAGCGGAGGTAAAGAGAAGTTTGGGCTTGCCAATGTATGATGCCCCTAATGCGGTAGAAGAATTGAAACAGCCGAGAAAACATCCGACAGCAGAGAAAGTGGAAGCAATTAAAGATGCTTTAAAGCATTTTAAAGTCATTTAAAACAAGGGCGTATCATTAGAGATAGTGATACGCTTATTTTTTTGCCAAGATTGCACATTTGAGCTGCTCTCTATTCCCACATATAATGAAAGTGAAGAAACGGAGGTGGCTTGTATGAGAGAACAGAAATTCCACATTTATCTGGATAGCCACGAAAGGACAATCCTGCTACATAGCCTTGTGGAACTGAAAAATCAGCTCCTTGCGCAAGGAAGATATGCGGACTGCGTTGACGAACTGATTTTTAAGGTTACGGGCGCACCGCTGAAAAAACTCAAAGTACAACACGATTGCGGGAGGGTATGATGGATGGCATAGAATTTAAAGAACTGTTCAAGGTAGCTGTGGAAACACTGAGGGAAAAGACAATCACTCCGCTGTTGGAAGCAGACGCAACCTATCAGGAGGACTCTGATAATGAGGGGATTGCGGAAATGCACTATCTCCAGTTGGATTTGACAGAGGAACAGCGGAAAGTCTGTAACCGTTTGCTTGAATGCCGGGATAAACAAGATATTGAGTATGCTACCCACGCATATATCGCAGGGCTGTATGACGCTTTCCGCATAATGGCGGTATTGTTCCCTGACAAGTGGGACACAGACGATATATGGGAGCTGCTTTCAGCGAAAGTCAACAACTGAATATTGAGGATTTTACATAGCCGATTGGTATCAAAGCCAGTCGGCTTTTTTGCGTTCTGCGGAACTTTACATAGCCACCCTGACAAAGTGGCTAAATTTATGCGAAAGGAGGACGCATTTATGTCAAACTGCAAAGTGATTGCTCTGACAAACCAGAAAGGCGGTGTCGGCAAGACCACCACAGCGGTCAATCTGGGCGTGGGACTGGCACAGCAGGGAAAAAAGGTGCTGCTCATCGACGCCGATGCGCAGGCAAACCTTACAATGGCGTTGGGATATAACCGTCCTGACGACCTGCCCTTTACCCTCTCCACCGTGATGCAGGACATCATCGACGATAAGACGGTTGATGTCTCGCAGGGGATTATCCATCACAAGGAAGGCGTTGACCTTATCCCGTCCAACATTGAGCTGTCCGGTCTGGAGGTAAGGCTGATCAATGCCCTGAGTCGTGAGAGTGTCCTGAAAACCTATGTGAATGAGGTCAAAAGGGATTACGACTTTGTGCTGATCGACTGTATGCCGAGCTTGGGAATGATAACCATCAATTCTCTGGCGGCGGCTGACAGCGTGGTTATCCCGACGCAGCCCCACTATCTTTCTGCAAAAGGTCTGGAGCTGTTGCTTCGCACAGTGTCAAAGGTTAAGCGGCAGATAAACCCCAGACTGCGGATCGACGGTATCCTGATGACGATGGTCATGCCACGGACAAATATCTCCAAAGACATCATCTCATCCGTCAAAAGCGCATACGGACAGAAAATCAAGGTGTTTGATACCCAGATACCCCACTCCGTCCGTGCTGTGGAAGCCACCGCAGAAGGTAAGAGTATTTTTGCCTATGACAAAGGCGGTAAGGTTGCCGCTGCCTATGAGCAATTCGCAAAGGAGGTGGTAGAGATTGGCGAGAAGCAGAGGAAACAAAATCGAGCTGACCGCTTACGATGACCTTTTTGAAACAGACGAAAGTCGTGCGGAGGCTGCCTTAAGCAAGATACGGGAAATCCCCATATCGGAGATTGACGAGTTCCCAGACCATCCGTTTAAAGTCTTAATGGATGAAGATATGGAACAGCTTGTTGAGAGTATCAAGCGAAATGGCGTAATGACCCCGGCGACTGTCCGGCTCAAGGAGGACGGACGGTATGAGCTTATCAGCGGACACAGACGCAAAAAGGCGTGTGAGCTTGCGGGACTGGAAACCTTGAAATGCGAGGTCAAGGAGCTGACCCGTGATGAAGCAATCATCATTATGGTAGAGAGCAACCTGTAACGCTCCACGATCCTGCCAAGTGAGAAAGCCTTTGCCTACAAAATGCGGCTTGAAGCGATGAAGCGTCAGGCAGGCAGACCAACCAAAGATAATTATTCCCCAGTGGGAAATAATTTAGAGTTTGCCACTTCAAGCGATGAACTTGCCGAGAAGGTGGGCGAGAGCAAAAATCAAATTTTCCGCTATATTCGCTTGACCGAGCTTGTTCCTGAAATCCTGCAAATGGTTGACGAAAGGCAGATTGCGTTCCGCCCTGCGGTGGAAATCTCCTATCTGTCCGAGGAACAGCAGTACACTCTGCTTGAAGCGATGGAATACAACGACGCTACCCCTTCACTGGCGCAGGCTATCAAGATGAAGAAATTTATGCAGGACGGAAAGCTCACAGATGAGGTTATCCAGTCCATCATGCAGGAGGAAAAGCCAAACCAGAGGGAAAAGCCCGCTTTCCGTGATGAACGGATAACCAAGCTCATCCCTAAGACTGTCCCCAAAGGGCAGGAAACCGACTTCGTGGTCAAGGCGTTGGAGTTCTACAACCGCCATTTGCAGCGGAGCAAAGACCGTGAACGATAGCCACACACCGAGGGCGAGGTCTGTCCATTGGAGGATAGCCATTTTTTTGCTTCCCCCTCTCCACACCTCTCCCCCTTAACTACTGCCAGTTACTGTCCGAAGAAAGAAAACTATTGAGCTGCCATAAGGCGGCTTTTTCTCGGTTAGTAAGGCATATTCAATCAAAATCAGGAGGTAACTATGAAATTCCCTAAATTATTCAAAAGGGCTGCGGCTGTTCTGATGGCTGCGGTCACAACGCTGTCCGTACTGCCTGCGACCACGGCGTTTGCTGCGGGAGATATAGGCACGATTTCCTTTAGCCACACTTACGACAGGAACGGGAACGCCATACGGTACAATTCCAGTGATGTATTCGACGGATACACCGCAGGAGGAACGGGAAACTATCACTACCGTATGTATGTGGATGGCGACACAGCGTTCTGTATTCAGCCGGGTGTCCCCTTAAGAACGGGAAATACCCTGCAGAAAAACTCATCGGAGACTTGGAACGCCCTCTCCGCCAACCAGAAAAAAGCGGTGGGGCTTGCCCTGCTCTATGGGTATCAGGGCAACCGGGGCAGTCTTCCCGGCAGCGACGATGAAAAATGGCTCGCCACGCAAACTCTTGTGTGGGAGTTTGTGACGGGATGCAGGGAGTCTACCGGCTCTTATCAGCAGACAAGCCAGAAGATTTATAATGTCAACTTTGGCTCGAATTATCCTAACAGTGGTGCTGTTGAGGTCTACAACCAGATCGTGTCCCTGATGAGCAGGCACAATACCATACCGAGCTTTATGTCGGGCGGCGCAAATGACATCACAAAAGAGCTGTCCTATCAGGACGGGAAATACACGCTGACCCTGACCGACAATAACGGTGTGCTGTCCGAGTATTCCTTTGCTTCGTCCGACAGCAAGGTAAGCGTGGCGAAGTCCGGCAATCAGCTCATCATCACATCAGAAACCGCATTTGACGGGTCGGTACGCATTACTGCCACAAGGAGCAATGTGCCGACAGTCAGCAGCAGCGCAAAGATAATCGCCTATGGTGACCCCAGCTTGCAGGATGTAGTCACGGGCGTGGAAAATGCTGACGCTGTGCGGGCATACCTGAACGTGGAGACGCCCACTGGCACGATTGCCCTGAAAAAGACTTCCGAGGATGGCGTGGTTGCAGGCATTTCCTTTGTCATCAAGGGCGAAAAGAACTTTAACCAGACCGTTACCACGGACGAGAATGGCAACATTACCGTGGAGGGCTTATTCCCCGGCACTTACACTGTTACGGAGCAGTCCATCGACAAATATGAGCCGCAGGAAACCCAGACCATCACGCTCATCGGCGGCAAGACCACCACGGTCAACTTCAATAATACCTTGAAGCGTGGCAGCCTTGAGGTGGTAAAGACTTCCGAGGACAGCCTTGTGGAAGGCGTGACCTTCCATCTGTATGGGACTTCCTTAAGTGGGCTTGCGGTGGATGAGTACGCTGTGACCGATGCCAACGGAGTGGCAAGGTTTGAGAATGTCCTCATCAGCGGCAACACCCCGTATGTCCTTGAGGAAGTGGATACCGCTGTCCGCTATGTCGTTCCCGCATCCCAGACTGCACCCATTGAGTGGAACAAGGTCACGGAGCGCAGCTTTACAAACATCCTCAAGAAATTCAATGTGACCGTGACTAAGACTGATGCGGAAACGGGAATGCCGCAGGGCGATGCTTCCCTTGCGGGCGCAGTTTACGGTATTTATAAAGGCGAGGAACTGATTGACACTTATACCACAGACGAAAACGGGCAGTTTACCACCGACTACTATGTGTGCGGCGACGACTGGAGCATCCGTGAAATCAGCCCGTCCGAGGGATATTTGCTCGATGAGACAATCCACCATGTGGGCGCAGAGCCAGAGCTTTACTCGGTGGAACGGAACACCACGAAAAATGATGTGAATGAGCAGGTCATCAAAGGAAATATCGCTATCATCAAGCACACGGATGACGGGGAAACTCAGATTGAGACACCCGAAGAAGGCGCAGTTTTTGAAGTCTTTTTGAAATCCGCAGGCAGCTATGGGGACGCAAAGGAAAGCGAGCGTGACATCCTGACCTGCGACGAGAACGGTTTTGCCCAGACAAAAGACCTGCCTTATGGTATCTATACCGTGAAGCAGACTTCTGGATGGGAAGGTCGTGAGCTGATGAAGCCATTTGATGTGTTTATCAATTCTGACGGTCAGACCTACCGCTATCTGATCAATAACGCCAACTTTGAGAGTTATATCAAGATCGTGAAAAAGGACGCCGAAACGGGCAACACCATCCCCTATGCCGGGGCAGGCTTCCAGATTTATGACCCCAATGGCGAGCTTGTAACGATGACCTACACCTACCCCGAAGTGACGACCATTGACACTTTCTATACCACAGCGGATGGCGACCTTATCACGCCCCAGACCCTTGAATACGGGAAGGGATATTCTCTTGTAGAGGTGCAGGCTCCGTATGGGTATGTGCTGAACTCCGAGCCAGTCTATTTTGATGTGGTGCAGGAGGACTCCGCTGAGGAAAGCGGCATCACAGTCATTGAAGTGGTCAGGGAAAATGTAGCGCAGAAAGGCACGATTACCGTGGAAAAGACGGGCGAGGTATTCTCAACCGTAGCAGGCGACAAGGGGCTGTATCAGCCAATCTTTTCCGCCAGTGGGCTTGAGGGAGCTGTCTATGAGATTACCGCAGCCGAGGACATCTATACTCTGGACGGGACACTCAGGGCTTCTAAAGGCGAAGTCGTGGACACGATTACCACAGGTGCGGACGGTACAGCAAAGAGCAAGGAACTGTATCTTGGCAGATATGAAGTCAGGGAAACCAAAGCCCCGTATGGCATGGTGCTGAATGGGGAAACGCATACCGTGGAGCTTGTGTACGCAGGTCAGGAGGTTGCGGTCACAGAAACTTCCACGAGCTTCTACAATGAGAGACAGAAGGTGGAAATTGACCTCATCAAGAGCCTTGAGGTGGACGAAGCCTATGGCGTGGGCAATAACGGGGAAATCTTTGATGTTTCCTTTGGACTGTACGCTGCGGAGGAACTGACAGCCGCCGACGGTACTACAATTCCCGCTGACGGTCTGATTGAGGTCATTACCCTTGACGAGAACGGTCACGGGAAAGCCATCAGCGACCTGCCGATGGGCAGCTACTATGTGCAGGAAATCAGCACGAACTCCGCTTATCTGAAAGATGATACCAAATACCCTGTTGTCTTTGAGTACGCAGGTCAGGAAACCGCACTGGTGTCCATCACTGCCAACGAGGGCGAAGCCATTGAAAACGACCTGATCTATGGCTCAGTCAGCGGCAAGAAGTACGATGAGGACGGGAACGCTTTAGGCGGTGCGCTCATCGGTATCTTTAAGACGGGTACGGAAGAATTTACAGCCGAAACAGCAATCCAGACGACCACATCAGCCGATGACGGTAGTTTTTCTTTTGAGAAAGTGCCTTACGGGACTTGGATTATCCGTGAGATTGAAAGCCCGACAGGTTTTGTACTCTCCGATGAGGAAATCCCTGTGACCATTGGCGGCGTGGACGAAGTTGTGGAAGTCGAGCTTGTCAATGAGTTCATCACGGGCAGCATCGAGCTGACAAAGGTGGACGAGGACTATCCCGACAACAAGCTGACGGGTGCGGTCTTTGAAGTCTATGCCGACAAGAACGGGGACGGACAACTGGACGATGGCGACGAGCTTTTAGGAGAAATGGCGGAGCTTGGCGATGGTGTGTACCAGATGAGTGACCTGCGCTATGGCAAGTACCTTGTCCGTGAGACAAAAGCTCCCGAAGGCTTCCTGCTCGATACCAATGTCTATCCCGTATCCATTGAGGAAGATGGGAAGATTTATACCGTTGAGAATGAGGCAGGCGTCGGCTTTATCAACGCAGCCCAGAAAGGCTCTTTAAAAATCGTCAAGACTTCCTCTGACGGTAAGGTGGAGGGCTTCTCTTTCCGAGTGACGGGCAAAGATTATGACCAGACCTTTACAACCGATGCCAATGGCGAAATTCTCATTGAAGGCTTGCGCATTGGCGAATACACCGTATCCGAGGTCAGCGACGATGCTTCCGCAGGCTATATCCTGCCCGCCGAAAAGCAGGCAACCGTCAAGACCGATGCCACGACCATCGTAGAGATGCACAATGAGCTGAGGGAAACCCCGAAAACGGGCGATGACTTCAATCCTGCGCTCTGGGCAGGTCTGGCGGCTGTTTCCGTGATTGGCGCAGGCGTTTTAGGATTTGTTGGCTTTAAGAACAGAAAGAAAAAGGAGGACTAAGGAATGGACGCTAAGACCATCATTGCCATCGTGCTTGTAGCGTTTACCGTAGGCGCAGCCATATGGCTAAATATCCGTAACAGAAAGAAGAAGTAAGTGCGAAGGGGGCGGCGTTTTCATGCCGCCCCTTTCCCATATATGGAGGTCAGAAATGAGATACCTGAAAACCATTGAACGGAAAGTCAGGGCGATTTTGGCGCAGAATGAGGACGCCCGGAATGACGATATGGTGCTGTACCTTGTGCTGTGCAATGCCTGCCTGAAAGATGCGGGAGCTTTGCCCCTTGCGGAGATTATGACGCAGTACAAATATCTGGGGCTTCCGAGCTTTGAGAGCGTCAGCAGGACGAGGCGGAAGCTGCAGGCACGGTATCCAGAGCTTGCGGGTAGCCGCCCCGTGCGCAAAAAACGGAGCGCAGGCGAACACGATTACCGCAGATACGCCAAAGAATAAGGAGGCTGCCTATGGAGAATGAAAAACGCATCAATGGCGGTTATGAAATCATGGAGAGTTGTACGATCGGGAACAACGAGCTTGTCATCGGTCATAACGCCAAAGCCCCCAACCCGTATGTGTGTTGGTATTGCAAGGACGGATCGGATTATTTCTGGGGATATTACTGCAATCAGCTATCCGAAGCAAGGGAAAAGCTGATGGAGCGATACCAGAGGGAGTGCCGCCTGCCCTATAACAATCCCCCGTCCCAGAAAGTAAAAAGCGGGGATGACCGTGAGCGATAAGAAACGATATGACTGTACGACCTGCCCTTATCCCCGATACAAGGACGGGTCGATCATCTTCTGCGATGTGTGTATGCGCAGGATTTTAGACGAGCAGAAAGCAAAAAAGCAGGGAAAGGAGCAAAGGGATGAGTGAAGAAAAACGGATGGTCGGCTCTTACGAGGTGGAGCAGAGCATCTTTATCGGAGAAAAAGAAGTGCTGTTTGGCGTCAGCAAAAAGGAGGAATACCCCTTTATGGTCTGCTACTGCGATTACAACAATCCCCTCTCTGCCCCGTGGTACACGGAAGCAGTCGGGACAGATGATTATCTGGAAGCGATGGAGCTTTTCTGTGACCGGGTGCAGGCGCAGATTGTCCTGACCCGCAGCGAGCAGGAGAAATTTAAGTTTGATAAAACACCGTTTACCGCCGCTGACTGTATCCCGGATAAGAAAAGCAAGAGCATCATCGGAAAGGTCGTTGTGATAGACGCTGAGCCGAAGCGGTATGAATACCAACACGCCGCCTATCAGCTCGTCCTTGCCGATGGCGGGAACGGTGCGTCCGGCGGCAGAGGTCAGGCGGTCTTTGGGACTTGCCTTGCCACAGGCGAGCGCAGCCGATGGGAACGGTATGATGTCCTCGGAGAAATCCGCCCGGAGCGTATGCCGCAGTGGGCAAAGGAAGCCCTGAACGCCATAAAAAATCAGGAAAAGGCGAAAAAGCCCCACAGCAGGGAGGAACGCTGATATGGAGATACGCCCCCTGACCTTATCCGAACAGAAATACACCTATGCCCAGAGTACGCAGATCAGCGGGCAGACGGGAAATATCGGGCATCTCCGTGGCGATTTTGCCCACTCCGGCTATGGTTTTTATACCACTTGGTTTGATAACCGGGCGCAGTGGAAAACAGACGAGTTCAAGTCGGGGCTTGATGCGGTCATCAACGGGCTGCGTGAGGATAAGATGCCCCTGCACAACCGCTATGATATGACTGACTTTTGCAGGCAGCATAAAGACAGTGCCTTTCCGGGGAATTACTGCACAGAGTATGGTTTCCGGGTGGATACGGAAAAACACGCTTTCCTCTTGCGGTGCAACCCCTCAAAGGGCGATTACAACTTTTACTGCTTCTGCTATGTGAGGGAATGGCTTGACAGACATATCGGAAAAGCCGAGCAGGGTATCCGCTTTATCGACCCCCATTACAAGGAACTGTTTCGTATCCCTGATGGCGGGAAAATCGTCATCACGACCTCGTGGGGAGAAAAGATGGAGCGTACCTGCCGCTTTATTGACGAGTACCATACAGAAATCGGCGGCAACCTCTACCATATCTGTGAGTTTGCCGAGCGTATGGCACACAACGGGGCGACCTATGAGCCGAAGCAGACCGATACGCCGCCCCGGAAAGAAGCAAAACACAAGGACTATGAACGATAAGGAGGATGGGAAAATGGCAGTCAACTCGAAAGCCATCAAAGTCTTGAATAAGGTCTTGGATGCCGGATTTACTGATGAGAAAGCCATTGCCGCTATGACGATTGACGACATTTTGAACATGCAGGGCGTTACGGTTGCGGACATCGGCATCATCAATGAGCTGCAGAAAAGCATTAAGGCGAACAAGGTCATCTCCTTTTTGGGAGGTGGCGGACAGTGAGTACGGAGCTGATCGACCGTATAACTATTAAAAATTTAGAACGATAAGGAGGTGCAGATCAATGGCTGCGAAGTATCAGCTCATCACGGAGCTGTATCAGCGTACAAGCGCAGGCATTGCCAGAAATGCGCAGGCGTGGCAGGGCTTTTTAGCTTCTGCCTGCCGCAATTATAAGTGCCGCTTTGACGAGCAGGTTTTGATTTATGCGCAGCGTCCTGACGCCACTGCTGTCGCAAAACTGGAGACTTGGAATACCATGTTTAAGCGGTGGGTCAACAAGGACAGCAAGGGCATCGCTGTATTCGACCCGAAGGGACGCAGGAATACGCTGAAATACTATTTTGACATTTCCGATACCCACGAGGGATATTATGGCAGCCGCCCCGTTCCCATCTGGCAGATGGATGAGCGATACGAGCAGGCTGTTATCGAAAGGCTCTCCGACCGATTTGGGGATATTGAGGGAAACGACCTCGCTTCTGCCCTGATGGAGACAGCAAAGAACGCCGTGGAGGATCACCTGCCCGACTATCTGGCAGAACTTAAGAACTGGAGGACGGACAGCTTTTTAGAAGAACTGGACGACCTCAATCTGGAGGTCAGTTACAGAAGGCTTGCCGAAAACAGCGTTGCTTTTATGCTGTTTACCCGCTGTGGTCTGGATACGGAGATGTTCTTTGACCGGGAGGACTTTGCGGACATCGTAAATTTTAATACGCCCGCCACCATCAATGCCATAGGCATTGCCACGAGCGATATAGCGGAAATGGCACTGCGGGAGATCTCCCAGACCATCCGAACTGTGCAATTAGAGGAAAGAGGGCAAAACCGCACATTTGCAGACCCCGGACAGAGCCGCTATGATAGGAGCAGGAAACAACCCGAAAGGAGCGATGATAATGAGCGAAATCACTTACAGCAGGGAGGGCGATTATCTTATTCCCGACCTCACATTACCGACAGAGCCAGAAATTCCGCTTGGCAGATACGCTATGATGCACCGGGATTATCTGGAGCAGCACAGACGGGTAACTTATCTCAATCTGCTGACCTCGAACAGCCTGAACAGCCACCTGCACGAAGTGGAACAGACCGCACTGGCGAGGTTGGAGCTTCTGACGAAGCAGCTTTGCAGGGAGCAGGGCGTGACCGAGGAACTGAAAGAGAAAGCGCCGATGCAGTGGGTCGGGCTGATGAACAGCATCCGCAGTCAGGCGGAAGAAGTCATCTTAAGCGAACTGATTTACGCCTGATACCGCAGGAAGCTGAGCCTTCCGGGGACAGTCAGGAAAGTGTTGCCAATGAGGAAGAAGTCAGGGCAAATCTCCCCACCGTAGAGGAACAGATGGACGCAATAGCGCAGGCAGAGGACGAAATATCCTCTGCCTTTTCCATTTCTCAGGAGGATATAGACGATGCGCTCCAAAGCGGCGGCAGATATGCGGACAGCAAGTACCGCATTTACCGCCAACTGACCCGGAACGGGGATAAGAAAGAAAATATTGCGCTGTTAAAAGAAATCTATGGGAATGGTGGCGGCAGCCATACTTTTCCCGATGGTGTCAGCGGTCACATCACATACCGGGGCAACGGAATTACCCTTGACCGAAGCGACAGTGACCAAGCAATTACCCTGAGCTGGTCTAAGGTGGAAAAGCGTCTGCGGGAGCTTATTAAGACAGACCGCTACCTCAATCCGAAAGAAGAAGACCACTATGCCGATTATCTGGAGCGCATCGAAGCCCCGCAGTATGAGGTGGACAGCCAGAGGAAAATGGCAAGGCAGCGTTTTATTGAAAGCAAACGGGAACTGCCCCCTGCGGATAAGCGGGACAGCCTTGCCCTGCGGCTTTCCGATTTTATCCGTGACCTTGACCGATACGAAAAAGACCTGCTCGATGAAGTGAGCCGCCCCGACCTTGCCGATATGACCGAAGCGCAGATGGAGCAGGCTCTTTCAGAGCCTTCCACCGTGCAAAACCTCATCAACTTCCTTGCTCTGGTGCAGCGTAAGACTGCCAGTGTTTACAGCCGCAGCAACGGGTATCGGTTTTCGCAGGAGCTGACGGAGTTGTACCCTGTCCGCTATGTGTTCCACGAGGACGACCGGGTATTTCTCGGCGCAGATGAGTATGAGGTCATGGCGTTCTCCGAGGACGCTGTTTCTTTGCGTAATGTGGAGTTCCCGCTGTTTGGCAAGGAAATGAGCCGGACGGATTTTGAGGAAAAGCTCAGGGAAAACCCTGCCAACGACCATCTGAAAGTCATCGTGACCGAGAGCCAGAAAAGAGAGAAGCCCACCGAAAAGCAGCCGGACAGCCTTACCTTTTCCATAGGTTTTTCCGAACACCCTGCCTTTTATGACCGGGAGCTGAATGACCGCTATACGGATTTGAGCTTTGCCCTCGGAAACCGCCTGCTCGGTATTCTGGACGAAAAACAGCACCGGGAAAGGCAGGATGAAAGTAAGTCTGTCGGTTGGTATCATAAGACCGACTTTGCGATTAAAGCGGTCATAGATGGCGAGGAATTTAGCTATGATGGACGCTTTGACATTGGCGATGGCGAAGGCGACCTGATTGCCCATATCCGAAACTTTTATGATTACTCCCTCTCCCCGGACTGCCCATTTATCCCGGAGTGGAAACGACAGGGCGAGGATTACTACCGGGAGCATATGGAAAGCCTGCGGTGGGGACGGGAGGTGTTCATCCCCTTTCTGGAGCAGCATACGGAGTTATCCCCAGAGGACGAAAAACTTCTTGCCGAGATTATGGAGACAGAGGGCGAATGGTTCAGAGTCCCGGAGGATAAGGAAAATGACCTTGCGGGACAACTGGCGGACTTTATTGAGGATGTTGACCCATACGGGTATCAGGATGCCCTTGAGATTGGCGAAACCAAAGAGGACGCTATCAGAAAAATCAGGGACGACTTGGGAAATCCGGAGTATGTGCAGTCCATGACGCAGGAGCTTTCAGAGTGGATGGATGAACTGGACGACGCTGAAAAGAAGGAAACCTGCCGAAAGCTCATAGACGGATTGACAGCCCTTGCGCCGGAACAGCCGACCAATGACGACCTGATCGGGACGGAGCTTACGATAGATAACCGCCGCTACTGCATTGAAAGCGTGGGAGAAATCAGCGGCGATGTGTCCATGCGTGACATCACATTCCAGAATGAGGCAGGCTTCCCCGTCAGCCGTGTGGAGAAAATCAGCTATATCCGCAGGCTTTTAGAGCAGGCGCAGCCGCAGGAAGAATGGATGCGGCGGGCGAAAGACCTGATTGACGCTTTTCTCCGTGAGGAATATGACAGCGATGTGGGGGCAGATTACCATAACCTCTCCCGTGTGGATATTGCCTATACCACTTCTTCTGACGATGTGCATGAGCTGCAAATCAGCGCAGACCTGCTCCATTTCAGACTGGACACCTATATCGACAACCGTCTGTCTGCGAGTAAGCAGTACCAAAGCCTTGAGGATATGGTAAAAAATTGCCTGCCCCATCTGGACTTTAGCGAGATGGTTGCCGATGCGGAAATACTGGCAGAGGAGTTGGAACAGAAAGAAGCGCAGGCACAGCTACCGCCCGAAAAAGAAAAAACGGAGCCGTCTGCCGATTTGCGCAGGAATTACCGCATTACCGACGACGCTTTAGGTGTTGGCAGCGCAAAAGAAAAGTTCCGCAATAACATGGCGGCTATCCGGCTTTTGCATGAGCTTCAGATTGAAAGCCGCCTTGCCACGCCGGATGAGCAGGAAGTCCTCTCAAAGTATGTAGGCTGGGGCGGGCTTTCTATGGCGTTTGACGAGCATAATGCGGCATGGGCGTCGGAATATCAGGAGCTGAAAGCGGAACTGTCCGATGGGGAATACCGTGCCGCTATGGAGTCTACCCTGACCGCCTTTTATACCCCGCCTGTGGTCATCAAAGGAATGTATGAAGCCCTTGACCGTCTGGGATACGCAAAAGGAACGATCCTTGAGCCTTCCTGTGGGACGGGCAATTTTTTTGGTCTGCTTCCAGAAAATATGGGAGCAAGCAGGCTGTACGGTGTGGAGCTTGACCCGCTGACGGGCGAAATTGCGAAGCAGCTCTACCAGAGAGCCAGTATCGCAGTGGAGGGCTTTGAAAAGACCAACCTGCCTGATGACCACTTCGATGTTGTCATCGGCAATGTTCCCTTTGGGGAAATCCGGGTGAATGACAGCCGCTACAACGCCCAGAAATTCCTTATCCATGATTACTTTTTCGCAAAAGCTCTGGATAAGGTACGCTCCGGCGGCGTGGTGGCGTTTATCACTTCTAAGGGAACGATGGACAAGGCAAGCCCGGAGGTACGAAAGTATATTGCCCAGAGAGCCGAGCTTTTAGCGGCGGTCAGACTGCCGGATAATACTTTTAAGGCAAACGCAGGCACGGAGGTCACGAGTGACATCCTCTTTCTGCAGAAGCGTGACCGTGTAGCGGATGTGGAGCCGGACTGGATTTATCTGGATACGGACGAGAACGGTATCACGATGAACAGCTATTTTGTGCAGCACCCGGAAATGGTACTTGGCACGATGCGGATGGAAAGCTCCCGGTTTGGTATGGACTCCGTCTGCAAAGCGGACAGCGACAAACCATTGTCCGAGCTTCTTGCGGAAGCAGTACAGCGGATAAACGGGGAGATCACAGAGCCAGAAAACGGGATTGACGAAATCTCAGATGAGCAGGACGCTTCTATCCCCGCCGACCCGAATGTGCGCAACTTCTCCTTTGCCCTTGTGGATGGAAAGGTTTACTTCCGGGAGAATGACCGTATGCACCCTGCCAACCTCTCCATGACCGCAGGCAACCGTGTCCGTGGGCTTGTGGAAATCCGGGATTGTGTGCGCAGGCTTATCGAATACCAGACCGAGGACTATCCAGAGGAAATGATACGCACCGAGCAGGAAAACCTGAACAGACTGTACGACGCCTACACGGAAAAGTACGGGCTTATCAATAACCGGGGGAACTACCTTGCCTTTGCGTCGGATGAGAGTTACTTCCTCTTATGCTCCCTTGAGGTACTGGACGACGAGGGGAATTTCAAGCGGAAAGCCGACATGTTCACGAAACGGACGATAAAGCCCCACCGTGAGGTGGTGTCCGTGGAGACTGCCAGTGAAGCCCTTGCCCTCTCCATCGGGGAGAAAGCCCGTGTTGACCTTCCCTATATGGAACAGCTTACGGGCAGACCGCAGGAGGAACTTATTGGGGACTTGCGGGGCGTCATCTTCAAAGTGCCGAACGCCGAGCCTGCCCGCTATGTGACCGCAGACGAATATCTTTCCGGCAATGTGCGGGAAAAGCTGACCGCCGCAAGGATAGCGGCAAAGGCAGACCCGGAGCTTTCCATCAATGTGGAAGCTCTGGAAAAGGTCATCCCGAAAGACCTGCCCGCCAGTGAAATCGCTGTCCGTCTGGGGACGACTTGGATACCGCAGGAGGATATTCAGCAGTTTGTGATGGAGCTTCTGACTCCGTCAAGCTATGCGGCGCAAAGGCTGAAAGTGCGCTACACCCCGATGAATGGCGACTGGTTTATCGAGAATAAGAACTCAGATGTGGGAAATGTCAAGGCGGACAGCACTTATGGTACGAAACGGGCATCCGCCTACCGTATCATTGAGGACACTTTAAATTTAAAGGACACCCGTATCTTTGACTATGTTTATGACGAACACGGGAATAAAAAGGCGGTATTCAACGCAAAGGAAACCACAGCGGCGCAGGCAAAACAGGAAGTCATCAAGCAGGCGTTTGCCGACTGGATATGGAAAGATGCGGAGCGCAGGAGCCGCCTGACCCGTTATTACAATGACACCTTTAACAATACCCGCCCCCGTGAGTATGACGGAAGCCATATCGTGTTTGGCGGCATCAGCCCTGAAATCACGCTGCGTCCCCATCAGGTCAATGCGATTGCCCATATCCTCTATGGCGGGAACACACTCCTTGCCCACAAGGTGGGCGCAGGGAAAACCTTTGAAATGGTAGCCGCCGCACAGGAAAGCAAGCGGCTTGGGCTTTGCCAGAAGTCCATGTTTGTCGTGCCAAATCATCTTGTCGGGCAGTGGGCGTCTGAGTATCTGCGGCTCTATCCGAGTGCCAATATCCTTGTGACCACCAAGCAGGATTTTGAAACGGGAAACCGCAAAAAGTTCTGCGGCAGGATCGCCACGGGGGATTACGATGCGGTCATTATCGGACACAGCCAGTTTGAAAAGATACCAATGAGCATTGAAAGGCAGGAACAGCAGCTCATGCGTCAGCTCGACGACATCGAGCGTGGCATTGATGAGGTGCAGTCGTCCCACGGAGAGCAGTTCACGGTCAAGCAGCTCATGAAAACCCGCAAGGCGATTATGACAAAGCTCGAAAAGCTCAATGACACCAAGCGAAAGGATACGGTCATCGACTTTGAGCAGCTCGGCGTTGACCGTCTTTTTATCGATGAGAGCCATTTTTACAAGAACCTGTATCTCTACACCAAGATGCGCAATGTCGGCGGGATTGCCCAGACCGAAGCCCAGAAGTCCAGTGACCTTTTTATGAAATGCCGCTATCTGGATGAGATAACGGGAAACCGGGGCGTGATTTTTGCCACGGGAACGCCAATCTCTAATTCAATGGTGGTGCGCCCGTAAGGGGCTGTAATAATCTTACCTTGAGCAAGTAATAGGGCAAGGTATCAAAGCGGAATAATCCGCACCCTATCGTCACCCGACTTATCCAAAAGGGGAAACCCGATGGGGAGTGTAGCATGTCGGAGGGCACGAAACACGGAAACTTCCAAAGTGTTTGCGTGGTAGTGGCGAAAAGTTATGAATAAGGATGAAAGCTAAACTGCCTGAATGACAGTCGGAGATTGGGCAAAATGTTGCTCCATGCGTAAGGAAGTTATACTCGCATGTACTCTGGTGGATATGAGTCGGCCATGCGTATCCACAAGATACCCAGAGTAAATCAGCCATAGGATAATGGAAAACGACGAACGTCACATCCGAAATCATAACAGGCTTATGTTATTACAGTTCTAAACGGGGATTGCCTAAGGTAAAATGCCGAAAATCGGCTATGAGTGCTATGAGAAAAGTGACTCTGAATATTTACTATGGCAACAGAGTCTCCGTAGTAGTCCGAGGACGGGAAAGCCGTCCACATGGCGAAGGGAGACAGTCTTTCTTCAATACAAATAATAAGGAAAGGTGCGTGAGGCATTATGAGAAGTCCCGAAAATGTATTGAAAAGTTTAAGTGAAAAAGCAAAAAACAAAGAGTACAGGTACGAGAGATTATACCGTAACCTGTACAACCCAGAGTTCTATCTGCTTGCATACCAGAATATTGCGACCTCTCAGGGGAGCATGACGGCAGGTGCAGACGGATTCACTCTTGACGGTATGAGCATGGAGCGCATTGAAAAGCTCATTCAGAAGCTGAGAGACCACTCATACCAGCCGAACCCTGCAAGGCGTGTTTATATTGCGAAGAAAAACAGCAGTAAAAAGCGCCCATTGGGGATTCCGTCAACGGACGATAAACTGTTACAGGAAGTTGTCCGTATGATACTTGAAGCAATCTATGAGCCGACATTCTCTGATAATTCACATGGTTTCAGACCGAAAAGAAGTTGCCACACAGCGTTAAAAGAAATCGTAACGCTGTTCACTGGTGCAAAGTGGATAATCGAAGGAGACATTAAGGCTTGTTTTGACAGCTTCGACCACCATATCACAATACAGCTTTTGAGAAAGCGCATAAAAGATGAAGCGTTCATATCGCTGATGTGGAAGTTTCTAAGGGCAGGATATATGGAACAGTGGACATACCATGAAACGTACTCCGGCAGTCCACAAGGCTCCGGTGTCAGTCCGATACTTGCCAACATCTATCTGAATGAACTTGATGAGTTCATGGCAAGGATGAAAAAGAGTTTTGACAAAGGCGATACAAGAAGCCGTAAAGTCCACAAAGACCATGATAAGGTACGCTGGGCTTATCGGAAAGCGCAGAAAAATCTGGAAATAGAGCGCACAGAAGCAAACCTAGCAGCATTTAAAGAAGCAAGGAAAGTGATGTTGTCCACACCACATTTAGACGAGATGGATGAGAATTACAAAAGACTTCAATACAACCGTTACGCTGACGATTTCCTGATTTCAATAACAGGTTCAAAGCAGGATGCTGAAAATATCAAGGAACAGGTAAAGATATTTCTAAAAGACAAGCTAAATCTCACAATGTCGGAGGAGAAAACTCACGTTACCCATTCCTCTGAAAAGGTGCGGTATCTTGGATACGACATAAGAATATCAAGAAGTCAGGACACAAAGCGGACGAAAAAAGGTCTGCAACGGGTGTGGTATGGAAAAGTGCAGTTATATATGCCGAAAGAAAAATGGATTGCGAAACTGCACGAATACGGTGCGTTTAAAATCAAAAAAGACGAAAACGGCAAAGAGATTTGGAAGCCACTCCACAGAGGGGCGCTTATGC
This sequence comes from Ruminococcaceae bacterium UBA1375, assembly GCA_002305795.1. GTDB lineage: Bacteria > Bacillota > Clostridia > Oscillospirales > Ruminococcaceae > Egerieicola > Egerieicola faecalis. The sequence continues at coordinate 79,038 of DBRF01000010.1, forward strand.
CATTAGACGATGTGGCAATCATCAGTAAATATAATTCTGAAATCAGAGGATTGTACAATTATTACAGGTTAGCAATCAATGTATGCAATCTGGGGAAATTTCATTCTATCATGCGTGGAAGCTGTTTAAAGACGTTGGCGGCAAAATATAATTCTTCTGTTATGAAGATGTATAAGAAATACCGTAGCGTAAAGGGCGACTTTGGCGCAGATTACAAAACCAAGAGTGGAACAAAGCGGTGTGAGTTTTACAATGAAGGATTTAGGCGTAATAACAATATCGCACCTGAATTTGTAGACATTATGCCGAAATACAGAGGGCAGATAAAACCGAATAGTCTTGCAGGACGTTTAAAAAGCGGACAATGCGAGATGTGCGGAGCAAACCCCGTGAAAGTGTATATGCACCATGTAAAGCGCTTAAAAGATTTGAACGCTGATAATGAATTTGATGAACTGATGTTACTGAAAAGGCGGAAGTCATTGGCTCTCTGCCCGAAATGCTACGAAGAAGCAAAGACAAAATCACTTAAACTATGAAAGATGGCGAGCCGTGTACATCGAGAGGTGTAAGCACGGTTCTGGAGGGGGTTACGCCAAGACCACGGACGAAAGGAAGTATGGCGTGGCGTTTCCTACCTTATGAACTGTACTCTGTGCAGAGATATTTGCAGTACGACACCCTTCTGCGGAACGGTCTGCAGCATTTCGATGCGTGGGCTTCCACCTTTGGGGAAACCATTACCGCACTGGAGCTTGCCCCGGAGGGAACGAGCTACCGGGCAAAGACACGGTTTGCCAAGTTCCACAACCTGCCGGAGTTGATGCAGATGTTCCGTGAAATTGCGGACATCCAGATCGCTGATATGTTAAAACTGCCCGTACCGAAAGTGAATTACCACAATATCAAGGTAGCCCCCAGTGACATCCAGAAAGAAATGGTGGCTTCCCTTGCAAAACGAGCCGAGAAAGTCAGGGCAAGGGCTGTGGAGCCGCAGGTCGATAATATGCTCAAAATCACGAATGACGGGCGGAAACTGGCACTCGACCAAAGGCTGATCGACCCGATGCTGCCGGACGATACGGGGAGCAAGGTCAACGCCTGCGTGGACAATGTGTACCGTATCTGGGAGGAACATGCCGACACAAAGGCGGCGCAGCTTCTGTTCTGCGACCTCTCCACGCCGAAAGGCGACGGGACTTTCAATGTTTATGACGATATACGGGAGAAGCTCATACAGAGAGGTATCCCCGCCGAGCAGATACGGTTTATCCACGAAGCGGCTACCGACGCCAAGAAAAAGGAGCTGTTCGCAAAGGTGCGAAGCGGCGAGGTGCGCATCCTCTTAGGCTCGACCCAGAAGATGGGCGCAGGGACAAATGTGCAGGACAGACTCATCGCTATCCACAATTTAGACTGCCCGTGGCGTCCCTCTGATGTAGGACGGATTTTGCGGACATTCAAAATAAAAAAGAATGTGGAGGTAACAGACAATGGCAAAATCATTATTTGAGGAACTGGGCGGCAAATACGAAAGGCAAGGGGATTATTTGATACCGTGCTTAACTGTACCCGCCGAAGAAGAACAGGCAATAGGCATCTGGGGGCAACGGCATTTAGATTATCTAAAACAGTACCGTAAAGTTACATACACCAATCTTCTTACAAGCGGCAGGCTAAACGCCTACCTTGCCGACATCAACAGACAGGCACAGGAACGCTTTGAAAGGCTCATAGAGGGTATGAAACAGGCACAGGGCATAACGGAACAGCTAAAGGCAGAAAACGCCTTAGAATGGACAGGATGCCTCAATAACATAAGGGCTTGTGCGAGGGAGATTGTGGAAAAGGAAATTATTTTTGCATAAACAGATGATTAGTGGCAGGGGGAAATCCTGCCGCTTTTTCTGCTTTAGTTTGTCAGCTTGACAAATAAAGGGTTAAGGAATATAATTAGATTCAGTATTATACAAGGAGTTAATAAATATGCGGCAAGGTATTCTTAAATAAACTGTCAATTTGATAGTGGGAACAAAAAGTAGCAGTCCCGTTTCACTTTTAATATGGGGCTTAGTTTTTTGTACCCAGTTTAAGAATACTTTTATCATGTAATTTTATATGCCCGAAAACATATAAGTGTTTTGGGGCTATTGGAGTTATTTACCCAGTGATAGGAGTATTTATCACTGGGTATTTTTATGCCCTTTTTTGGGTGTTGATAGGAGGAAAATCACATGAAAATAATTAACTTAGGCATTCTGGCTCACGTTGACGCAGGAAAGACAACATTAACGGAAAGTTTATTGTATACCAGTGGTGCAATTGCAGAACTAGGGAGCGTAGATGAAGGCACAACAAGGACAGATACAATGAATTTGGAGCGTCAAAGGGGAATCACTATCCAGACAGCAGTGACATCTTTTCAGTGGGAGGATGTAAAAGTCAACATTATAGATACGCCAGGCCATATGGATTTTTTGGCGGAAGTATACCGTTCTTTATCCGTATTAGACGGAGCAGTATTATTAGTTTCTGCAAAGGATGGCATACAGGCACAGACCCGTATACTGTTTCATGCACTACAGATAATGAAGATTCCGACAATTTTTTTCATCAATAAAATTGACCAAGAGGGGATTGATTTGCCAATGGTATATCGGGAAATGAAAGCAAAGCTTTCTTCGGAAATTATAGTGAAGCAAAAGGTTGGGCAGCATCCCCATATAAATGTAACGGACAATGACGATATGGAACAGTGGGATGCGGTAATTATGGGAAACGATGAACTATTAGAGAAATATATGTCAGGGAAACCGTTTAAAATGTCAGAACTGGAACAGGAAGAAAACAGGAGATTCCAAAACGGAACGTTATTTCCCGTTTATCACGGAAGCGCTAAAAACAATCTGGGGATTCGGCAGCTTATAGAAGTAATTGCCAGTAAATTTTATTCATCAACGCCTGAAGGTCAATCTGAACTATGCGGGCAGGTTTTTAAGATTGAATATTCAGAGAAAAGGCGGCGTTTTGTTTATGTGCGTATATATAGCGGAACATTGCATTTGAGGGATGTTATTAGAATATCTGAAAAAGAGAAAATAAAAATCACAGAGATGTGTGTTCCGACAAACGGTGAATTATATTCATCCGATACAGCCTGCTCTGGTGATATTGTAATTTTACCAAATGATGTTTTGCAGCTAAACAGTATTTTGGGGAACGAAATACTGTTGCCGCAGAGAAAATTTATTGAAAATCCTCTCCCTATGCTCCAAACAACGATTGCAGTAAAGAAATCTGAACAGCGGGAAATATTGCTTGGGGCACTTACAGAAATTTCAGATGGCGACCCTCTTTTAAAATATTATGTGGATACTACAACGCATGAGATTATACTTTCTTTTTTGGGGAATGTGCAGATGGAAGTCATTTGTGCCATCCTTGAGGAAAAATATCATGTGGAGGCAGAAATAAAAGAGCCTACTGTTATATATATGGAAAGACCGCTTAGAAAAGCAGAATATACCATCCACATAGAAGTCCCGCCAAATCCTTTCTGGGCTTCTGTCGGGTTGTCCATAGAGCCGCTCCCTATTGGAAGCGGAGTGCAGTATGAAAGCAGAGTTTCACTTGGATATTTAAATCAATCGTTCCAAAATGCGGTTATGGAGGGGGTTCTTTATGGCTGCGAGCAGGGGCTGTATGGATGGAAAGTGACAGACTGTAAAATCTGTTTTGAATATGGATTGTATTATAGTCCTGTAAGTACCCCCGCAGACTTTCGGCTGCTTTCCCCTATCGTATTGGAGCAGGCTTTAAAAAAAGCAGGGACAGAACTATTAGAGCCATATCTCCACTTTGAAATTTATGCACCGCAGGAATATCTCTCACGGGCGTATCATGATGCTCCAAGGTATTGTGCAGATATTGTAAGTACTCAGATAAAGAATGACGAGGTCATTCTGAAAGGAGAAATCCCTGCTAGATGTATTCAAGAATACAGGAACGATTTAACTTATTTCACAAATGGGCAGGGAGTCTGCTTGACAGAGTTAAAAGGATACCAGCCAGCTATTGGTAAATTTATTTGCCAACCCCGCCGCCCGAATAGCCGTATAGATAAGGTTCGGCATATGTTCCACAAGTTAGCTTAACAGCTTGCAAAAGTCATATAAAATGAGATTTGAAAGGATTAGAGACTAATTATGATGAAATGCGAATGGATATTGTGTCCTGTTTGTGGGAGCAAAACCCGTAATAAAATTAGGAAGGACACTGTTTTGGAGAATTATCCCCTTTATTGTCCAAAATGCAGACAAGAAAGATTGATTAAAGTTGACAACTTGAAGATAACTGTCATCAAAGAGCCAGACGCTTAAGACGCAGAGCCGATGAAATTGTGGAACAATTCACGAATCATCGGCTCTTTTTGTTTCGTATTTGAAAGAACAAACTCACCAAATAAAAAAAACGATATTCGGGTGGGTTATTTTGTTATACCCTAAATTACCCTCTGAATTTGTTTTTAAATTTGGAGGGATTTTTTTATGTCCTTTTTTCGGGCAGTTATCTATCTGCTCATACGAAGCAAAATTTATCAATACATAGCATATCAGAGAACGGCAGGAAACCAGTTAAAAAAATTTCTGCCAGTGCAACGGTACTTCTCACCTTGAAAGTAGAAGTACAATCTCCATACAATAGAATTACTATTTCCTATAACCGTAAAGGTCACAGAGCCTTTGCGGTTTTTCTTTTGTCGATTTTTGTTGGAAAGTGCCGTAGGGCTGTTTCTGATATGCGGTGTCGTTCTCCGCCTCTCCATCTGGATTTTTTACATTTCAAAAATTCAGATGGGAGGTATTTATGGTGAAATATGCACCAAGAAAGGTATATATCAGAGAAAGTGGCGGCTATGTGGAATTATCCTACACGGAGTTCTGCCGTTGCAGGGAATCCGACCAGACCTATATGGACAAGCTGTTTATCCCCATTCAAGGCTGTCTGCTTGAAGTCGTGAGGGAGCAATACACAGACTTCTACCGTGACAAGGAACGGTGGCGTTATCTGCAAAAATTAGATACAAAGAATAGACTGCTATCTCTCGACGGATTTACGGACAGCGAGGGGAATCCTCTGGACTTTATCACTGATGAAGCGGTGGACATTGCAGAAACCGTTGTCAATGCGGTCATGGTGGACAGGCTGAAAGCCGCCCTGCCTTTGCTGTCGGATAGTGAACAGGAGCTGATACAGGCAATCTTTTTTGACGGACTTTCCGAGCGTGAAGTCGGGGCGAGGTTGGGCATAACCCAGAGCGTTGTAAACAAACGCAAAGCCAGAATCCTAATAAAACTAAGAAAGATAATAGAAAATTAAAATTTAAGGCGTTCAGCCCCCTTGTTTTTTCCTTTGGGAAGATGAGGGGGCTTTTCTCTGCCCTCTCAATCAATTCTGATTGGAGGAAGTAAGAATGGCATACAACCACGGACGGGAGGACAGGAAATGGCGTATCTGGAAAGAAGCGGAGGAAAAGCTGCTGCGTGAGTGCGGCGTTGATGAAGCGACCATTGAGCAGATACGCATGGCGGACAGGGCAGACTTCAATTCCAACAGGCGGTTTTACCGATGGACGAATGACGTTGCGGAATATCTTGAGGACATGGCAGGCAGGGAGCGGCAGGCGGAAGTGGGTACGGTTGCGGAGTTACTGGAAGAGATTGAGAGCGAAAATCTCTATCAAGTATTAGTCACGGTGGACGGGCGTACCTTGAAAATCGTCCTGCTGAAAATGCAGGGGTATTCCACAAAGGAGATTGCCCCGCTTGTGCATTTGACGACTGGTGCCATCTATGCGAGGTTAGACCATCTGCGGAAGAAGCTGCGGAAAATTTTATAGCTTCTAAAACAGCCTGCCATCCTGCGGGCTACTGGGTGAGGGATGGAAATCCCCTCACTCATTTTTTGCAGGAGGACAACAGGATGGCATACAGGGTTAAGGCATACACGCTTCGGGAGGAATCCACGGAAAGCGGCACAAGGTATTTTATCAGCTTTAAGGACGGGCAGGGCAAATCCCACGAGTTGGAAGTGTCGGAACAGTTCTTTATGGAGTTTCGGCAGATGGAGCGCAGGAACAGGAATCTTTTCTAATGGGACGAGCGGCACAGGGAGTTTAACGAGGTATGGGACGAAACCCTTTACAGACGGGCGTTGCGTGTGCCTAAGAGCCTTGATGAACGCATGGTTGAGGAAGAACGGAATGAAACGCTCTATAAGGCGGTTGGGAGCCTTCCAGAGATACAAAGGCGGCGTTTCCTGCTCTACTACGAGTATGAGTTCAATTTTTACCAAATCGCCGCTATGGAGCATTGCACCGCTTCGGCAATACAGAAATCTGTTGCGATTGCAAAGGAGAAAGTAAAGGCGGAAATTGAAGAAATATCTCCAACCGTGACCGACACCGCCCGAAAAAGAAATCTGTTTTTTATTTGTGTGGGATTGGCGGCATTACATACTCTCACTTTTTTCCGTGGGAGTAAATCTATTTTTAAGGAGGTCAACGCCTATGTGCAACGAAAACAAAGACACCGCCCGAAAGGAGGAAAGCCATGCAGAAGTTACAGACAGTCAACGCCGAAACGCTCCTTTATGAACCGCTTGAGAAACCATCCTTTGTGGTGGACAGCCTTATCCCGACAGGCTTATCGCTGTTCTGCGGCTCACAGAAGATAGGCAAAAGCTGGCTCATGCTGAAGCTATGCTTATGCGTGTCGCAGGGAATCCCTTTATGGGATATGCCGACAATGGAGGGCGATGTGCTTTACCTCTGCCTTGAGGACACGTTCTGCCGCATACAGGACAGGTTATTTCGTTTGACGGACGAAGCAAGCGGGCGGCTCCACTTTGCCGTGGCAAGCTGCAAGCTGTCAGACGGTCTTATCGTGCAGCTTGAAGATTATCTGAAAGATTACCCAGACAGCAGGCTCATTGTCATTGATACCTTGCAGAAAGTCCGTACAGCTTCAAAAGACAATGCCTATGCAAGCGACTATGGGGACATCTCCCTCATCAAAGACTTTGCCGACAGGCACTCTCTGGCGGTCATTGTCGTACACCACATCCGAAAGCAGAATGACAGCGACGTGTTCAACAAGGTGTCTGGGACGACAGGATTAACGGGGAGTGCGGACGCTACCTTTGTTCTGGAAAAGGAGAAACGTGCGTCTGACACCGCCAAGCTGTATGTGACGGGCAGGGACACGCCTTATCAGGAATACACGCTGCGTTTCCGTGATTGCCGTTGGGAGCTTGTGGAGCGGAAAACGCAGGAGCAGCTTGCGAAAGAAACGATACCAGATGTCCTTTTTCGGTTGGTGGATTTTATGAGGGATAAGGAAGAATGGATAGGCACGGCAACGGAACTGTTAGCCGCTATGGGGGAAACGGAAACCATACCCACGGTGATTACGAAATGGCTGAATGAATACCGCACCACATTTTTAAGCGAGAACCGTATCTGCTACCAGTACAGCCGCAGGAAAGACGGCAGGCGGATTGCCCTTGCAAGGAGGGCGGGTGACAGCGGTGATGGTGGTGACAGCGATATTAGGATACCCCCCTGTTACTGTCATTGACGCTTAAAGCCATGTAAAGCTGGCGGCTCTGCCCTGCGGGTGACAGCAGTGACGGTGGTGACAGTGATTTTAGGATACCCTGCCGCTGTCATCCCTACGGGAGAACACCCCGTAAACGCAAAATGCAGGCGTGAGATTTACTCGCCCTTTTCGGTCGTGTAAAACCACCCCTGCGGTCAGAAAAATCATTCCGATTTTTCCGACTGCGTTTACAGGGTGTAACACACTACACTTTGCCCTGCAAAGTCGTGTGCCAGACGTTCCCTCTGGACTCCCTTAAGGCAGGGCTGTGCCCTGCTATCCTACGCCTTACGGCTTCGGATAAAAGAATGGCGGCATGACGGTGACGGCTCTTGCGAGGGGGGTATCCCAAAAACACCGTCATCATCGACATGACCGTCATGCAGGGGGTGAGGGTGACAGTTGCGGCAGTCGGCAGGGGGTATCCCAAAACTGCTGTCACCACCGTCACCGCTGTCACCCCAAAGGACGGTCACCCGCCGAAAGAAAGGAGGAATCCGCCTATGCCTTATGCAATCCTGCGTTTCCAGAAACGAAAAGCGGGCGGCGTTGCGGCTTGTGAACGCCACAACGAGCGGAAGAAAGAAGCCTACAAAAGCAACCCAGATATAGATATGGAACGCTCTAAAAACAATTACCATCTCATAGCACCACCAAAGTACACCTACAAGAAAGAGATTAACCGCATGGTAGCCGAAGCGGGGTGCAGGACAAGGAAAGACAGCGTGATGATGGTGGAAACGCTCATCACAGCTTCACCAGAATTTATGAACCAGTTACCGCCCGAAGAACAAAAAGCGTATTTCCAGACGGCTCTTGACTTCATTTCGGAGCGTGTTGGAAAGCAGAATATCCTCTCCGCTGTCGTCCATATGGACGAGAGAACGCCCCATATGCACCTCTGCTTTGTGCCGATTACGCCAGACAATAAGCTGTCAGCGAAAGCTATCTTAGGCAACCAGAAATCATTATCCGAGTGGCAGACCGCCTACCATGAGCGGATGTCCTCACGGTGGAATCAGCTTGAACGGGGGCAGTCCTCAATGGAAACCAAGCGGAAACACGTCCCCACATGGCTCTATAAATTAGGCGGCAGGCTTGATAAACAGTATGAAGAAATCGTGTCTGCCCTATCCGACATCAACGCCTTTAACGCAGGGAAGAAAAGGGATAAAGCGTTAGATTTACTCTCTGCATGGCTGCCAGACGTGGAGAAATTCTCTAAGGAAATCGGGAAACAGCAGGCGTATATCGACAGTTTGAAAGAGAGAATTGGGCAGGAATCAGACTATGCGGGGCGTATGCGTGATGAAAAGTACGAGCAGGAACTAAAGGTGCAGAAAGCGAATCAGAAGATATTTGAATTGCAGAGAACCAACGAGCAGATGGGGCGGCTGCTGTCAAAAATACCGCCCGAAGTGTTGGAAGAATTGCAGAAAAATCATAGAAGCAGAGCGAAAGAAAGGTAGATATGTGAATGAAGAAACAGGATTTTAAGGTGTTAAAGACCAAAGACTTGTACCCGTTCCCCGACAATCCGTTTCATGTGGCAGAAGATGAAACACTGTCAGAGTTAGCGGAAAGCATCAAGGAATTTGGCATTGTCACGCCGATAATCACACGCCCGAAAGAGGACGGGGACGGTTATGAAGTGATTGCAGGACAGCGGCGTGTCCGTGCTTCTGAACTTGCAGGGATAAATACCGTGCCTGCGTTTGTCCTGCCCTTAGACCGTGACCGAGCCATCATCACCCTTGTAGACAGCAATTTGCAGCGTGAGAATATCCTGCCATCGGAGCGGGCGTTTGCTTACAAGATGAAATCCGAAGCCATGAAGCGGCAGGGTTTCCGCACAGACTTAACCTCGTCACAAGTTGTGACGAGGTTGCGGACGGACGACAAGGTGGCACAGGGCTTCGGCGTGGGCAGGATGACCGTGCAGCGTTTTATCCGCCTGACGGAACTGATACCGCCGATTTTGCAGATGGTGGACGAGGGGAAAATCGCCCTCACGCCTGCGGTGGAACTGTCCTTCTTGAAGAAAGACGAGCAGGAAAACCTCTTTGCCACGATGGAGAGCGAAGAAGCAACGCCCTCACTCTCACAGGCACAGCGGATGAAACAGTTAAGCCAGAGCGGGCGGCTTGACATGGATACGATATTTGCGATTATGACGGAGGAAAAGGGCAACCAGAAAGAAACCTTGAAAATCAACACAAGCAAGCTGAAAAAATACTTTCCGAAGAACACAACGCCGAAGCAGATGGAGGAAACCATCATCAAACTTTTGGAGCGTGAGTTGCAGAGGAAACGCAACCGTGACAGCCGCTAATCTTCTTTTTTCGGGAAGTAAATACAGAGAGTTGAGGTATGGAGAATGAGAGAAATCCAGTATGAAATCGTAAAGGAAATCGCAGTATTGTCTACGGGCGACAGTGGCTACACAAAGGAAATCAATCTCATTTCATGGAATGGGAAAGAGCCGAAGTATGACATCCGCAGCTTTTCCCCGAACCGTGAAAAGTGCGGCAAGGGAATCACGCTGAACGCTGATGAAGCGGCGGCACTCCTTAAAGCATTACAGAAAGAATTAAACAGCGAGGATTAATGGTATCTGATTGGCAGGGCGGGGACATTTCCAAACTCTTCCCTGCCCTGTCTGGAAAGGAAGATTTAAGTATGGGCGAGGATAAGAAAGCAGATAAAAAGAGAAAGCGTATCGTGCCAAAAGCACCAGTGCAGATGATAATCAGCCGTGAATATGTCGGCACACAGACCGTTACAGAAGCGTTTGTCCCGATTATCTCCGAGGATATTCGGAAGAAGATTGCCGAGGGCGACACCTTCGACAATGAGGGGCTGTCCGCTTAGAATGTACGCAATGGGACATGAAAACAGATAGGACAGATACGGAGGTTTTACAGTATGGCAGGAATCAAAGAAGAAAAGAAAATCTATTTAGTCGGCATTTATTGCCGCTTATCTAAAGACGATGGTACGGATAACGAGAGTGCGAGCATTGCGACACAGAAATCCATCCTCACGGATTATGTGAAAAAGCAGGGATGGCACATAGCAAAAACGTATGTGGACGATGGTTATTCTGGTACAAATTTCCAAAGACCAAGTTTCCAGAATATGATAAAAGACATTGAAAGCGGTCTGATAAACTGCGTGATTACGAAAGATTTATCCCGTCTGGGGAGAAACTATCTTGATTGTGGGTTATATCTGGAAGTTTTCTTCCCAGAGCATAACGTGAGGTATATAGCGGTCAATGACGGCGTAGATACCTTGAATAAATCTGCTATGGACATCACGCCTTTCCGCAACATTTTAAACGAAATGTATGCCGCTGACATATCTGTTAAGATAAAATCGGCATATCGGGCGAGGTTTCAACAGGGGAAATTCATGGGAACTACCGCCCCTTATGGCTATATCAAAGACCCTGCCGACCACAACCATCTGCTGATAGATGATAAAGTGGCACATGTTGTAAAAGAGATATTCGACCTTGCATTAAAAGGGAATGGAGTTGCCAAAATTTGCAGACATCTTAATAAACAGCATATCCTACGCCCTGCCGCTTATGCGGCGGAGCGTGGCGAAACAGGCTTTGAACGTCATTTTGAGGGGAACGAGGACAAACGCTATATTTGGAGTGGGAACAGCGTGAGGAGCATTTTAAGAAGCCCGATATATGCGGGAAATCTTGTAGGCTACAAACGGATTGCCGCCAATATGAAAAGCAAGAAACGCCCCTCTAAGCTGCCCGAAGAATGGGAAGTGATACCCAATACCCATGAGGGAATAGTCACGCAGGAGGAATTTGATATTGTCCAACAGCTTATTACAAGTCGTAGGCTTCCACAGAACAAGGGAGGATTTGTAAATATTTTTGCAGGCGTTATCAAGTGTGTGGACTGCGGATGTGCTCTGCGGGCAATGAACGTACACAGGAGGAAACGCCCAGAGATTATCGACTGTGTACAGTATTCATGTAATAATTATGCAAGAAACGGAAGAAGCGAGTGTAGTGCCCACAATATAGAAGCAAGGGATTTATTCAATGCCGTTCTTGCCGACATCAACTGTTTTGCGGATATGGCAGTGAATGATGAAAAGGCGGTCAGGGCCATAGAAAAGCGGCTCACGGAAACAGACCAGAGCAGGGCGAAAGCATTAGAGAAAGAACGTAAGAAGCTGAACAAACGCCTTGCGGAACTGGACAGGCTGTTTTCCTCTCTCTACGAGGATAAGGTCATGGAGCGTATTACCGAGCGGAATTTTGAGATGATGTCGGGGAAATACCAGAAAGAGCAGCTTGAAATTGAAGCAAGGCTGAAAGAGGTGACGGAAACTCTTAATGAAAGCTACGAGAAATCACGGGGAATCCGTGACTTCCTCGCCCTTATCCGAAATTATCAAGGCTTAAAAGAACTGGATGCAACAGTTATAAACGCACTCATAGACAAGATACTTGTTTCGGAGCGTGAGAAGATGGCAGACGGAACAGTGAAGCAGGAAATCAAGATTTACTATAAATTCATCGGCTTTGTCGATGAATTACATATCATACTGGACTATAGTCAATAAAGTGG